>JAATET010000058.1 GCA_015655545.1 Chthoniobacterales bacterium | reverse complement strand
TGCCCGCGAGCGTGGCGATCGTGATGGTCAGCGAATCCGGCGCGTCGATTTATTCCGCCAGCGAAGCGGCCCGCGAAGAATTTCCCGACTACGACCTCACCGTCCGCGGCGCGGTTTCCATCGGCCGACGGCTCATGGATCCGCTCGCAGAGCTCGTGAAACTCGATCCGAAATCCATCGGCGTCGGCCAATACCAGCACGACGTCGAGCAAACCGCGCTCAAGCGCTCGCTGGACGACGTCGTCGTCTCTTGCGTGAACGGCGTGGGCGTGGAATTGAACACCGCCAGCAAGCACCTGCTCACCTACGTCTCCGGCCTGAACAGCCGCACCGCCGCGAGCATCGTGGCGCAGCGCGACAAAGCCGGGCCGTTCAAATCCCGCGACGAATTAAAGGAAGTCGCCGGCCTCGGACCGAAAGCCTTCGAGCAGGCCGCGGGATTTCTCCGCATCCGCGAAGGCGCGCATCCGCTCGACGCCAGCGCCGTGCATCCCGAGCGCTATCCGCTCGTCGATCAAATGGCGCGCGACCTCGCCTGCGACGTCGCCGACCTGCTCCGCGATCCCGCGAAACGCGCGAAAATCGACGCGAAAAAATACGTCAGCGAGGAAGTCGGCCTGCCCACGATCACCGACATCCTTTCCGAGCTCGCAAGGCCCGGCCGCGACCCGCGCCAGCAGTTCGAGGCGTTCAGCTTCGCCGAGGGCGTCGAGAAAATGGAGGATCTCACCATCGGCATGAAGCTGCCGGGCATCGCCACGAACGTCACGGCCTTCGGAGCGTTCGTGGACATCGGCGTGCACCAGGACGGCCTCGTCCACATCAGCCAGCTCGCGGATACGTTCGTCAAAAATCCCGCCGATATCGTGAAGGTCGGCCAGCGCGTGATGGTCACCGTCACGGAAGTCGATCTTCCGCGCAAACGCATCGCCCTTTCGATGAAAGCCAGGCCCGAGCTCGGCGCCGCCCGCCAGCCCGGCGGCAAGCCCTCCGGCGAGCGGGCCGCCGTGAAAACCGGCGGCGCGGGCAATCCCTTCGGCGCGGTCGACTGGTTCACCGCCGCGCAGAATCGCAAGAACTAGCCGGTCCGAAATTCGCTAGCCGGTCAGCGCGACGCCTTGCTGCTCGGAATGCAGGTTGCCGTGCTTGCCAAAAGCCTCGGCCACGCTGCCAC
Source organism: Chthoniobacterales bacterium (assembly GCA_015655545.1). Taxonomy (GTDB): domain Bacteria; phylum Verrucomicrobiota; class Verrucomicrobiia; order Chthoniobacterales; family JAATET01; genus JAATET01. Next base: position 20,432 of record JAATET010000058.1, on the reverse strand, counting down.
TGCGTCCATGCGTCGCCGGAGCCTCGGTGTCCCGGCCCTGGAACTTCACACCCACGATCTTGCTCACCCCGTGCTCTTCCATGGTCACGCCGAAGACGGTATCGGCGCGCCCGATCGTGCGCTTGTTGTGCGTGATGACGATGAACTGGCTCTGCCCGACGAAGCGGTCGAGGATTTTGATGAAGCGATTGATGTTCGACTCGTCGAGCGGGGCGTCCATTTCGTCGAGCACGCAGAACGGGCTCGGCTTCACCATGTAGATCGAGAAGAGCAGCGCGACGGCGGTCATCGTCTTCTCGCCGCCGGAGAGCAGCGTGATGCTCTGGAGCTGCTTGCCGGGCGGCTTCGCGATGATTTCGATGCCGCACTCGAGCGGATCGCTTTCGTCGGTGAGAAGCAGGTTCGCTTTTCCTCCGCCGAAGAGCTCGGTGAACATTTCCTGAAAATTCACGCGGATCTTTTCGAACGTTTCCGAGAAGAGTTCCTTCGTCGTGCGATTGATCTTCGCGATGACTTCGAGCAGCTCGGCCTTGGAGTTGATGAGATCGTTGTTCTGCTGCTCGAGGAACGTGTGCCGCTGCTCGAGCTCGTCGTATTCCTGAATCGCGTCGAGATTCACCGGGCCCATGCTGTCGAGCTTTCCGGTCAGTTCCGCGACGAGCTCCTCGATGCGGCCCCAGGGAATCGTCTCCGATTCCTCGACGGGTTGCGGTTCGACATTTTCCACGACTTCGCCTTCTTCCGCCGCAACCTTCGCCTTGCGATCACGAAGCGCCGTGAGCAGCGAATAGGTGTCCGGCTGAAATTCTTCGAGCGAAAGCTGGTAGCGCTGCGCGATGTGCGCGCACACATTCTCGATGCGCATCTCGAGCTGCGTCCCGCGCACTTCCAGCCGGCTGCGCGTTTCCTGCAACTCGCCGAGCTGGCGGCGCGACGCGCGCAAGGCCGTTTCGAGCGCATCCACGCTTTCCTGCAACTCACCTCGCTGCGCGAGGATTCCGGAGACTTGCTGCTCGCCGGTATCGAGGAGCATCTTCCAGTTCTCGATGCTCGTCCGCATCTCGGCGGACTCCGATTGCAGGTGCGAAATGCGCGCCTCGTAGTCGGCGATGTCCTTTTCGCGCTGGGCGAGAAGCTCGGTCAATTCCGCCACGCGGGCAGTGAGCGGGCCGCGCTGGCGGGCGAGCGTTTCCTGCTGCTGCCGCTCCGAGGCGACGCGGATGCGCAGTTCGTTCAGCTCGTCGGTGGCGAGCCGCTCGCGATCGCGCGCCGCATCGATGTGCGCCTGGGCCTCGCCCTGCCGCGAGCGCGCCGCTTCGAGCGATTCTTCGAGCCCGCTCATGCCGCTCTCCAGCTCGGCGGCGCGCATCGAAGCCTCTCCGACCGTTTGCTCGAGAGAGCCGGCCTCCCGCGTGAAATTTTCCAGCCGGCGCTCGGCTTCCACGCGCTGGCGCTCGATCATGCCGATCTCGCTTTGGGCGGTGGAGTGCGCGAGCTGCGCGGCCTGCACGGTTTCACGGGCGGCGCGGAGGCGATCCTGCGCGGCGTCGAGCGACTCCATCGCGGAGTTTCGCTGCGCGGTGTATTCCGCGACGATCGCATGGCTCGTGGCGATTTCCTTTTCGAGCGCGAGGATTTGATTCTTGCGGGCGAGCACGGAGCCGGAGCTGTCGCCGCCGCTTCCGCCGTGCACGATGCCTTCGCGGGAAATGAACTCGCCGGACAGCGTCACGAATCCGAATGCGGGATGCCGGGTTTTGAGCACGAAGGCGGTTTCCGTCCGATCGACCACCACCACGCCGGCGAGCAACTGCCTCGCGAGAGTGCCCGCGGGATCCGTAACCTTGATGCAATCAGCCGCCCAGGCCAGCGCGCCCTCGGGAAGAGCCGCCGAGAGGGGGGCGAGTTCGCCCGCCAGCCAATCTCGCGGCACCACGGCGGCGCGCCCCATTTTTTTCCCGCTCAGCGTGATGATCGCGGACTCCGCCACGGCGGGATCTTTAAAGACGATGGCCTGCAAATTCGCGCCGAGCGCAGCCTCGACCGCGGGGATGTATTGCGCATCGACCTCGATGAACGATGCGAGCGCGCCTTGCACGGCGGGCTTGAAAAAGTCGGCGTTGTCGAGCCCGCGGAGCACGGCTTGCGTGCCTTCGCCAAAGCCTTCGCCTGCTTCCGTGAGCTGACGCAGCACCTCGATGCGCGACTCCTGCTCGGCGAGCGTGCGGTTCGCCGCGTTCAAGCTCGTGTCCGCCTCCTGGCGCGCGCGCTGGGAATCGTCGTGGCTCATCTGCGCCTGATCCATCTCGGATTGCGCGCCCGCGAGTTCGCTGGCGGCGCTTTCGACGCGGCTCCGCGTCTCCATCACGCGGCTGTTCACGGCAGCCAAAGCCTCGTGGGCGCTGGTTTCCTCGGACTTCAGAATTTGCAGCCGCGCTTCGCCAGCTTCACGTCTTCCGGCGGCGACGGACACATCGCGACGGAGACCGCTGAGCCGGGCTTCGATTTGCCCGATTTCGGAATGTAATGACTGCGCGGCCCGCTCTTCGTTCACGCGCTCCTCGCGCACGGCGCGCAATTTTTCATTGGCTTCGCTGAGCTGCGCTTCTCCGGAGCGGAGCAGGTCGAGCATTTCGGCGATCATCGCCTCGGTGCGCGCAATTTGGTTTTCCTGCTCGCGGCGCTTTTCCTCGCACGCGGCGATCTCGAGCTGGTTGCGCTCGATCATGCCCTGCGTTTCCTCGCAACGCTCGGAGTTCGACGCGATGCGCGTCTCGGCGGAGTAAATGCGATTACGCTGCGTCTGGATGCCGTCGCGCACTTCGGTGAGATGCTGCTCGAGTTCGCCGAGCTGCGCGCGGAAGCCGCCAAGCTCGGTTTCCTTCGCTTCGATCTCGCGCTCGAAGGTCTCGCGCGCGTCCTCGTGGCAGCCGAGCTTGCCGCGCACGTCGTCCTGTTCGGCGCGCAGATTGATGTAGTTGCGATGGGAAAGATGCGTGTCGAAGGCGCGCAGGTCCTCCATGAGCGCCTGATAGCGGCGCGCCTTGCCGGCCTGGCGTTGCAGCGAGCCGATCTGGCGTTTGACTTCCTTGATGATGTCCGAGACGCGAAGCAGATTCGCCTCGGTGTATTCGAGTTTGCGGAGCGCCTCTTTTTTCTGCGCCTTGTATTTCGTGATGCCCGCGGCCTCTTCGAAAATGGCGCGCCGGTCCTCGGGGCGGCTCGAGAGGATGTCGGCGATCTTGCCCTGCTCCATGATCGAGTAGGCGCTGCGGCCGATGCCGGTATCCATGAAAAGCTGGTGGATGTCCTTCAAACGGCACGGGGCTTTGTTCAGCAAATATTCGCTCTTGCCGTCGCGGAAGACGCGGCGCGTGATGCGCACTTCGTTCCACTCGACGCCGAGCTCCTTCTCGCAATCGGAAAACGTGAGCGAAACCTCCGCCATGCCAAGCGACGCGCGGCTATCGGTGCCGCTGAAGATCACGTCCGACATTTCGCCGCCGCGCAGGGCTTTCGCGGACTGCTCGCCGAGCACCCAGCGGAGCGCGTCGAGCACGTTCGATTTGCCGCAGCCATTCGGTCCCACGACGGCCGTGACGCCCTCGTTGAATTGCAGGACGGTCTTCGGGGCAAAGGATTTGAACCCGATCATTTCGAGGGATTGTAGATACATAGGGACTCGTCTAAGATTCGACCGCAGCCTAAAACCGCCGAAAGGGACGGAGCAACCAAAAACACTACCCAAAGTGGAAATACTTATTCACAACCACAACATATAGTATATGACGCCTGAAAATGACCCGCTCCCGCTGCTGCTGAAGTTTCTCCGTTTCCCCACAATTTCGACGCAAGCCGAACACGCGGAAGACCTTCGCCAATGCGCGGGCTGGCTGAGCACTCTGCTGCAATCCATCGGCCTGCATTCCGAAGTCTTGCCCACCGCCGGTCAGCCGGTGGTGCTCGCCCATACGCCACGGGATACTGCCAAGCGCACGGTGCTCATTTACGGCCATTACGACGTCCAGCCGGTCGATCCGATCGAGCTTTGGGAGACGCCGCCCTTTGAGCCGACACTCCGCAATGATCGCATTTACGCGCGCGGCTCGACGGACAACAAGGGGCAGATCCTCGCGCATATCCTGGGCGTGCGCGAAACGATTGCGCACACCGGGACCACGCCGGTGAATGTGATCTTTCTCATCGAGGGCGAGGAAGAAATCGGCAGCCCAAGCCTGGATGCTTTTTTGCGCGAGCATCGCGATGACCTTGCTTGCGACGTCATTTGCATTTCCGACAATGGAATGGTCTCCGATTTCCACCCGACGCTTTCCTACGCGATGCGCGGTATCGCCGCCATGGAAGTGCGGGTGAAGGGTCCGTCCGTCGATCTCCACTCGGGCGTTTATGGCGGTGCGGTCATGAATCCGGCCACGGCCGCGGCACGGCTCGTCGCGAGCCTGCATCACGACGACGGACGCGTGGCGATCTCCGGCTTCTACGACACGGTGCGGCCGCTGGCGGATTGGGAGCGCGCCGCCTCGGCAGCGAGCCCGATTTCCGATGCCGACCTGCTCGCGCAAACGGGTGTGACCGAGCTTTTCGGCGAGGCCGGCTACAGCGCCACCGAGCGTATCGGGGCGCGACCAACCGCCGAAGTCAACGGCATCGGCGGCGGATATCAGGGCGAAGGAACGAAAACCGTCCTCCCCGCCAGCGCGTTTTTCAAACTGACTTTCCGCCTGGTTCCCCGCATGGAACCGGAAAAGATTCTGGATCTCGCCGAGGCGCACCTCCGCGCGCATTGTCCGGCAGGGGTGACGATCGAGATCGAGCGGGGCCACAGCGGATTGCCGTATTTCAGCGATCCGATGTCCGCCGATGGCCAGGCCGCCCAGCGCGCACTGGAACGGGTGTTCGGCCTAAAACCCAGCCTGTATCGTGAAGGCGGAAGCATTCCGATCCTCACGACATTTAAAGAAGTCCTCGGGGCCGACGCATTGCTACCCGCGCTCGCTTCGCCCGATTGTGCCGCGCATTCTCCGAACGAGAATTTCCCGGTGCGAAATTTCGAAACCGGCATCATGCTCAACCAAGCGCTACTGGAGGAATTCGCGAAAGTTCCGCGCGGCGTCCACGGCTATCGAGGCGATGTGCCCAATCTCGACCGGGCGAGCCGCACGGCCTGAAACTTTTCCTTGCGCGAAGGAGCGATTCGGATACTTTCTCATTTCCAATCGCGGGGTGGAGCAGCCTGGTAGCTCGTCAGGTTCATAAGCTGAAGGTCGTAGGTTCAAATCCTACCCCCGCAACCACTTTGAAGCTCTTGTGAATCAATGATTCACAAGAGCTTTTTGGTTTTACGGACCAACTGTCAGCGACTGTGCAGCCACTGTGCATGGAAGGCACATCATATGTAGCATCCCCGAAGCTGCAGGACTGGGATTCCCTCCCGTCCGGCGCGAGTCGCGAAATCTCGTTCGCGGCCACTGCTTCACAAGCTACGCCGCTGCCTGATCCGTCCCGCGGCGTGGCGCCTCGTGAAAAAACGTCCGAGCCATTGGCGCAGATTTTTGCTAGTAACTATGCGAGGTCAGTTTCGTTTTCCCGCGGAAGATATAGTAGATGCACGCGGTATAAGTCAGCACGATGGGAATCCCGATCAGGGCGATGATGAGCATGATTTCCAGCGTCTTCGGCGACGACGAGGCGTTCATGACCGTCAGGCTGTTTTCCGGCAGCGGAGACGAAAGCACCATGTTTGGAAAATAGGTCAGGCCGAACGCGGCCATCATCAGCGCCATGCCGAGGCACGAGGAAAGGAAGGCATTGAAGTCCCGTTTGTGATGAAACTCGCGCGGAATGTTCATGATCGCCAGAACGGCGGTGGCAATCACGAGTAGAATCCACGGGCGTTCGCGCACGGTGGCGTAGACATGCGGCAGCGCGATGAGCGTGTAGAAATTGAAAAGGATGTAGGCGGTGAGAAAGAACCCGATGATGCGAGGCACCCAGCCGCGGACGATCTCGTGCAGCTCGCCCTCGGTCTTCATCACGAGATAGATGGCGCCGTGCATCGCGAAAAGCAGCACCACGGTCACGCCCATCAGGAGCGCGTAGGGGTTCAGCAATCCGAAAAACGTTCCCGCAAACTCGTGATGCTCATCGAGCGGAATTCCCCGCACGATATTGCCCATGGCCACGCCGATGAGCAGGGCGGAGATGGTGCTGCCGAGCGCGAACAGAATGTCCCACATCTGCCGCCACCAAGGCCACGGCTCCTTGCTGCGAAACTCGATCGCCACCGCGCGAAAAATGAGCGCGCAAAGCAGCAGCATGAACGGGAGGTAAAACCCCGAGAACACCGTGGCGTAGGCCTCGGGGAAAGCCGCGAAAAGCGCGCCGCCGCCCGTGACGAGCCAGACCTCGTTGCCGTCCCACACGGGGCCGATCGCGTTGAGAAAAAGGCGGCGATGTTCGTCCTTGCGCGCGAAAAGCTGCAGCACGCCGACGCCGAGGTCGAAGCCGTCGAGCACCGCATAGCCGGTGAGCAGGACCCCCACGAGAATGAACCAGACGATTTGCAGATCGAGATAGTAGCCGCCGATGGTCATGTCCGTGCCTCCTCGTCGTCCGCGCGCAGCACGGCCTTCCAGCTGTCGGGCATTTCGTGGGACTGGTCGCCCTCGTCCGGGCCGTGCTGGATTTTTCGCGTGAGCAGGTAAATGAACATGATGAAGAGCAGCAGGTAGACCGCTCCGAAAAGCAGGAGCGAGGCGAGGATCTGGTTCGCGGTGACGACCTTCGAAAGCGCCTGCGACGTCTTCAGCAATTCATAGACGATCCACGGTTGCCGGCCCATCTCCGCGGTGAACCAGCCGGCCTGGTTCGCAATCTGGGGGCCGAGCACCGAGAGCACGCAGGCACCGAGCAGCAGCCGCGCCGGCAGCCAGTCCACGCGAAAGAGCCAGCCGCGCCACCAGAAAAATCCCGCGATCACGACCAGCGCAAAGAGCGCGCTGCCGACTGCAACCATGAGGTGATAGGTTTGAAAAACCACCGGCACATTCGGCCAATACGTCTTGCGAATGCCCGGAAGGTCCGCGACAGCGGCCTCGGGATGATAACGCTTCAGAAAATTATCCGGCGGGAGATCCTGCAAGCCGGTCACGGGCTTCGCGGCATCGTGATAGGTGAGAAAACTCAGCAGGCCGGGAATCTGGAGCGCATGGGTCTCTTCCGTCTTCGAATCCACGAAGCCCGCGAGGCCGAGCGGCGCATACGGCTGGGTTTTGTAAAGGCCCTCGATCGCGGCCAGCTTCACCGGCTGGTTTTTGGAAACCCCGACGGCGGTGAGATCGCCGCTGACCATTTGCAAAATCGTGGCGGCCGTTCCGAAGGCGAGGCCGACCTTGAGCGAGGCGCGCGCGAATTCCTCATGCCGCCGGCGCAGCAGATAATAGGCGCTGATGCTCACGACAAGAAACGCCCCGGCCATCCATGCGCCGAGCACGACATGGGTGAGACGATCGACCGTCGAGGGATTGAAGACCATCGCCCAAAAGTCATCCACCACGGCGCGCACCGTGCCGAGATCCGCGGCGACCACGGCATGGTCGATCGGCAGCGGGACCGGCTTCCCGTCGACGATGCGCTCGAGATGGTAGCCGGCGGGGGTTTGCATCCAGCTGTTGGCCACCACGATCCAGACCGCGCTGAAATGCGCGCCGAAGCAGACCATGCAGGTCGCGAAGAAATGCAGCTTCGGACCCACCTTGTTCCATCCGAAAAGCAGGAGGGCGAGGAACCCGGATTCGAGAAAGAAGGCGAAGATGCCTTCCGCCGCGAGGGCGCTGCCAAAGATATCGCCGACGAATCGCGAATACGTGGCCCAATTCGTGCCGAACTCGAACTCCATCACGATCCCGGTCGCCACGCCGATGGCGAACGTGAGCGCGAACACCTTGGTCCAGAACCGCGCCATGTTGTGAAAAAGGATGTTTCCGGTGCGCAGCCAGCAGGCCTCCATGATGACCAGCGCCACCCCCAGGCCGATGCTGAGCGGCGGGTAGATGTAGTGCACCATGATCGTGAAGGCGAACTGAACTCGAGCGAGGATTTCTGCGGTCACGAATGGCATTCAATCACGGCGGTTTGCCGGCGACGAAAGATTTCGCAAGCGGCGCGCCGGAATGTTTGACCGGCATCAAATTTCCGAAGCACGAGCCGGTGATTTACAGGGCCGATTTACGAATTTCTTGACGGCGCGCAAGTCAACCAGGGAAGGCCGCTCGGACGCGACGGTTGATCGCCGCCATAGAATAAAAAATGGGAAGCGAGCGCCCGGCTATGCCGGACAGGAGGCGCGCGTGCTTTCCAAGCACATTTCCCGTATCTCCTCGCGGAGAATTTCGGCCGGTGCGGATTTTTCGCATCGCATGAGGACGAGGCCGTCGAGATCGCCAAACTCGAGCGGGTCGGCGGCGTCGGTGATTGTGAGAATTGGAAAGTCCGGCCGGGCTCCGTTCAACGCGCGCAGGAGCTGGCGGCCGAATTGTCCGCGGGTCACATCGACCACGGCAAGGCTTATGTTTTCGGCTCCCTCGCTGAGAGCGCGATAGGCTTGATCGAGGTCGTGCGCCGGCCTCGCGCAATGTTTTGTTCCGAGGATCGCATTGATCGCCATGCTCTCGAATTTCGGATCGGACGTAGCCAGGAAGACAATGGGGCGTTGCATGGTTTTGGGATCGTTCAGGTTTGACTGCAGTGTTCTTTGGACGGTTCGGCGGGGAGGTCGCCGAAAAGCGAGACGGGGGCCGGGAGCGCGGCTCCGAATGTCCGGCTGAAGCGCAGCCCATGCTGGGCGGCCGTGTAATCGACGCGCTCGACGACCGTCTCGATGACCGCGATCTTGGAATCCCCTGCCATATTGTTCAGAAAATAGGCGTGCGATTTGTCCTTGATCGCTTTCCACGCGCGCTTGATCGAGACGGTGTCGGTAAAAATGCGGGCGCGGCCTTTGAGATTCAGCACGAGAGTGAAATCCTCGTTGTTGAAGAGCCAGTCCACATGCTGGTTGGCGCGGATGTGTTTCACCTTGCCGCTGCCGGCCGACGTGAGCGTGAGGATGCGGGGAAATTTTTCGAAGGTCATCGTGGCCATCCAGCGGGCGTGGGGAGCGCCGTCGGAGTCCGTGGTGGTGAGCACGCCGAAATGACGTCCGTCGATAAGCTGTCTGGCGACGCCAAAGAGGTCGTCACTGTCCTCGATATCGAAGCTTTCGCCGGAGTGCGTCGCGGGTGAGGAAGGGTTCGTTTCCATGGTCGACTTTTCTCCCCTAAGGCTATTTCGGCGTCGCCCCGCGCGATACACGCCGCTTGGCGGGATCCCACCGGATATTGCGTAACGCCGACGGATCTTGATGTCGGAGGCTATTCGCCGAGCGGCCCCGGCTCGGGCTCGACGGGCCAGGGCTCGAGGCGATTGGCAGAGATGATGCGGGCGCAGGCGTTCCAGCGCTGGCGCGCTTCGCCACATTTGCGCGGACGCAGCTTCTCGGCCTTTTCGTAGCAGGTCATGGCCTCGCAGAGGTATTCGTAGGCGTCGTAGCGGCAGCCGTTCTCGGAGTCGCGAAGCATCGCGTGAGCCTTGTGGTCGCAGATGAAGCCGGCGTAAAAAGCGCGATCGTAGGGATCCTCGAGCTCGGGGAGAATCTCGAGAGCCTGGATGAAGTCGACGGCGTAGCCTTTGCCGAAGCGGTCGCAGAGAGCCTGCAGAAGCAGGATGTGCGCGCGTTGATTGTGCGGATCCGCGAGGATGACATCGTGGCAGATGCTCTCGGCCTGCGCGGACTCGTCGAGCTCGCGGTAATGCGCGGCGCGCTCGAGGGCTTCGGAAATTTCGCCGGCATCGATTTGCTTGAGTTCCCGGGGCGTGCTCATTCTTTTTTACGCAGGAGTTTCCAGAGCCACCCGAGGGGGTCGTAGAACTCGTCCACGACACGCTCCTTGAGCGGGATGATGGCGTTGTCCGTGATCGTGATGTGCTCGGGGCAGACCTTCGTGCAGCACTTCGTGATGTTGCAAAAGCCGATGCCATGCGCCTGTTTGAGCTCGGGGAGCCGATCCTCCGTGTCGAGCGGATGCATCTCGAGTGCGGCGGTATAGACCAGATAACGCGGGCCGATGAATTCCTCGTGCTTGTCGTGGTCGCGCAAGACGTGGCAGACGTCCTGGCAGAGGAAGCACTCGATGCATTTGCGGAATTCCTGCACGCGGTCGATGTCTTCCTGCTGCATGCGCCACGTGCCGTCCGGCGCGTCGGGCGGACGCGGATTGAACTTCTTGATCTTCTTTTTGACCCGGAAGTTCCACGACACGTCGGTCACGAGATCGCGCAGGCGCGGAAAGGCTTTCATCGGCTCGATGGTCACCGGCTTGTCGATCGGGATCTGGTCGAGGCGCGTCATGCACATGAGCTTCGGCATGCCGTTGATCTCGGCGGAGCAGGAGCCGCACTTGCCCGCTTTGCAATTCCACCGGCACGCCATGTCGTTCGCCTGTTCGGCCTGGATCTTGTGCACCACATCGAGGACGACCATGCCCTCGGAGACTTCCGTGGTGTAGTCCACGAGCTTCGAGCCGGTCGCGTCGCCGCGGGAAATTCGGAAAGTAACGGTCTTCATTTCATGTCCTCGATGACTTGTTTCAGCTCGGCCGGCATTTCCGTAATCGCCTCGCGCCGCAGCTTCATGGAGCCGTCCGCGGCTTTCCACACCACGGTGTTCACCTTCGCGGCCTCGGCATCCTTTTCGGGAAAATCCTCGCGGAAGTGCCCGCCGCGGCTTTCCTTGCGGTCGAGCGAACAGCGTGTGATCGCCTCGGCGCAGGTGAGCAGGTGCTTCAAATCGAGCGCGGTGTGCCAGCCGGGATTGTATTCGCGGTGGCCGTGCACGACGACTTTCGCGGCGCGGGCCTTCAATTTCTCGACCTCGTCGCACGCGCGGACCATTTCGTCCTCGCGGCGCACGATGCCGACGAGGCTCTGCATCATGTCCTGCAGGTCGTATTGGACCCGGTAGGGGCCTTCGGCGGCGGCGGCGCGGCCGAACGGCTCCAGCGCCTCCTGCTCGGCGGCCTCGACCTGCGTGAGGTCGAGCGCGGCAAAGTCGTTTTCCTTCGCGAATTTCGCGGCGAACTCGCCCGCGCGCTTGCCGAAGACAATGAGGTCGGAGAGCGAGTTGCCGCCGAGGCGGTTCGCCCCGTGCAGACCGGCGGCGCATTCGCCGGCGGCGAAGAGGCCGGGCACGCTGCTCATCTGCGTCTCGCCGTCCACGCGGATGCCGCCCATCGCGTAGTGCGTCGTGGGGCCGATCTCCATCGGCTCTTTGGTGATGTCGAGATTGGCGAGCTGTATGAACTGGTGATACATGCTCGGCAGTTTCTTTTTGATGTGCTCGGCGGCGTTCGGGATTTTTTCCTTGATCCACGCGATGTCGAGAAACACGCCGCCGTGCGGGCTGCCGCGGCCTTCCTTGACCTCGCGGTTGATGCAGCGGGCGACATGGTCTCGCGTGAGCAGCTCGGGGGGACGCTTCGCGTTCTTGTCGCCCTGCGTGTAACGCCAGCCTTCCTCGGGGTTGTCCGATGTCTGGCTTTTGTAGTTGTCGGGAATGTCGTCGAACATGAACCGCTTGCCGTCCTTGTTTCGCAGCACCCCGCCCTCGCCGCGCACGGCCTCGGTGACGAGGATACCCTTCACGCTCGGCGGCCACACCATGCCGGTGGGATGGAACTGGATGAACTCCATGTCCATCAATTCCGCGCCGGCGTGGTAGGCGAGCGAGACACCGTCGCCGGTGCCTTCCCACGAGTTGGTGGTGATCTTGTAGGCACGGCCGAGGCCGCCCGTGGCCATGACAATCGCCTTCGTCCTGAATACACGGAAGCGCCCGCGCTCGCGATCGTAGCCGAAGGCTCCCACCACGCGGTCGCCATCCTTGAGCAGCGTGACGATGGTGTATTCCATGTGCACGTTGATGCCCTGGTGGATGCCGTGATCCTGGAGCGTGCGGATCAGCTCCAGCCCGGTGCGATCGCCGACGTGCGCGAGCCGCGGGTAGCGATGGCCTCCGAAATTTCGCTGGAGAATCTTGCCGTCCTTCGTGCGATCGAAGACCGCGCCCCAGGCCTCGAGCTCGTGCACGCGATCGGGAGCTTCCTTCGCGTGGAGCTCGGCCATGCGCCAGTTGTTCACGTATTGCCCGCCGCGCATCGTATCCGCGAAATGCACCTTCCAGTTGTCGCGGTCATCCACGTTGCCCATCGCCGCCGCCATGCCTCCCTCGGCCATCACGGTATGCGCCTTGCCGAGCAGGGATTTGCAGACGAGGCCCACGGTTACACCCGCCGCCGAGGCTTCGATGGCCGCGCGCAGTCCTGCGCCGCCGGCCCCGATGACGAGCACGTCGTATTCAAAAGTTTCGTAATTGGTCACAGTGGTAAAAATATCCGGGGGTTAAAAAAGCCGCACATCGTGCCAGATGCCCATCGAGCAAAGGCGCACGTAGACGTCGGTGAATCCGACCCAGAAAAGGCTGAACCACGCCCACATCATGTGCTTGCGGTTCAGGCAGCTCACGGCGTTGTAGCAGCTCGAGCAGGGCGATTTGGAAATCTGGTTCATGAAGCCGCCGATCAGGTGGCGCAGCGAATGGCAGCCAAAGGTGTAGCCGCAGATGAGCAGGACATTCACCGTGAGGACGATCGTGCCGACGCCGACGCCGAAATGCTTCACGCCGGCCGCATCCGCAAACCACATCGAGCGCCATGCGTCGTGGCCGAGAACAAGGATGAACAACAGCGCCACATAGAGAAAATAGCGGTGGACGTTCTGGAGGATGAGCGGGAGATATTGCTCGCCGAGGTAGGTTTTACGCGGCTCGCCGACCGTGCAGTTGAGGGGATCGGCCCAGAACGCCTTGTAATAAGCGCCACGGTAGTAATAACAGGTGAAGCGGAATCCCGCCGGCGCCCAAAGCACAAAAAGCGTGGGGGAAAAAAGCAGCCAACCCGGCCACCATGCGGGTTTCGGACCGAAAAGCGCGTGCGGCGAGGCGCCAAAAATTTCGGGCGAGTAAAAGGGCGAAAGGTAGTCCGCGCCGCCGGCCTCGACCCAGTAGTGCGCGTTCTGAAACGCCGCCCAGGTGGAGTAAACGATAAACGCCGAGAAGCCGAGAAAGACGAGCAGCGGCTGCATCCACCACGCATCCTTCCGCATGGTCTGGCCGAATTTGGTTTGCTTGGGCAAAGGGGCTGAAGTGACAGGGACGGACATGGCAGGCTGCTTCCATAACGGCGCGGCGTCGCCATTTCAAGTATGGAACATTTCCCGCGATGCCTGCCAGCGCAACAAGCCATCCTGTTCCGAAAGAGTCCCCATCTTTCGCATCGCGTCGATTTGCATCTCTATCGTTTCGCGCAATATGCTGCTCGTGCTACGAAAGCCGAACAGCCGAGCCACGGCGGTGACAATCTCTCGTGAATTCGCTCCAAAATGAGCTTTCACGATATTTTCTATCGCCAAGCGAATCTCTAATCCCGGTAGCATCTCTGCCCTGCGCAAACTCGCGGATTTTACGGTTTCGCGATTACGAACTTTTACGGGTTCATTCGCTAAAAACAGACATTCACCCTCTCGCTGGCACCGGTTTGAATCTAGCAATGACCGAATACCTCGCGTCACGACGTCCTGGATACGCGAACCTGCGCGCCCCAAGCCCCATAAGTCACGGACACGGGAGGTCAATTCATCTTCGTGGATGGGCCCTTCGATTTGCACAATCGCAAAGAGCACTTCGCCTATTTGTTTCGTTGTAAGCTCATGTGGCGGCATTCCAAACGGGACGTCAAAAGCTGCTTCCACGTAAGGAATAGATAAAACTTCCGTTGCTTTCTTTTCGATGCCCGGAAGGAAGGCCATCGACTTGCGCTCGCTGACCAGTATTCGAAAAACATGGTCACTTTTCTCATCTTTGACGTGGATGATACGGGCCGACTTCGACTGAACTGGCATCGACAAAAGTCGATTTCGAGACGAGAGGTCGAGCAATTCGCGACGTGAATCCTCCAGGAGTTTGTCAATAGTCAACATGGATGGCGGGGCTTGGTCGCCCCAGCTGCCTAATTCCGGGGAGGCGATGCAAATGAACCCTTTAGCGTTCTTCTACGAAAAGAGAAGTCGAAAGCCAGCAACGGCTTTTCAGTAGACGGAAGAGGAAACTCCAAAACAACCGAGGCATTGCACAACCAATTTCTTCCTGCGATCAATGCGCGCAAATGTTGAGATTGCTGGGCGCGCAGAGCCTTCACATTGTTTTCGGACTTGGCGATTTCGCTCTTTTCACGGGCCGATCGTTCCGCGCCGCCACGCAATCCCGACGGCTTTTCCGCCGCATCATCCGCGCGGTTTACGAGCAGGGCGCGCTCTGCCTGCCGGTGATCCTGATCGTCGGCGCGTTCACCGGGCTGGTGCTGGGCCTGCAGGGCTACTACGTGCTCAATCGCTTCGGCTCCCAAGGCCTGCTCGGCGCGCTGGTGTCGCTCAGCCTCATCCGGGAAATGGCGCCCGTGCTCGCCGCGCTGATGCTCGTGGGACAGGCGGGCTCCGCGCTCGCCGCCGAGCTCGGCATCCAGCGCAACTCGGAGCAGATCGTCGCGCTGGAGACCATGGGCGCGAGCAGCCACGGCTATCTCGTCGCCCCGCGCCTCATCGCGGCGCTGCTCGTTTTCCCGCTGCAAACGGCGCTCTTCGTGGCGGTCGGGTTGTGGGGCGGCAGCCTCTCCGGCTCGCTGCTGCTCGGGGTGGAGCCGGGCGTCTACTGGTCGTCGGTGGAGCAGGCGGTGGGCGCGGCGGATGTGCGCGAGTGTTTTCTGAAAGCGGCGATTTTCGGTCTCTTGACGATCAGCCTGTGCGCCTATCACGGTTTCCATGCGGACCGCTGCAAATCGGCCACCGGCGCCCGCGCGGTGAGCGCGGCGACCACGCGCGCGGTCGTGCATTCGAGCATCATCATTCTCGTCGCCGATTACGTCATCACATCCTTCCTCGTCCGATCATGAGCGCCGGCCAAACCGACCTGCTGCTCGAAGTCGAGGGCCTGCGAAAGAGCTTCGGCGACCATGTCGTGCTCGCGGGCGTCGGGCTCGCGGTGCGGCGCGGCAGCGTGTGCACCGTGCTGGGGCCGAGCGGCGCGGGCAAATCGGTCTTCCTGAAATGCCTGGGAGGCGTCGAGCAGCCGGATGCCGGAACGATCCGCTTCGACGGACGTTTGCTGAATGCCGCCGCGCGGGCGGACTTCCAGCGCCGCTCCAGTTTCCTTTTTCAAAGCAACGCGCTCTTCGATTCGCTGACCGCGCTGGAAAACGTCGCGCTGCCGCTCGAGCAGACGACCGGCCTCCCCGACCATGAGATCCGCGAGCGCAGCCTCGAAGCCCTCCGCCAGCTGGAGATCGAGAACTTCCGCGACCGCTACCCGAGCCAGCTCTCCGGCGGCATGCAAAAGCGGCTCGCGCTGGCGCGGGCGATCGTCACGCGGCCGGAGCTCGTTTTCTTCGACGAGCCGACGGCCGGACTCGATCCCCTGCGGCGCAACGCCGTTTTCGCCATGATCGCGAAATACCAGCGCCAGTTCGGATTCACCGCGCTCGTCGTGACCCACGACGTGGTCGAGGCGCTGATCGCCAGCGACCGCGTCGCCCTCCTCGACCGGGGGCGGATTTGCTTCGAAGGCACGCCGGCTGAATTTTCCGCCTCCACGAACTCTGTGGTGCGTGGATTTCGCGACAGCGCCGAGGCACTTGGCAGTTCTCTTGCTGCAATTCGGCGCGGAGAGAGTATTCAATCCGACGACGCATGAAAAAAACCACGCTCGAGCTTTACGTCGGGATCTTCGTGCTGATGGGCATCGCGGCGGTCGCCTACCTCACGCTCAAGCTCGGCTCGGGATCGCTGGTCGGCGGCGAGACCTATCTCGTCGAAGCCCGCTTCACCAATGCCGGCGGCCTGCACGGCGGGAGCAGCGTGCTTTTGGCGGGCGTGACCGTGGGCCGCGTGGAGGCGGTGCGGATGGACCCCGCGGATTACAGCGCCATCGCCACGCTTCGCATCGCAAAAGTGCTGCGGCTGCCGACGGACTCCATGGCCTCCATCAAGACCACCGGCCTGATCGGCGACAAATACGTCGCGCTTTCCCCGGGCGCGGAGGAAGCGTATCTGGATCCCGGCGCGCGAATCACCATGACCGAATCGGCCGTCGACCTCGAATCCTTGATCGGGAAAATGGCTTTCGGCAGTGTCGACACGGACAAAGATCCAAAACCCGCGCCATGAACCTCCGCCCGCTCCTTCTCCTCGCCTCATTGACCCTGTTCCAAGCGACAGCCTCGGCATCGACGGCCGAAGCGGAAGCCCGCCTGCACAGCGCGGTGGATGAAGTCGTGAAGATGGCGGAACACGCCTCCGGCGTCAGCGCGCTGGCGGAAAGCCTGCGTCCGATTTTGCAAAAATACCTCAGCTTCGATGCGATGACCCGCCGCGCGATAGGACCGGGCTGGCGCCAGTTCTCGAAGGACCAGCAGAACGAGGCCATCAAGCTCTTCACCACTTTGATCATTCGCACCTACAGCAGCAAATATACGCCGGGCGAGCACCCGGAGATCACCTTCAAGGCGGCATCGACTCCCGCACCCGGGCGGGTCGAGGTCCCGACCAAGCTGCTCTACAAAGGCAGCCACTACGCCGTCATCTATCGCCTGGAGGAAGCCGAGGGCTGGCGCATCACCGATGTCGTGGTCGAGGGCGTGAGCCTCGTGGCGAACTACCGCTCGCAATTCGACGCACCGTTCCAAAAAGGCGGCGCGGCCGCCGTCCTCAGCTCACTCAACCAAGCCGTGGCCCATCCGAAATGAAACTCCAGACCGCTTTCCTGCCGGTTCTTCTCGCGAGCTCGCTCCTGACCAGCTGCACGTCACCCGCGCCGAAGCAGCCCGCGCCGGCTCCGGCGACCGTCGGCAAAAACACATCCGACGGAAAAGCCGTCAAGACCGACGACCTGGACGAATACAAAGTCGCGCCGATCTCCGATCCCCTGGAGCCGCTCAACCGCGCGACCTTCCTGCTCAACCACGGCATTTACACGGTCATCCTGCGTCCCGTTTCCAAGGGCTACCAAACCGTGGTGCCGAAGCCGGTGCGCCAGGGCGTCTACAACGCCTACGAGAACGTGAAGTTCCCGATTCGCGTGATCAACGACGTGCTGCAGTGGAATTGGAAACGCGCGGGGCTGGAAACCGGGAAGTTTCTCGTCAATAGCACCGCCGGCGTCGGCGGCATCGGTCGCCCGTCCGACCACATTCCCGCGCTGGCGGATGTGCCCGCCGCGGATACCGGCCAGACCTTCGCGAAATGGGGCATCGGCAACGGACCCTACCTCGTGCTGCCGCTGCTGGGCCCGAGCACCCTGCGCGACACCTTCGGCCTGGCGGGAGACTATGCCTTGAACCCGATCACCTGGGTCTGCTTCGTGTATGGCGATTACGACTGGATCATCGCCATCCCGGCGGCGAATACCCTGCGCGCCCTGCCCGGCCAGCTGGATCTCTACGATACGATCACCAAGGACGCCCTCGATCGCTACCTCGCCTCCCGCAGCGCTTACATCCAATACCGCGCGGAAGCTGCCGCGAAGTAGATCGTCTTCCTCGCGGCGGCGGGAGGTCGCGGAAGAGAGCCGACGATATCCGAGATGGGTGCGTGAAATCGCAATTTCAGGCGCATCCAGGGCAACCGACCGCATTTTCCCTTGCGGCTCCGGCACGATTCGAGCTTTCTTTTCTCACCATGTCAGACGCATTCAAGACGGTTCGTAAATTCGAGGCATCCAAGGGAAAAACAGGGCTGCTTTACTCGCTGCCCGCGCTGGAGGAACAGGGCGTCGGCCCGATCTCGAAATTGCCCGTCAGTATCCGCATCGTGCTCGAGTCGGTGCTCCGGAATTGCGACGGCAAAAAAGTCTCGCCCAAGGACATCGAGACGCTGGCGAATTGGAACGCCAAGGCGCCCGCCACCGAGGAGATTCCTTTCGTCGTCGCGCGCATCGTTTTGCAGGATTTCACCGGCGTGCCGCTCCTCGTCGATCTCGCCGCCATGCGCAGCGCCGTCGCGCGCATGGGCAGGAATCCCGGCGTGATCGAGCCGCTCGTGCCGGTCGATCTCGTGGTCGATCACTCCGTGCAGGTCGACTTCTACGGCACCGGCGACGCCCTGCGGCTGAATCTCGACATGGAATTCAAGCGCAACCGCGAGCGCTATGAATTTCTCAAATGGGGCCAGGGCGCGTTCGAGACCTTCGGCGTCGTCCCTCCCGGCATCGGCATCGTCCACCAGGTGAACCTCGAATATCTCGCGAAGGGCGTGCTCTCCGCGGCAAGCGGCGAGGACACGGTCTACTATCCCGACACGCTCGTCGGCACCGACTCGCACACGACCATGATCAACGGCCTGGGCGTCGTCGGCTGGGGCGTGGGCGGCATCGAGGCCGAGGCCGGCATGCTCGGCCAGCCCGTCTATTTCCTCACGCCCGAGGTCGTCGGCGTGCATCTCACCGGACGCCTCCGCGAAGGCGTCACCGCCACCGATCTCGCGCTCCATGTCACCGAACTCCTGCGCAAGACGAAGGTCGTCGGCAAGTTCGTGGAATTCTACGGCGAAGGCGCCGCGTCCCTCCCGCTCACCGACCGCGCGACCATCGCGAACATGGCTCCGGAATACGGCGCGACGATGGGCTTCTTCCCCGTCGATGCGGAATCGGTGAACTACCTCCGCGCCACCGGCCGCACCGACGAGCAATGCGAGGCGTTCGAAAATTACTTCAAGGCGCAGGGTCTCTTCGGCATGCCGAAAAAAGGCGACATCGCCTACAGCGTGGACGTCGAGCTCGACCTCTCCGCCGTCCAGCCCGGCGTCGCCGGACCGCGCCGCCCGCAGGACCGCATCAACCTGCCCGAGCTGAAAAACACCTTCACCGCCCTCCTCACCAAGCCAATCAGCGAAGGCGGCTACGGCCAGCAAACCGACGCACTTTCCCGCATCGCCAAATTCTTCCGCAAGAAAAACGAAGCCGCGCCCGAGCCAAGCACCGACGACGGCACGCTCTCGCATGGCGAGCCGTTAAACCAGGCGGAGATGGTGAACAACACGCCGACTCCGGACGACATCGCGAGCTTCCCGGAATCTCCCTTCCACCAGGAATCCCACGGCACGCTCCGCAACGGCAGCGTGCTCATCGCCGCCATCACCAGCTGCACGAATACCAGCAACCCGAGCGTGATGCTCGGCGCCGGGCTCCTCGCCCGCAAGGCCGTCGAGCGCGGGCTCCGCGTCGATCCCGCCGTGAAGACCTCCCTCGCCCCCGGCTCGCGCGTGGTGCAGGACTATCTTGATAAAACCGGCCTCCAGCCCTACCTCGACACGCTCGGTTTCCAGATCGTCGGCTTCGGTTGCACGACCTGCATCGGCAACTCCGGCCCGCTCAATCCCGAGATCGAGGAAGCCATCGTCGGCCACGATCTCATCGCCGCCGCCGTGCTCTCCGGCAACCGCAACTTCGAGGCGCGCATTCACCAGAACATCAAGGCAAACTTCCTGATGTCCCCGCCGCTCGTCGTCGCTTTCGCGCTCGCCGGCACGGTGAACATCGACCTCGATCACGAGCCTCTCGGCAAGGACCAGAAAGGCGAGGACGTCTATCTGCGCGACATCTGGCCCACGCTCGAGGAAATCCGCGGCGCCATGCAATCCGCGCTCAAGCCCGAGGTCTTCCAAAAACTCTACACCGACTTCGCCGAGCAGAATCCGAAATGGAACGAAGTCCCCGCGCCGACCGGTGAAGTCTTCACCTGGGACACCGCCAGCACCTACGTGCAGGAGCCGCCTTTCTTCAAGGACTTCTCGATGGATGCCGGCACGATCACGGAAATCAAGGGCGCGCGTCCCCTCGCCATCCTCGGCGACTCGGTCACGACCGACCACATCTCGCCCGCCGGCGCGATCAAGGCCAGCTCGCCCGCAGGCAAATTCCTGCAGTCCGTCGGCATCGAAGCCATCGATTTCAACAGCTACGGCTCACGCCGCGGCAACGACCTCATCATGACGCGCGGCACCTTCGCGAACGTCCGCATCAAGAACCTCATGATCCCGCCGAAGGAGGACGGCTCGCGCGTCGAAGGCGGCGTGACGATTCACCAGCCCGACGGCGAGCAGATGAGCATCTATGACGCGTCGATGAAATATCAGGCCGCCGGCACGCCGCTCGTCATCATCGCCGGCCAGGAATACGGCACCGGCTCCTCCCGCGACTGGGCCGCCAAGGGCAC
>JAATET010000037.1 GCA_015655545.1 Chthoniobacterales bacterium | reverse complement strand
GTTCCAGCCGCACCGCTACACGCGCACGCTGGCGCTCAAGGAGGAGTTTGGCCGTGCATTCAAGGATGCCGACGCCGCCTTCATCGCGGACGTTTATCCCGCGAGCGAAAAGCCGATTACGGGCGTCTCCGGCCTCACCATCGTCGAGGCGCTCGAGCGTAACGGCCATCCCTTTGCGCGCTTCCAGGCCGAGGTGCCGAAGCTGCCGTGGGAACTCGGCCCCGAGATCGAGGACGGCGACCTCATCATGAGTCTTGGCGCCGGCAACATCCACGAATGCGGCAGCCAGCTCACCGTCGACCTCACGCTTCGCGACACGCTGCAGGAGATTCTCGGCCCCGGCGCGATCCGCCTCTACGAGCCGCTCTCGCGCCACACCACGCTGCGCGTCGGCGGCCCGGCGCAATTCTGGGTCGAGCCCGAAACCGAGGAAGGCCTCGCCGAGCTCATCCGTTACTGCTTCGACGAGGACGTTCCCTTCATGGTCATGGGCCGCGGCTCGAATCTCCTCGTGCGCGACGGCGGAATCCCCGGCGTCGTCGCGCATTTGTCGAAAGGCGAGTTCGCGCGGCAGAAAGTCGTCGGCGAGGAAATTCACGCCGGCGTCGGAGTGAAGCTCAAGCAGCTCGCCGCCACCGCGCGCAACGCCGGCCTCGGCGGCTTCGAATGGATGGACGGAATCCCCGGCAACCTCGGCGGCAGCCTGCGCATGAACGCCGGCGCGATGGGCGCGCAGCTCTTCGACCACGTCGTGCGCGTGCGCTACTGCGACCAGGACGGCAATATCTTCACCCGCACGCCCGCCGACATGGAAATCCACTATCGCAACGTGCCCACGCTCGCCAAAAACTTCGCCCTCTCCGCCGTGCTGCGCGGAGCTCCCGCTCCGGCGGCCGACATCGACCGGCGCCTTGGCGAGTCGGAGAGCAAGCGCAAGGAATCCCAGCCCATCGCCGCGAGCGCAGGCTGCATTTTCAAAAATCCCGATGAAACTCCGGCTGGAAAATTGATCGACGAACTCGGCTTCAAAAACTTCACCGTCGGCAAGGCCCGCGTCTCCGAGGTGCACGGCAACTTCATCGTGAACGACGGCGGCGCGACCGCGGACGAAGTCCTCACCCTCATCGAGGAAATCAAGGCCGCCGCCATGCGCGAGCGCGGCATCGACCTGCAGACCGAGGTGCAGATCGTCGGAAAAGAAGCTTAATCACATGAACACTCTTCCCAAAAATATCGTGGTGCTAAAGGGCGGCCCCGGCGCCGAGCGCGAAGTTTCCCTTAAATGCGGTGCCGCCGTCGCCGGCGCCCTCCGATCGCTCGGTGCGAACGTCACGGAACTCGATATTCGGGACGAGCATTTCATTCTTCCTGAAGGCACCGAACTCGCATTCAACATGATTCCCGGAACCTTCGGCGAGGACGGACAGCTTCAAGCCGTATTGGACGGCCGCGGCATTCCCTATACAGGCGACAGCGAAGCGCCAAGCCGTCTCGCGTTCGACAAGATCGCCAGCAAGAAAAAATTCGAAGCCGAGGGCGTGCCAACCGCCGGGTGGGAAATCGTCGTCAAGGGAAACGCTCCGACCCTGCCACTGCCCTTTGTGGTCAAGCCTCCTCGCGAGGGCTCCAGCGTGGGCGTGCATATCGTGCTGGACACCCTCGCACTCGATGCGGCGCTCGAAGATTGCTTCGCTCGGGATCACGAAGTGCTCATCGAAGAATTCATCCAAGGCGCGGAACTCACCGTCGGCATCCTCGGTGACGAGGTTCTCCCCATCGTCGAGATCGTACCCAAGGTCGATTTTTACACCTACGAGAACAAATATACGAAGGGCGCATCCGACTATTATTGTCCTGCCCGTCTCGACGACGCCACGGCCCGCAAAGTCCAATCTGCCGCTTTGGCAGCCTATCGCTCCCTTGGGTTGGAAGTCTACGCACGGGTCGATGTGCTCCTCGACGCCACCGGCAATCCCTACGTCCTCGAAGTGAACACCATTCCCGGCATGACCGAGACCAGCCTGTTGCCAAAAAGCGCGGCTGCGGTCGGCATCGACTTTCCCGAACTCTGCGCGCGCATCGCCGCGCTCTCGCTGAAGAAAGGAAACAAATGACGCGCACCGCCGGCAGCCGCACCGCAAAGAACCGCCGGCCGGGAAAATCCGGATCGGGCCGCGAGCATTTGCTCGACGTGCGCGTGCGCCGCTCGACCGCGAAGCGGCAGCGGAAAAACCGGGCTCTTCGCGTCGTCTTTGGCGCCACTCTTTGGGTCGGGCTCGCCGCGGGGGCGGTCTTCGGTTTCCACGCCATCGTCGATAAATTTTTCCTCCGGAATCCCGAATACAATCTCCGCCTCGTCGATGCCCAGCTCGACGATCTGATGTCGCGCGACGAAGCGATGAATCTCACCGGCATCACGCTCGGAAAAAATATTTTTCAGATCGATCTCGGCGCGGCCGAACACGCCCTCCAGCAGATCGACCAGATCGAAAACGTGGCCATCCAGCGCGACTGGCCGGACAAGATCACGATCAAGCTCACGAAGCGCGTTCCCATCGCGTGGCTCGCGCGCTCCGACTCCGGAAACCTCGCGACCGACCACACCCTCCTTCTCGACGCCAAGGGCCACACGATGAAGCCCTACCGCATCGAGCCCGACTATTGGCGATTGCCGGTGATTTATGCGCCCGACACGGCGCTCATTCAACAAGGCGACATCCTCGCCGTCGCCGATCTTCAGGCCGCGCTCGACCTCCTCGCCGCCCGCACAGAACGCGCCGACTCCCTGCTCGAAATCAGCTCCATCGACATCACGAAAGGCTACGCGCTGGACGTCATCGCGACCGACAAAGCGCACTTCACCTTCGCGCCGCAGGATCCCGCCGGCCAGCTCGACCGCCTGCAAAAATTGCTCGTGAATTGCCGCGACAACAATCGCCAGATTGAAAGCGTGAACTTGATCCCGAAAAAATACACCCCGGTTCGCTTTCAGCTCGTCGCCGCGGCGGGAGCGAAGCCCATCGAAGATCGCAACATGGAGGACTCCCATTAAATGGCCAAGGACCGCCTGCTCGTCGGACTGGAAATCGGAACCTTCAAGGTCTGCGCCGTCGTCGCCGAGGCGCGGCCCGACGGTTCGCTGCGCATTCTGGGCGTGGGAGAGTCGAAGTCGGTCGGCATTCGCAAAGGCGAGATCGTCGATTTCAACAACGCGATTCAATGCGTGCGCGACGCCATCGCCGACGCCGAGGAAAAAGCCGACGCCGAGATCGAAAGCGTCTGGGCCGCGGTGACCGGAGCGCACATTCAAAGCTTCAACAATCGCGGCGTGACGCCCATCCCCGAGGATCGCGGCGAGATCGACGGCGAAGATATTCGCGATGTCGAAGCCAGCGCGAAGGAGGTCAACATTCCCGACCAGAACTGGTTCATTCACACGATCACGCAGCACTACTACGTGGATAATCAAGAAGGCGTCGTAAACCCGATCGGCATGGTCGGTCACAAGCTCGAGGCCGATTATCACATCGTCCACGGCGTGAAGACCCGCATCCAGAATACCCTCCGCTGCATCAAGGAAGCCGGCGTCGAGGTCGAGGAAGTCGTCATCAATTCCGTGGCCTCCGCGCAGGTCGTGCTCGACCAGCACCAGAAGGATCTCGGCGCCATCGTGCTCGATATCGGCGGCGGCACCACCGACTACCTCGTCTACATCGACGGCGCCGTGCAGCACAGCGGCGTGCTCGCCATCGGCGGCGACCACATCACGAACGACATTTCCATCGGCCTGCGCATTCCCATCGCCCGCGCCGAACGGCTCAAAATCGAGGAAGGCAGCGCGAATCCCGACGAGGCCCAGCCCGGCGACACGATCATCCTCAAGAACGACTCAGGTTTTTCCGGCTGCGAAATCGAGCGCGCGAACCTCAACCGCATCATCCACGCCCGCGTCCGCGAGCTGCTCGAACTCGTGCGCAAGGACATCGCCGCGCATTGCGACCTCGATCTCGTCCGCTCCGGCGTGATGCTCACCGGCGGCTGCTCGCGGCTGCGCGGGCTCGCGCAGGTCGCCGGGGAAGTCTTCGATCATCCCGTGCATTCCGTGGCCGCCCAGGAAGTCACCGGCCCGACGTCCGTTTTTCAAAACCCGCAATACGCCACCGCGATCGGCGTCGTCAAATACGCGCAGCTCATGCAGGTGGAGCAGGAAACGAGTTCTTTCTTCGGTAAAATCCTCGGCGGCCTGTTCAGTCGCCGCAGCCATTCCTGAACATCATGCTCGAAATCCCGCGCACCCTTCTCACGGACGACGGCGCCGCCAGCGCGCCGCGCATTCTGGTCGCCGGCATCGGCAATGCCGGCGTCGCCCTTGTCGATCGCCTCACGCTCGCCGGCTTCGGCAACGCGCTCGACCTCCTTGCGATCAATACCGACAGCGTCTCGCTCGGCAGTTCCGTCGCCGGAAAAAAAATTCTCCTCGGCTCGAAGACCGCGCGCGGCCTGGGCACCGGCGGCGACCCTGAAGTCGGCGCCGAAGCCGCCGAGGAAGCGGAGCCCGAATTGACCGCCGCCTTGCAAGGCGCGCACATCGTCATTATTTGCGCGGGCCTCGGCGGCGGCGTCGGCAGCGGAGCGGCCCCCGTTTTCGCTGAGTTCGCCAAAAAGCAGGGCGCGCTGGTGGTCACGCTCGCCACCCTGCCCTTTTCCTTTGAAGGCCGCCGTCGCCTCCAACAGGCCGCCGACGCGCAGGCGGAGCTCGCAAAATCCGCCGACGCGTTCCTCACCTTCGAGAACGACCGCATGGCCGAGCTCTCCGAGCCGCTGGCCGGCGTGCACGATACCTTTGCCGCGTCCGATCAGGTGCTGGCCGAGACGATCGGCGCAATCGCCCGACTGACCCTCACGCCCGGACCGATCCGCGTGACGCCCGCCGACCTGCTCGCCGTTTTCCGCCGCTCCGGCTCGACCAGCCTTTTCGGCTTCGGCGAGGCCACCGGCGGCAACCGTGCCAACGAAGCCGTCGAGCGCGCGCTGAAATCCCCGCTGCTCGCCCGCGGGAAATCCCTCGCCGACACCCATGCGGCGCTCGTTCACATCAGCGCCACGCCCGATCTTCATATCGCCGAGATTCGCGTGATCATGGAAGCCGTCTCGCGCCACACCGACGGCCACCTGCATCTCGGCATCGGCCTCGACCCGAGCTATTCATCACTCGGCGTCTCGATCCTCGCCGCCACCGGAGGAGCGGCGCCTGTCCGAGCTCCCGTCCGCCAGCAGCGGCCGGCAGCCGCCCCCGTTCCGGAGTCGGAGGAAGCAACTTCCGAGCCCGCGGAGGAATTCGAACCCGCCGATGCGGAGACCGCCCCCGCGAAGGCAAGCGAGCTTTTCGACACCAGCCCCTATGCCGTGGCGAAAGCCGCGGGCGCCAAAAGGCAGCCGAAGCCCGAGCAGAAAACGCTGCGTCTCGATCCTGTCGCCCGCGGCCGCTTCGAAAAAAGCGAACCCACGATCGTCGGCGGCGAAGACCTCGACGTGCCGACGTTTCTGCGCCAGAAAATCAAGCTGCGTTGAGCGGGCGCGATTCCGGGTTCCTAACCGGCGGATGCCAATTCGGGCGCGGGTGCGGAATGCGCCTTGGCCGCGAATTCGCTGATGTCGAGGCCGAGGGCCCTGGCGACGCCGAGGCCGTAGTCCGGATCCGCACGGAAGAAATGGCAGATGGCGCGCATCTGGATCTCCACCGGCACGCCGGTCATATGGCGGCCGATATTGGCGCAGAGGCGCTCCTGCGCGTCGGGCGTCATCAGGCGGAAGAGGTTTCCGGGCTGCGTGTAATCGTCGTTGCCGGCGCGGTGATTGTAACGGTCGGCGTCGCCCTCGAGCTTGAGCACGGGCTCGGCGAAGGCGGGGCATTCCTGCGGGCCATTGAAGGAGTTCGGCTCGTAGTTCGGGCTCACGTCCTTGCTGGCGTCGAAGCGCATGGAGCCGTCGCGCTGGTAGTTGAAGACGGGACAGCGGGGCGCATTGACAGGGAGCTGCTGGTAATTGACGCCGAGGCGGTAGCGTTGGGCGTCCGCATAGGAGAAGATGCGGGATTGAAGCACCTTGTCGGGCGAGTGCCCGACGCCGGGAACGACGTTCGCCGGCGAAAACGCGGCCTGCTCGACCTCGGCGTGATAGTTGTGAGGGTTGCGATTGAGCTCGAGGACGCCGACATCGATGAGCGGGTAGTCGGCATGCGGCCAGACCTTGGTGAGGTCGAAGGGATTGACCTTGTAATCGGCGGCGTCGGCCTCGGGCATGATCTGCACCGCGAAGCGCCAGCGGGGGAAATTTCCGTCGGCGATCGCATGGAAGAGATCGGCCTGCGAAGTCTCGCGGTTCTGCCCCACGGCCTCGGTGGCCTCGGCGTCGGTGTAGTAGGCGATCCCCTGGAGGGACTTGAAATGGAACTTCACCCAGTAGCGCTCGCCGATGGCGTTGACGAACGAATACGTGTGCGAGCCGAAGCCGTGCATCTGGCGCAGGTTCTGCGGAATGCCGCGATCGCTCATGAGAATCGTCACCTGGTGAAGGGACTCCGGGGAAAGGGACCAGAAATCCCACGCCGCGGTGTTGCTGCGCAGGTTCGTGTGCGGATCGCGCTTCTGGGTGTGAATGAAGTCGGGGAACTTCAGCGGGTCGCGGATGAAAAAGACCGGGGTGTTGTTGCCCACAATGTCCCAATTGCCCTCGTCGGTGTAAAAACGCAGGGCGAAGCCGCGCACGTCGCGCTCGGCGTCGGCCGCGCCGCGCTCGCCGGCGACCGTGGAAAAGCGCAGGAAGGCTTCGACCTCCGTGCCGACTTTGGCGAAGAGCTTCGCCTTGGAATACTTCGAGATGTCGTGCGTGACGGTGAGCTTTCCGTAGGCGGCGGAGCCCTTGGCGTGAACCACCCGCTCGGGAATGCGCTCGCGGTTGAAGTGCGCGAGCTTTTCGAGAAGCCAGAAATCCTGGAGGAGCACCGGGCCGCGCGGGCCGGCGGTCAGCGTGTTCTGGTTGTCGGCCACCGGAATGCCGGAGGCGGTGGTGAGCATCGGCGGAGTGGTGTTTTCCTGGGACATGAGATTTTTCCTGGTTGAGGTGCAAGCGATCGCAAGGATCGCAACGGGCCGCCATCATGCCCTTGATCTACGTCATAGTTGAAATACTTCTTTCCTATCGTATAAATAGGAAACGCCTATGGAAGTGCACCAGCTTCGCTATGTCGTGGCCGTGGCCCGCACCGGCAGCTTCAGCCGGGCGGCGGGCGACTGCCACATCTCGCAGCCCTCGTTGAGCCAGCAGGTGCGCAAACTCGAGGAGGAGCTCGGAGAGCGCCTGTTCGAGCGCGACCGGCGCCGCACGCGGGTCACCTCCAGCGGCGAGCGGTTCATCGTCCGGGCCGCGCGCATTCTCGACGAGCTCGCCGAAGCGGAGCGCGAAGCCCGCGAGACCCACACGATCACGCGCGGCCAGGTCTCGGTTGGCGTGCTCCCCACGATCGCGCCTTACCTGCTGCCGTCGCTGATCGGCAGCTTCACGGAGCGCTACCCGGGCGTGCAGATCGTCATCCACGAGGACACCACGGCCACCCTCGCCTCGCTCGTCTCGAGCTACGAGGTCGATTTCGCCATCGCCAGCCTGCCGCTGCGCGATACGGCATTTGAAATCGCGCCGCTTTTCACCGAGGAACTGCTGCTGGCCGTGCCGCCGTCCCATCCGCTCGCCGTCAAAAAATCGATCTCCGCCGGCGACCTCGAAAACTCGACGTTTGTGCTGATGAAGGAAGGCCACTGCCTCGGCGACCAGGCGCTCCAGTTCTGCCACCAGAGCGGCGTGCAGCCGCGCGTCATTTCACGCAGCGCCCAGGTCGAAACGATCCGCCGGCTCGTCCACGCCGGCCTCGGCATCTCCCTCATTCCAAAAATGGCCGCAGCGCAGGCGGCGCCGGAACAGCCGATCTACCGTTCTCTCCGCGCTCCGCGGCCGCAGCGCACCATCGTGGCATTCTGGAACAGGCGCCGCCCCCTTTCCCGCGCCGCCACCGTTTTCCTCGAAGATCTCCGCGAGTCCTGCCCTCGCCCCATCCGTCGTCCCAAAACCTAACCATCCCATCCATGCGCCCCGATAAGTTCACCCAAAAGATGCAGGAGGCGTTCAGCGCCGCGCTCGATCTCGCCTCCAAGCACGACCAGTCCGAAATCACCAACGAGCATTTCCTGCTCGCGCTGCTCGAGCAATCCGACGGCCTCGCCACCCCGCTGCTCCAGAAACTCGGCGCCAGCCCCGCCGCGATCAAAGCCGATCTCGAGGCCGACCTCTCCCGCCGCTCGAAGGTCCATGGCGGCGCCTCACCGCACGTCGGCAACGATCTCCGCAAGACCATCGACGCCGCCGAGGCCGAGATGTCGAAGCTCAAGGATGAATACCTGAGCGCCGAGCATTACCTCCTCGCCCTGCTCGACGCGAAGGACGCCGCCGCGAAACTGCTCAAACAGGCCGGGATCACGCGCGACAAATTGATGCAGGCCCTCGTCGAGGTGCGCGGCTCGCAGCGCGTGACCGACCAGAATCCCGAGGGCAAATACCAGACGCTCGAGAAATACGGCCGCGACCTCACCGAGCTCGCGCGCAAAGGCAAGATCGATCCCGTGATCGGCCGCGACGAGGAAATCCGCCGCACGATGCAGGTGCTCTCGCGCCGGACGAAAAACAATCCCGTCCTCATCGGCGAGCCCGGCGTCGGCAAGACGGCCATCGTCGAGGGCCTCGCCCGGCGCATCGTCAGCGGAGACGTGCCCGAGTCGATCAAGAACAAGCGTGTCGTCGCCATGGACATCGGCTCCATGGTCGCAGGCGCGAAGTTCCGGGGCGAATTCGAGGACCGGCTCAAGGCCTTTCTCAAGGAAGTCACCGACAGCGACGGCGAGATCATTCTTTTCATCGACGAGCTCCACACCATCGTCGGCGCCGGCGCCGCGGAAGGCTCGATGGACGCCAGCAACCTCCTCAAGCCGCAGCTCGCGCGCGGAGAGCTGCGCACCATCGGCGCGACCACGCTCGACGAATACCGCAAATACATCGAGAAAGACGCCGCGCTCGAGCGCCGCTTCCAGCCCGTGATGGTCAAGGAGCCGAGCGTCGAGGACACCGTCGCCATCCTGCGCGGGCTCAAGGAGCGCTACGAAGTCCACCATGGCGTGCGCATTCAGGATTCCGCGCTCGTCGCCGCCGCCGTGCTCAGCCATCGCTACATCAGCGACCGGTTTTTGCCCGACAAGGCGGTCGACTTGATCGACGAGGCCGCCTCGCGGTTGAAGATCGAGCTCGATTCCATGCCGACGGAAATCGACCAGCTCGAGCGGCAGGTCATGCAGCTCGAAATGGAGCGGCAGGCGTTGAAAAAGGAAAAAGACGCCGCCAGCAAGGAGCGTCTCTCCAAGCTCGAAAAGGAACTCGCCGACATTCGCGAGAATGCCGATCGCCTCAAGACGCAATGGCTCAAGGAAAAAGAAGAAATCGGCCGGACGCAGAAACTCGGCGAGGAGATCGAGCAGGTAAAAACCGAGCTCGAGCAGGCGCAGCGCCGCGGCGATCTCAGCAAGGCCAGCGAACTCCAATACGGCAAACTTCCCGAGCTCCAGCGCCAGCTCGACGAGGCCATTCAAAAGGAAGGCTCCGGCAACGCGCCGACTCTATTGACCGAGGAAGTCACCGAGGAGGATATCGCGAAAGTTGTGGCCACCTGGACCGGGATCCCGGTTTCGAATTTGCAGGAAGGCGAGCGCGCCAAGCTCGTGAAGATGGAGGAACGCCTCGCCGCCCGCGTCGTCGGCCAAGGGCAGGCAATCAAAGCCGTCTCGAACGCCGTGCGGCGCGCCCGTGCCGGCTTGCAGGACGAAAACCGCCCGATCGGCAGCTTCCTTTTTCTCGGGCCCACCGGCGTCGGCAAGACCGAGCTCAGCAAAGCCCTCGCCGAATTTCTCTTCGACGACGAAAACGCGATCATCCGCCTCGACATGTCGGAATACATGGAGAAGCACACCGTCGCCCGCCTGATCGGCGCGCCTCCCGGCTACGTCGGCTACGAGGAAGGCGGCCAGCTCAGCGAGGCCGTGCGGCGCAAGCCCTACTCGGTCGTCCTCTTCGACGAGATCGAAAAAGCGCACCACGACGTCTTCAACGTCCTGCTCCAGGTGCTCGACGACGGCCGCATCACCGACGGCCAGGGCCGCACGGTCGACTTCAAGAACACGGTCATCATCCTCACGTCGAACATCGGCAGCCAATACATCATGGAAGACCTCGCGAAGGACGAGCGCGATCGCCGCGTGCTCGAGGCCTTGCGCGGCCACTTCCGCCCCGAGTTCCTCAACCGCATCGACGAGATCATCATCTTCGACCGACTCGACGCGGACCAGATCACGCGCATCGTGGACATCCAGCTCCAGCGCCTGCTCGACCGCCTGCAAAAGCAAAACCTCACGCTCACGCTCACCGACGCCGCGCGGAAACTCCTCGCGAAGGAAGGCTACGATCCGGCCTACGGAGCCCGCCCATTGAAGCGCGTGATCCAGCGGGAAATCCTCGATCCGCTCAGCCTCGAAATCCTCGACGGCAAATTCCTCGAAGGAGACAAGATCACCGCCGACGCCGATGGCGACCATCTGACATTTCGGAAACATTGAATCTCCCGTGAAGGCCGCCACGTCGACTCGTCCTCTGTCCGCCATCGGCCGGCTCGACGCCCATCATCGCCAATGGATCGCGCTGCCGCTCGCGCTCGCCGCAGGATTCCTGGCGCATGGCGACACGCCGCTCACCCGCTTCATCAATGCCTGGGATGTTTACGCCGCGGCTTTACTCGTTCTGGCCTGGATCTCGATCCTCACCGGCGATCCCGCGCACGCCCATCGCAACGCCCGGCTGCAGGACTCCGGCCGCGCCATGATCTTCGGGTTCGTGCTCATTGGCGTCTGCATCAGCGTGATGGCTGTCGTGCTCACGCTTCACGCGCAGAAAGATGCCGGCGCGGCCCATCGCAACCTTCAGCTCGGACAAACTCTCTTCACGGTCCTGGCGTCCTGGACGCTCGTGCACACGCTTTTCACGCTGCATTACGCCCACGTTTTTTACCGCGGCGCCTCTGCCACTCCGCGCCGCATCGGTCTCGACATTCCGGGCGAAAAATCTCCCGACTATCTCGATTTCGCTTACTTCGCCTTCGTGATCGGCGCCACCGCCCAGACCTCGGACATCGGCGTCACTTCGCCGGAGATGCGCCGGCTCGTCCTGCTCCACGGCGTGCTTTCGTTCCTTTTCAATACCTTCATCCTCGCCCTCAGCATCAACATGCTCGCCTCGCTGCTGCAGCCGTAGATTCATGAACGCGGTTTCTTCCGAGCTCGTCCCATTGCGTGGCGGGACATCCGCCATCACGCGGCAGATCCGTCCGGCGGACGGCGCCGCTTTGACTCGCGGTCTCGCGCGCCTGTCGCCCACCGGCCATGCCTATCGTTTTCTCCAATATCGGAAGCGCTTCACGGAGCCGGAGCTCCACTATTTGACGCACTGCGATTTCGTCGATCACATCGCGCTCATCCTCGCGATCCTCGATCGCGACGGACGCGAAATCGATCAAGTCGGCGTCGCCCGCTGCATTCGCACGAAAGAAGATCCGCAGCTCGCCGAAGTCGCCATTGTCCTGGTGGACGAGTGGCAGCGTCACGGCGGCGGCGATGCCTTGCTGCGCCACCTCGCGCGGCTGGCGTGGGACGCCGGCATCCGACGCTGGCTCGCATTTTCGCTCGAGGATAATATCGCCGCACCTCGACTTCTGGCTCGAAGAGGCGATTTGGTTTCCGAGCGCCGCGCGGGCTCCGGTGCGGTGGAAACGATCTATGCGCTCCACCCTCCAGGCTCTTCCCCGCAGACTGTCGCTTAGCGCCAAAAGCGCCGCGAGAGGCAATCCTCGTCGGCGCTGTTTGGCAGGGGCTTGGCGGAGGCGGAAAATAGGCGATGCGCAGGGCGACTGGTTTGTGACAAGCTGGTCGCCCGACCCATGGGAATGTCCAGCGCCGCCGACGCACTCACCACTCATCGCCACGAATTGCTGGCCTGCACCCGCTGCCCGCGCATGCACAAGCCCGTGGTCGCCGGTCTGCCCGTGGTCAGCCGCATCCTGCTCGTCGGCCAGGCACCCGGCGTGAAGGAGCCCGTGCTCGGGCGGCCGTTCGCGTGGACGGCCGGAAAAACGCTTTTCAAATGGATCGAATCCGCCACGGGCTGGACGGAGGGCGAGGCGCGCGAGCGGATTTATTTCGCGGCGGTGTGCCGATTCTTCCCGGGAAAAAATCCCAAGGGCGGCTACCGCGTGCCCGATCCGGAGGAAATCGTGAATTGCTCGCATTGGCTGCGGCGGGAGTTCGACCTTCTTCAGCCGTCGCTCGTCATCGCGGTCGGCAAGCTGGCCATCTCGCAGTTTCATTCCTTCGCGCTGCTTTCCGAGATCGTGGGCCGCATCGAGCGCATCCGCTACAGCGGCCATGCCTGCGACCTGCTGCCGCTGCCGCACCCTTCCGGCGCCTCGACCTGGCATCGCACGGAACCCGGAAAAAACCTGCTCGCGCAATCGCTGAAATTACTCGCCGATCATCCCGCGACACGCTCCTAGGCGGAATCTTCCTGCATGCCCGTGGAGGGCAAATAGCGGGTAATCGCCACGGCGAGCGCGGAGGCGAGCACGGGCTTGGTCAGGCAATCATTCATGCCGACGGCCCGGCACCTTTCGAGATCGTCCGGCATAGCATTCGCGGTAAGGGCGACGATGGGAATCCGGGGGTCGACGCCGGCGATCGTTCCGGAACGGATCGCCTGAGTCGCATCGTAGCCGTCCATCACCGGCATCTGGCAATCCATGAGAATGAGATCGTAACGCTTCGCCGCCAATGCTTCCAGGGCCAGAGAGCCATCCCCGGCGAGATCGGCTTCGTAACCCAGCTGGCGAAGCTGCAGCAGCGCGACTTTCTGATTTACCAGGTTGTCTTCGACGAGAAGCAGCCGATGCGCGGATCGCGCAGCGGGCAGCCTCCCCGCGGGTTCGGGCGAACTCGCGCGAGCCACGCCGGAAATGGGCGCCGAGAACATGATTTCGAAACGGAAGCTGGTTCCCTTTCCGAGGCTGCTTTCCACGCGGATGCGGCCCCCCATCAATTCCACGATCTGCCTCGAGATCGCGAGCCCCAGGCCGGTGCCTCCGAATCGGCGGGTGGTCGAGCTGTCGGCCTGCACAAACGGCTTGAAGAGATCGTCGATTCGATCCGGTGAGATGCCCTCGCCCGTGTCCGTCACTTCAAAATTGATCTGGCACGGTGCGGCGCCGCGCGTGACTCGCAGAGTGACACTCCCCCGAGAGGTGAATTTTACGGCGTTATCGAGCAGATTCATGAGCACCTGACGAAGCCGCCCCACGTCACCGCGCAGCCGGGCGGGCACTTTCGCATCGACCTCGCAGCGCATCGCCAGCTCCTTCGCCGCCGCGCCCACCGAGACGAGGTGCACGATCTTCTCGATCGCCGCGCGCAAGTCGAAGTCGACCGGATCGAGTTCGATTTTCCCGGCCTCGATCTTCGAGAGATCGAGAATATCATTGAGCAAGCGCAGGAGAGAATCGCCGCTGGTACGGACGACCTCGGCCCGTTCCCGCTGCGCCGGCGTGAGATCGGACGCGAGGAGCAGGTCGGTCATGCCAAGGATGCCATTCATCGGCGTGCGAATCTCGTGGCTCATGTTGGCGAGGAAAAGGCTCTTGGCCTCGTTGGAACGCTCCGCGCGCGCCGTCGCCTCGCGCAGTCCGGCATTTGCGCGTTCCAGATCGGCACGAGATTCGAACAGGCCTCGAACGGCTTCGCGGCGGCTGATTTCGATGCCGGTGATCATAAGGCTGAGCACCGCCATGGTGCCGATGTAAGTCCAAAGCAGAAAAACGCCCTCGAGCACGCCAGGCTGCAGGAATGGCCCGCGCGCAACGGCGAGTCCCGAGGCGGCGACCGTGGCCACGGCCATCACCGCCAGCGAAGTGACAGCCGCTCCGAATCGGAGCGCCGCCCACACCGTCAGCAGCAGCGGCAGAAAGATGAGGGGAAGCTTGCTGACCCCCGGAGTCGCGGGGAGGAAGAAGATGCCGCCCAGCATCGTTACGGAAAAGGCGCACCAGACCGCAAACTCCCTCGGCCGCCCCCACAGGCAGCTCCAGCTCGTGCGAGAGACGGAAAGCAGCATGGGGCCGGCCACGAGCACGCCCATGAGATCGCCAAGCCACCACGTGAGCCAGGCGGAGCTGAATTCCCGCGCCGGCAGCAATCCCGCGAGATAGATCGTCGTGGTGCCTGCGGTGGCGGAGACCATCATTCCGAGGAACGCGGCGGCAAACAATAGCGCGATGTCGCGCCAGCGATCGAACTGCGGGTGGAAACCGGCTTTTCGAAGCATCCAGGCCGCAAGCAGCGGAGCAATGGTTTGTCCTGCCACTACCGTTCCGGCCAGCGGCCAGGCGACGGGAAAGGAATATTTCATCAGCACGCCCGCGCCGAGCAGCACGCCCGGCCAGTAGCCGAGCCCCCACCGATACAGCGCAGCCACCATGATGCCGGTCGGCAGCCAGATCAGGCTGATCTTCAACTCGGGGGGCGCGAGCAGCAGGCCCAGCCATCCCATGCCAAAATAAGCCATGGCGAGCAGCAGGAGACGACAGGCCATCTGCCATGGCGGGGATTGGGACGACATCATCATCGCATTGTCCGCAGGCTATGCCCAATGGCCGCGCAAATCCAGAACACTGGCCGCCGTGCTGATTGCCTCAGTGCCGATTGCTGAAAAAAACGACCGCGACTCCGGAGAGTATCAGGACGGCGCCAGCAGCGGTCGCGGCATTGAATTGTGTCTCGCGGAAGAACAGCCACGCGAAAAAGGCCACGAAAAGCGGGTAGGAAATCTCGATGAGCGAGGCGAGCGTGGCGTTCTTCTCGCCGATCGCCATGTAGATGAGCAGGGCGCCGACGCCGGAGGTGATTACCGCGACGACGAGCCAGACCCAGTCTTTGCCGACACCGCGGATTTCCTCGGGGAACGTGGCGATTTTTCCCGTTGCGGCGAGTGTGCCGAGGCCCATGACCGCGCCGACGGCGGCGTAGAGGGTGAAGAAAACGAGCGGCGAGACTCCGCGCTCGATGGCCCGTCCGCTGGCCGCGTAGCTGATGCCCCAGATGATCGATGCCGACAGCGCGTAGACGAGCCACATGGCCCCATCTAGTGCATCCGGCCGCGGAAGGAAAGCGCGGCGGCTTCGCGCGAGCGGAATCAGACCTTTCGCCGGAAGCCTTGCGCGATCCGGATCGGCCAGTCGATGACGATCGCCAGCGCAAGCAGGACGATCGGCCACATGGGCGCGAAATAGCGCACGTGCTGGATTCCCACGAGATACGTGGCGAGCATCGCGGCTGTCATGCCGATCACCCACACGCCGACCGTGCGCAGGAACGGCGGGAAGCAGGCCGCGATGGCGCCAAGCAAAAGGGCCCATCCGAGCCAGGTGAGGCGATACTGATCGAACGAACGCCGCTCGCCCGTCGGCCGTTTCACGAGCTCGCCGAGTTGCTGGTAGGTTTTCACGTAGGACACCATCCACCGGCTCACCGCGGAGTCGGGATGCGGACAGGTCCAGCTCCAGAATTGCTCCTTGGAAGGAAACGGAGCTTTCGACGGGATGCCAAAGGCGATGCGCAGCATTTCCTCGGGCGTGCGCTTGCCGGCGAGATCCACCCGCAGGCGCGCGGCGAAATAATCGGCCTCGAAGCGGTCGTAATCGAGATCGGCGGGATTGCACGAGCCGAGGAGGCGATGCAGGCCGATTTTCAGGAACATGTCGGGCCGCGCGAGAATCGACTCCATCGCAAGGTCGCGGGAAACGCGCGCCATCCGGTTTTTGTCCTTCCCCAGCGCCGCCCAGAGCGGACGGCTTTTGTCCTTGCCGGGGCCGCGCAGGTATTTCTGCACCTCGTAATCTTCGTCCGCGTAGGAGTCGATGCGCGCGCGTTTCGCCAGCACCCAGTCGCTAATCTCGGCCTTGTATTCCGCATGCCGCGGGGTATCGAGCTGGGTGTAGGGAAACGCGGTGTTGTAGAGCAGCCACGAGCCCTGGTCGTCGTCGCCCATCGAGAAGCCGATCAGAAAAACCGCCGCGAGCGCGGACCATTGCTTCCAGTTCAACACCCGCCAGGCTTTTGCGACCAGGAGCGCGAACAGGATGCCTGGCCAGAAAAATTTCACCGACGGCTTGGTGAGCGCGATGATCGCCAGCGGCGTGAAAAACCACCACCAGAGCGCCCGCGCTCGTTCGATCCGCGCCTGGCCGACCCAGGCCATCCAGCCCCCCAGCATCCACACCATGCCGCTGAAAAGGATCGTGTCGGCGATAAGCTCGTGCTCATACCAAATGAAAACCGGCAGGCCCGCGTAGAGCGCGGTGAGCGGGATGATCAGGATTTTCCAACCGACAAAAATCCGCCGCACGATGTAAGCGAACGGCACAATCGTCAGCAGGCCGAGCAGCGGCTGGATCCATGCGATGGCACGAAGCGCGGAACCCGGCAGCAACGACACCGGCAGCAGAAAGATCGGGTAGAGGTAGCGCCGCTTTTCGTTGAGGCTGAAATAAAAGTCGTTCAGCACGCCGTTCGTAAATCCAAAGTAGGAACGCGAGTCGCTGCCCCAGAACGCATACGGCGAGTAGCTCAGGAGCAGCAGCCGCAGGATCGCGCCGAAAATGAGCGCCGGAATCGCCCACAAAATCGCATCGCGCAACAAGGGGTGCCGCGAAAAAAAACGGCGGAGAGTTGACGCTGGCGACGACATTGGCGGACCGCGAAGATGACCATTCATTCCGCGCTGTGCAAACCATTGCGCCGTGCAAGGATGCCGGAGAATGACGCCGCCCGCCTACATCGGCCGCCTCGCACCGACTCCGACAGGATTGCTGCACGCCGGACATGCCGCGACCTTTCGAACCGTGCACGAGCGCGCCCGCGCAGCCGGCGGGCGCCTCATCCTGCGCATCGAGGATATCGATCCCCTGCGCTGCAAGCCGGAATTTGCCTCCGCCTGCCTCGAAGATCTGACATGGCTCGGGATCACTTGGGACGAGGGGCCGGTCCGGCAAAGCGAACGTCGCACCGTCTTCCTCGACGCCTGGACACGACTTCGCGCCGGCGGATTCATTTATCCGTCACCGCATTCCCGCCGCGATGTCGAACTCGCCGCCCAGGCCCCGCACGAAGAGGAGCCGGTTTTCCCGGTCGAATGGCGCCAGCCCGCAACGGAATCGCTGCCGTGGAAAACGCCCGCGGGCGTAAACTGGCGGTTTCGCGTGCCCGATGGAGAGGCGATCTCCTTTCACGACGGACGCGTGGGGGCCGTGGAGCTGGTGGCCGGGCGCGACTTCGGCGATTTCGTCGTATGGCGCAGAGACGACGTGCCGGCTTACGAGCTCGCGGTCGTGGCCGATGATATCGCCATGAGCATCACCGAAGTGGTGCGCGGGGAGGATCTGCTCGTCTCCACCGCGCGGCAGCTTCTGCTCTACCGCGCGCTGGGCGCGACGCCACCGAAGTTTTATCATGGCCCGCTGCTTCGCGACACCGCCGGCCGTCGTCTGGCCAAGCGCGATGCCGCGCTCAGTCTTCGTGCGCTACGGGAGGCGGGGCTCACGCCGGAAGCGGTGCTTGACTCGTTTGGTTCCGCGCCGCACGTTGCGGAAAATCCGCGTATATGAGCAACGCCTACCAAAATCCCTACGTCCTCGCCGCCGACTCCAGCACCGTGGAGCGCAGCCAGTTTCTCCGCCGCACCTACCTGCATCTTGCCGGAGCCATCCTGGCGCTCATCGGACTCGAGGCGATGCTCCTCAATTCGCCGATCGCCCTGCCCATGACCAAACTGATGATCGGCACGCAATACGCGTGGCTCGCCGTGCTGGCTCTTTTCATGGGCGCTTCCTGGCTGGCACAGAAATGGGCGCTATCCGGAACGAGCCTCGGAATCCAATACGCCGGCCTCGGTCTTTATGTGCTGGCGGAAGCCTTCGTCCTGATGCCGATTCTGACGATCGCGGTCCATTACCTGAACGAGCCGAACCTCATCGCCATGGCCGGCATGATCACGATCGGCCTGTTTCTCGGACTCACCGCGATCGTCGTGACCACGAAGAAGGATTTTTCGTTCCTCGGCGGCATCCTGAAGGTCGGCAGCTTCGTGGCGCTCGGGCTCATCGTTGCCAGCATCCTCTTCGGATTCACGCTCGGCACGTTCTTTGCCGCGGTGATGGTGCTCTTCGTCGGCGCCGTGATTCTCTACCAGACCTCGGCGATCTTTAATCAATACTCGACCAACCAATACGTCGCGGCGTCGCTCGGGCTTTTCGCCTCGGTCGCGACGATGTTCTTCTACGTCCTGCAGATCCTGATCGGACGCCGCAACTAAGCGCGCGGCCCCAGAACCTCCCGCGCGGCCCGCGCGATGCGGACGGCGTTGGGCGTATCGGAATGCACGCAGACCGTCGTGGCGTCGATCCGCACGACGGCTCCCGACACGGCGCGGAGGCAGCCGTTTTCCGCCAGCGATCGGACTCTCTCCGCGACGATCCCGGGCTCGAAAATCAAATCTCCGGGCTCCCCGCGAGGAATCAATCCTCCATCCTCGCGGTAACCGCGCTCGACGAAGGCCTCGGGCATCGCCTCCACACCGCGCTCTCGACAAAGGGCGATCAGCCGGCCGCCGGCGAGAGCGACGATTTTCAGGCCGGCGTATCGGGCGCGCACGAGATCCACATAGCCTCGGGCGAGCTCTTCGGACCGCTCGACCGCATGGTAGAGCGCGCCATGGAGTTTGACGTGGGACAGCGATCCGCCCAGCCGTCCCGCGACCCTCTCCAGAGCGTGGATTTGTGCGTCGAGCAGAACTCCCAGCTCCGGCGTGTCGATCTTCGCCGCGCCGCGTCCAAAATCCGCCGCCCACCCCGGGTGCGCTCCGATCCCGACGCGATTTTCGAGGGCCAGTCGCACGGCCCGTTCCATGGTTTCCTCCGTGCCGGCATGGCCTCCGCACGCGATATTCGCCAAGTCGATGAGACTCATCAAAGCCGCGGTGCGGGCGGGCGGTTCGTTTTCTCCGAGATCGGCGTTGAGTTTCATTCGGCGGGCGCCCATCGGAATCGCACGCCCGGGCGGCATTGCGCCAGCCAGGAAAGCGACTCGGGATCGACGATTCCGATCTTCGGATAGCCGCCCACGGTCGGGCCGTCGCGCATGGTCACGATCGGCTGGCCATTCGGCGGGACCTGGATCGAGCCGACGACCACCGGCTCGCTGCGCATTTCGCCGGCAGGCGCATTCAGGCGAGCGCCCTCGAGCCGGTAGCCGACGCGGTCGCTGCGGGACGATACCTCCCATTCCGCGTCAAGAAAGCAACGCTGCTCGGCCGGATCGAACAGCTCCCATTGCGGCCCGCGCCAAACCCTCGACAAAGGCGGCGCATCATAATCGCGCTGCTCGCTCCACGCCGTCCAGCTCTCGCCGACATGCAACACATCCGAGGCGCTGCCCGCGCTCAGCCGGTCCCCAGGCTGCAGCATGCGGCCGATTCCTCCGCGCGGATAAGCGCTGCTGCTGCCGAGCACTTCCCCGGCCTCGAATCCCCCATGCACCGCCACATACGTCCACAATCCCTTTTGGTTTCTTGGAAATTCCAGGACCTCCCCCCGCGCGATCGAACGGGCATGCCATGCGGAAATGCGGGCTCCCGCTTCCGCCCCGGCGACCGCAAATCGCCGCTCCGTGAGCACTCGAAACTTC
Organism: Chthoniobacterales bacterium; assembly: GCA_015655545.1. Lineage (GTDB taxonomy): Bacteria > Verrucomicrobiota > Verrucomicrobiia > Chthoniobacterales > JAATET01 > JAATET01. The sequence continues at coordinate 14,812 of JAATET010000037.1, read as the reverse complement.
GCCCCCTGCAGGAGAAGCTCCAGCAACGGCGCGCCGTCGGAGTTGCCCACCAGCCGATTGGCCCACGCCGCGGCATGGGGATCCATCACACCGCTCGGCGGCACCCCGAAGCGCTTCCAGCCGATGCGCCCAAGGTCCTGCACGCTCGCGCCCAGCCCTGTTTTTACGATTTCCAGCACCTCCATGTTCACTCCGCAGGCACGAATTTCACGCGATCTCCCGCGCGAAGCAGGAACATGGCCTCGTCATCCGGCTCCCGCCGGGCGGGATCGAAAATCCGCACCGGCGTCGTGCCGAGCAGATGCCAGCCGCCCGGGCTCTCGATGCTGTAGATGCCGGTGTGGCTGCCTCCGATGGCCACCGAGCCCGCAGGCACTCGCGGACGCGGGCTGGCGCGGCGGGGCGTGCACAATTTCGGATCCAGGCCGGCGAGATAGGGAAACCCGGGAGAGAAGCCGAGCAGCACGACTTCGTAAATGGGCGCGCTGTGCCGGGAAATCACCTCCCCGACACCGAGGCCGTGCCGCTCGGCGAGCTCCGCAATATCTTCGCCGTCGTAAACGACGGGGATTTCGTGCAGCGCCGAGGCGGCGGCGTCCACCGGCTTGAGTGCGGAAAATTTTCGCATCCACTGCGAGGCCAGCGCGGCGACATCTTCGCCTGTCCGGAATTCGAGCAGCACCTTGTCGAAGGCCGCGGAAAAATCGACAATCGCCCGGACGCGTTCCCGCTCGAGAAACCGCAGAATGGCACGGCTGCGCGCGCGCGTGGCGGCGTCATCCGTCTCCGCAAGCTCGATGAGCGCGGCGTGGGGTCCGCAGGGCGTCCATCTCATGGCGGCAAGCAAACCAGATTCGCCTTGCGACACCAATCATTCCCTCATTAAGTCGCCTCAAACCCAATCCAAGATCATGGCACTTCCATCCGGCACGCAGGCTCCCGACTTCACCCTCAAAACCATGGGCCCGGAAGGCCTCGCCGACCTGACGCTGAGCGCGAACTTCGGCGCCACGAATACGGTGCTGCTATTTTTTCCGGCCGCCTTCACGAGCGTCTGCACCGCGGAGATGTGCGACATTTCCGGCGGTCTTCAGAAATACGCCGACCTCGGCGCGAAGGTCATCGGCATCAGCGTGGACACACCGTTCGCGCAGGACGCGTGGGCGAAGAAGGAGGGCATCGCGATCCCGCTCGCGAGCGACCTCAACAAGGAAGTGACGAAGGCCTACGACGTGCTGTTCCCAAACCTCGCCGGGATCGGCGACACGTCGGCCCGCGCGGCGTTCGTCATCGATAAGGCCGGAAAAATTGTCTACAGCGAGCAGACCCCGACGCCGAAGGATCTGCCGAGCTTCGAGAAGATCGAGGACGCGCTGACAGCGCTGGCGTAATGTCAACAATCATTCGAAGCGTTTACGGCACTTTGAACTGTCGCCCCGAATAAGGATCCTTCACGACTTCGCCGGATGGATAAGCGCTGACGTCCACCAATTGTCCGGAGAACGGGCTCACGACCATTCCAGACTTTCCTGGAGTTCGTTGTGCGATCGGTAAAACATGATCATTGATCGATGCCATCGTGGGTGAGTTCGAGGAAACATTCTCGACCTCGCCTTTGGCGGAAGGCCGGTCGATCACCTTAAAATTACCCGAAGCAGCCTTGAGCATTTTCGGAACAAACAGCTCGGAACGGTCTTCGAATCGACGCAACATTCCAGCCGCCAGCGGGGCGGGAACGCCGCCACCGGAACTCGCGCCCTGCACCAGAATCGCGAAGGCGTAGCGTGGATTTTTGAACGGAGCAAATCCCGCAAACCACACGTTGTTATCCGCGATCTTTTGATCTCCGTCGATGCGCCAGACCTGCGCCGTGCCCGTCTTTCCGGATATATCGAGCCCGCTGACGGCCGCCTTCCGCGCTGTGCCGCCGTCCTCATTCACCACTTTCCACAATCCCGTCCGCACGCTTTCGAGCCCTGTCGGCGTCACGCCGTCCGAGAGCAGATTTGTCCGCACCCGCGCCTCCGGCTGCTCGAGCGTCCCCGGGTCCGAACGCGTGACGCTCTTGACCAGACGCGGCCAATACAAGGTTCCGCCGTTGCCGATGGCCTCCATCATTCCGGCGAGTTGCAGGGGCGTGGCTTGAACCGCCCCCATTCCGATCGCGACATTGGCGGAAAGGATATCTCTCCAGGAATCGCGAGGGTTGACCTTCTTCAAATGGTCGGGGCCGTCCACGACTCCCGCGGCCTCTCCGCGCACGGGAATCCCCGAAGTCTTTCCCATTCCGAGCCGGTCTGCCATCGTTTGCAGCCGGTCACCAGCCGCAATGCCATATTCGTAGAAGTAGGGGTTGCACGAGACCTTCAAGGCATCCGCAAGCGAGAGTTCGCCGTGTCCCCCATTTGCGAAGGACCAGCACTTGAAATAGGCATTTCCGATTTCGACTCCTCCCTTGCAGGTGTAGCGCTTCGATTCGAGGCCCATGGTCGCACCCGCCAGCGCCGTGACCGGCTTGTAGACCGAGCCGGGCGTGTAGGCTGTGAGCGCGCGATTCAGTAGCGGGGAGGTTTTGTCCTGGGAAAGTTCCTGCCAATCCTTCTCGTCGATTGCGGGAACGAATTTGTTCGGATCGAATGACGGCACGGACGCCATCGCGAGGATATCGCCGTTATTGGGATCGAGCACGACTGCCGCGCCTCGTCCGACCTTGCGCAGTTCCTGCTCGGCGATCATTTGAATCCGCGCATCAATCGTCAGCCTGATCGTCTCGCCAGGTTTCGGCAGGGCGGATTCATCGAGCGATTCCAGCAACTGCGCGGCAAACGCGCCGAGCGGATATCTGATTGGCCGGTTGCGGGGCTTTCCCGTCGAATCGTCGATGCGATATTCCGCGAGCAGCACGCCATGCCGATCGCATATACGTCCGACAGCGGGATCCTCGGGCAGAGCCGGCGCTTCGAAATTCGCTGCTGCCGATTTCGGATTCTTCGCGGCGGTCAGGAAGAAAACGCTCAATCCAAGGATGACCGCGGCCCCGGCGAACGACCAGGCTCGACTCGCCGCGGAAAAAGCGGCGATTCGCTCGATACGGGCCTTCAAAGCGCGATGATTCTCGAGGATTCCCACCAAGCCGACACCTCGACGGCCCGGCCGAAAGCGACCCATCAGCTTGAGCAGCGTTTCGCCATAGCCGCCGCCTTCCCGAATATCGACTCGGGCCAGCACCAAGGCATCGCATGCGAGTTCGCGATCCGCCCGCATTTGCCGAAAGGCCCACCACAACAAAGGATTGAACCAGTGCACCGCCTGGATGACCGCCAATAGAACATTCACCTGCACATCGCCGCGAACCAAATGGCCGAGTTCGTGCAGAAAAACATAACGCATCTCCGCAGGCTCCAGACTGTGCGCAAACCCCGTGGGCACGAGCAGCGTCGGACGAAAAAAGCCTGTGATTGCCGGACTCGCCACTGCCGGCGCCTCCACCAATCGCACGCTCCTGCGAATGCCCAACTCCTTCTTGCAGACGCAGAAAATTTCCCGCGTCCGAGTGTCAGCCACTTCGGCGAGCGAGCGGATGCGCCGGGCGAAGCGAATGTTTATCAGGAGCAAAAAGCCCAGGCCCATGCCGGCGGTCCCGGCCCAAATCATCGCCAGCCATTGCCACGCGCTCGGACTTTCCGTGATGTCGCCGCTCTCTTTTTCCGAAGATACCGCATAAGCCTGCCCGCCGGATGTCGCTGGCGGAGCGTCGTCCTGCTTGATCGGCAGGGCAATGAGTGGACCCACGGGCACGGCGGTCGTGCGCGCTTTCGGCAACGCGTTGTAAATGCTGAGCGGACTTTCGGGCAGCGATGGCAGGAGCAACACGCCGAGCAGCACGAACCAAAATCCATAGCGCCATTTCGCAGGCAGCGCAGCTCCAAGGGCCCGCTGCACCAGCACGATCGAGATCGCCAGCACCGCCCCCTGCCAGGATCGCTCGAGCAGCCAGTCGAAGAGATTTTCGACAATCAAAACCGCGTTCATTTTGGATCCTTCCGATTAAGAATTCGCTTCAACTCATTAAGCTCTTCCTTGGTCAGCTCACCGCGGCTCGCAAAATGGACGAGCAATGGCTGGGTGGCACCGCCGAACATTCGCTTGAGGAAGGATTCACTTTCCACGCCGACGCACTCGTCACGCGTGAAAAGCGGACGATAAAGATAGCGATTCCCATCCGCCTCGGAGGACAACGCGCCTTTTTTCACCAATCGGGCCAGCAGCGTGCGAACGGTCTGGTGCTTCCAGTTCATCGGTGCTCCCAGCCGCTCGATGATCTCGGCCGCGGTGATGGGCGATGTGCTCCAGACGAGTTCCATCACCGTCCATTCGGATTCGGATATTTTTGGTGGTCGGCTCATGAACCACAAATTGACTACGTATGTAAATACAGTCAACTACAAACGTAGGCATTTATTAAAACTGTGACGCTCGTTCGAGCCCGGTCGGTTAGACGTAGCTCGCGCGCAGCAGCTCGGCGGCGCGCTCGTCGAGCAATTCGCGGGCGCGGATTTCGTGGAAGCGGTCTACGAGGTCCTCGGGACGCAGGCGGCGTTTCTCCGCGCCGCGCAGGTCGTGGGCGACCTCGCCCTTGTGCAGCATCACGATGCGGCCGCCGAGATTCACGGCCTGCTGCATCGAGTGCGTGACCATGAGCGTCGTCAGCTTTTCGCGGCGAATGATCTCCTCGGTGAGCTGGATCACCTGGTCCGCGCTTTTCGGATCGAGCGCGGCCGTGTGCTCGTCGAGCAGGAGCAATTTGGGCCGCAGCCATGTCGCCATGAGCAGCGTGAGCGCCTGCCGCTGGCCGCCGGAGAGCGAGCCGATGGCGTTGTCGAGGCGGTCTTCGAGGCCCATGCGCAGCGAGGCGACCCGGGCGCGGAGATCGTCCATGAGCTTGCGATTGAGCGCCCAGCCGAGGCCCCGGCCAAGCCCACGGCGGGACGCGAGCGCGAAGTTTTCGGCGATGGAGAGATTCGGCGCGGTGCCGCTGAAGGGATTTTGGAATACGCGACCGACGAGGGCGGCGCGGCGATGCTCCGTCCAGCGGGTAAGATTCACGCCGTCGAGTTTGATCGTGCCGGAATCCAGATAGAAGGAACCCGCGACGGCATTGAGCAGCGTGGACTTTCCGGAGCCGTTCATGCCGAGAAGCTGGACGAAGGAGCCTTCCTCGACCTCGAGGTCGATACCTTGCAGGGCGCGGACTTCGTTGACCGTTCCGGCGTTGAACGTGCGGCGGAGACCAGTGAGGGAAAGCATTGTTTTACAGGAGGCAACGGAGGAAACAGAGGGGGTCATTCATTCGCTCCCGGTAGAATCATGCGGTGAACGCCTTCGACGAGTTTCGTTGATCGGAAATTGATCAACAATCCGATCGGCACGTCGAGCAGCTTCATGTAGCTAAAAAGTTGAGCTTTGTGGATGGGCAGCACAACCTCGACAGACTTCAACTCCAGCAATACGCATCCCTCAACCAGGAGATCGAATCTCAGTGCCTCTTCAAACTCGAAACCTTTGTATTCGATCTTCACCGCTCGCTGGCTGAGGACGGCGCGGTTGCGAAGTTCGAGTTCGCGGCGGAGGAATTTTTCGTAAATCGACTCGATCAAGCCCGGCCCCTTCAAGCGATGAACCTCGATCGTGGCGCCAATGATGTCTTCCGTCATGGAATTCGCCTTCAAGAAAAGCGGGTGCATACCGTCCCTCCCTTTCCTCCGTTATCTCCTGTAAAAATCATGCCGTTTTCCTCCGGAGTTTGCCGAGCAGGCCGGGCAGGACCAAGGCGGCCAGCACGAAGATGGCGGTGATGAGCTTGAGGTCGTTTGGATTGAGCCCCCATCGCAAGGCGATCGCCACAAGCAGGCGGAAAAGCACTGACCCGAAAATCGCGCCGATCAAGGTGAGGCCAAGGCTGCGATTTCCCCCGGTGAGCGACTCGCCGATGATCACGCTGGCAAGGCCGGTCACGACCATGCCGATGCCCATTTGCGCGTCGGCGAAACCCTGGAACTGCGCCAGCAGCGCGCCCGAGAGGGCGATGAGACCGTTCGCCATCGCAAGGCCGAAGACGCGGTAGACTTCAACGTTCGCCCCGAGCGCGCGGACCATTTGCGCGTTGTCGCCGGTCGCGCGCATGGCGGTGCCGATTTGCGTGCGGAAGAAAAAATAAACCACCAGCGCGCCGATGATCGCGCAAATCAACGCGCCGAAGAGCACGCTGAGATCCGCCGCGGAAACCGGCCAGCCGAACACATGCACGCGAGTGGCGCCGAGAATTTTTTCGCCCAACGCGCCAGCCTCGCTGGCGAGCGTCGCGTTACTCATGAGCGGGACGTTGCTCTTGCCCATGACGCGGAGGTTCACGGAATAGAGCGCGGTCATCACGAGGATGCCGGAGAGCAGCGCGTCGATTTTGAATTTCGTGTGAATGACGCCGGTCGTCGCTCCGGCGAGCAATCCGGCAACCAGCGCCGCGAGCGTGGCGAGCGACGGCGGCACCCCCATCACGATCAAGGTGGCGGCCACCGCCGCGCCGAGCGTGATCGAGCCGTCGGTCGTGATGTCGGGCACGGAGAAAATACGAAACGACACCATCACGCCCATCGCGAGCAGCGAGAGGATCAGGCCAATGGTGAGGGCGCCGAGGAGAAGCGTCATGGTTCGCTGGGGTTCGAGACGGGCGCGACCCAGCACGCGCCGCGATGGAATTCGCTGTCGCCGGAGCCTTCCGGATCGCGCGTGTCGTTGAGCAAATGAAGCAGGGATTGCAAGCCGCCGACCTCGAAAAGACCGCGCACGGTTTCGTCGAGGGCGATCTCGCCCTTGCGGATCGGACGGTAGGGAAAAACCGCGGCGTGAATGTGCCCAAGAGTCTCGCCAGTCGCACTCAGCGGACGAAGCTGCTTTTCCCAGGCGGATCCAGATTTCGCCACGACGCCGACCGTGATGCAGGTCGTGTCGCGGAAAGCGCGCTCGCTCGTGAAGCTCAGGCGCTCGCGGATGCCGGGAAAGGCGAACGGGTCGCCGCTGGCCGCCGCGGGCGACTGGCGCAAGGACCCGCCGACCAGTCCGGCAACCTCGGCCACGGTCACAAAAATCGCGACCGATGCGCCGGAGGCTTCGAGCGCTGCGGAGGCGATCTCCACCAGCGGCACGCCGCGGCTTTCCGGACGCACTTCGAAGCGCAGCAAAAGGCCGGGAGATCCTTCGGCGATCAGGCCGCTCGAAATCCAGGCGGACGGAACAAAGGCTTTTTCGGCAACGAGGAAGTCGGGACGATTCGCCCCGCCGGCCGGCAAATGCGCGGCGCAACCCGCGAGGGCTAAAAATTCTCCCAGCCGCGGAAGCGCTTCTTCACGACTTCCCGCCAGCGCGGCAATGCCGAGACCAAAACGCGCAGCCGAAAATTCGACCGACTCGCCGCCGGCGACATCGAAGGCGGAGGCTCCGCCGATCGCCCGCAGTTTCACAGGCGTGACCGTGCCGTGACTTTCCCAGGTCGCGCTCGCGCTTTCGGAGCGGCGGACGGCCCGGGATTCCGCAACGACGGGAGCCGGCGCATTCAACAAAACACCCAGGCCGGAAAGCTCGATGACCTTCGCCACGCCGGGCTGCACGTTGCGCAGGGCGAAGCCGCCCTGGACGGCGCGGAGTTGCTTGTATCCGGCGATCACGACGCGGAGGCCGGCGGAGCTGATGTAATCGACGCCGGCCATATCCATCACGATGCGGTGCTCTCCGGCGCGCACGGCGGCGTCGAGCGCAGCCTGCACGGCGTCGGCCCAGGTGGCGTCGAGCCGCCCCGCGAGAGTGAGGAGGAAGGCGCCGTTTTCGTGGGTGCGCTGGATGTCCATCGTTATTGCGGGATGACGGTTTCCATCTCGTCGAGATAGCCCTGCGGGATGAGCAGGCCGTTCGCGCGGGCATTGGGAAGGCTCGCTTTTTTGACGACGTGCGGGGAGAGCAGGAACGGCATGCGCGCGGGAGATTCGCCATTCATGACACGCAGCAACATGGTCGCGGTCTGGATGCCGCACTCGTGATAATCGCGACCAAACGAGATCGGCGCGCCGAGACCGATCGTCGTGCTGTTGAGCGAGAAGAGCGGCTTGCGCACTTGATTCGCTGCGCGCGAGATGGCGGTGAATCCGGCGCTGGTGAGGTTGTCGGAGATCTGGACGATGGCGTCGATCGGCTTGCCGGCGAGCGACATCGCGGCATCGGGCAACTCGGACGGCGTGCTCACGGCGACGGTCTCGACCTCGAAGCCGCGGGCTTTTCCATGCGAGACGAGCGTGTCCTTCAAGTCGACGGAGTTGGCTTCCGCGGGACAATAGAGCGTGCCGATGCGGCGGTATTGCGGGAAGTGCTTGCGAAGCAGGTCGAGCAGGTCGTCGGTGGGGGCGAGAACGGTGATGCCGGTGACATTCGGGAGGTGATCCTCGTAGGATTTTCCCGCGCCGGCGGCGATGGGATTCGCGATGAGCGAGAAGACGACGGGACGGTCCTTCACCTTGCGGATCGCGGCCTGGAGCGACGGCGTGGAAATCGGGATGATGATGTCCGCGCCGTCGGTGAGCGCGGCGTCGATCAGGCTGTTCAACGTGCCGATGTCGCCCTGGGCGTTGAGGAGATGGAAGGTGTAGTCGCGCCCCTCGACGAGCGGCCACTTCTTCATGCCCTCGTGCAAACCGGCGACCGTTTCCTCGGCGGGCGGCGACTCGGTATACATGATCGCGTAAAGGTTCCACGGCTTCTCGCGCTTGCGGGCGGGCGGCGGCGCGGCGGCGACGCTGGCGGCGGGGCCGGGGATTTCCTGGCCGGCGGAATTGATGATGACCTTCGCGCGACTGCGCACCGAGTCGGGCAGCCGCCAGCCTTTTTTCACGAGCGCGGAGAGGGTTTGCTCGTTGATGAAAATGGACTCGGGAAGGTAATTGACGATCTCCACCTTCGCGGGATCGCGGCCGTCGAGCACATCGGCGGCGAGATCGCCGGCGTGGCGGCCCACCTGGTAATAATCGGCGCCGATGTCGAACAGCGCCCCCTTCCGCGCGTTCGGCGGAATGACACTGAAGACCGCGATGTCGCTCTTCTTCGCGGCCGCCAGCAAGGGCTCCGCGCCCACCATCACCATGACGTCGCCCGCCATGAAAATCGCTTCGACGCCCCGCGCGATGAGCGCGCCCGCGGCCTCGCCGACGCCGGAGGAGGAATCGATGGTTGATTCCATGAGCTCGATGCCCAGGCCGGCGCAGACCTGGCGGGCGATCTTGATTTGCGCTTCGGAGTTCGCCTCGGCGGCATTCCAGACCACGCCGACGCGCTTGAGATCGGGCTTCATTTCGCGGGCGATTTTGAAGGCCGCCTCGACGGGCTGCATGGTTCCGAAGCCCGCCAGCCACGCCGGATGATCGAGCGGCTGGTCGCGGGAAATGCCCACGCCGGCGGCGGCGGGATCGCTCACGACGCCGAAGACATGCGGCTTCCGGGTCGTGCGGTTGGCGTTCGCGACCGATTGGAGCGAGAGCGTGCTGACGGTGACGAGCAGGTCGGCGTCGCCGTTGGCCATTTCCTTCGCGATCGCGGCGGAGACACCGGCGTCGCCCTCCGCGTTGTATTTTTTCAGCGCGAGCGTCTGGCCATCCACGTAGCCGCGCGCGGCCAGCGCATCGACAATGCCGCGCACGCCGTCATCGAGCACGCCTTGCGAGGCCGGCTGGGCCAGGGCGACGCGAGCCGCGCGGTCGCGCTGGGCGACTTTCGAGGCCTCGACACGCGATCCGAGATCGGAAAAAAGCAGCAGGGCGGACGCGCCGAGAATAAGCGCGAGACCAAGGGCGAGACGGCGGGCAATTTCCAACATCGGAAGGGCGCGGAGCCTAACCGCCGGCCCGCGAACTGGCAAGCGGCTGGCGCAAACCGGTCAAAATTCCCCGCAGCCGCTCCCGGGCGAGCGCCATGGAAAAATGCCGGCGCCCGATGGCGAAATTTTCACGCGCCCAATCGCTTTGCATTTGACGATCGTCGAGCACGCGGCGCACTTCGGCGACGACTTCGTCCGTCACCCGGCCATCCATTTCCACGACTCTCAGCCCGGCCGGAGCGATGTCGCTTCGATAGACCGGATACGCATTCACCAGCACGGGCCGGCCGAAAGACACGGCCTCGAGCAACGCGTTGCCGAAGCCCTCCCACGAGGACGGATACGTCACCAGGTCCGCCTGCGGGTAAATGTCGGCCAGCGTGTAGATCTTCCCGCCATCCGCGGTCGTCCCTCGTGTTTGACCGACGCGGCCGGAGAGAAAAATGGCCGGAATTCCCGCTTCGAGGATGCGCCCTTCGACCTCCGCGAGATAATCCCATCCTTCATCGCCCGCCGGATGCGACAGCACGAGCACGGCCCGCCGGTCCGCCAGCCGCCGCACGAGCTCCACGCTGTGCGCGATGCCCTTCCGCGCCACGATGCGCGTCGGCTGCAGCACGAGCGTCGCGTCTCGCGGCACACCGATTTCGCTCCGGAAGCTCCGCGCGTAGGCATCCAGCTCCGGCGGCGGCACGTCGAAGTCGAGCACGTTGGGAATCACCACCGCATCCAATCCGCAGCGCTCGGCGAGCGCGGCTTTCTGCAGCGAATTGATCACGACATGCACGATGTTCGACAGCCTCGGCGGGAAGGCTGCGCCGAAATAATCCGCGGCATCGTTCACCGTGAATCTCTCGCGCTCCCAGGCAAAATCGTGATGATGCGCGATCGTCGGAATTTTCGTCTCCCCGATCACTTCCGCGAGCGCCAGCCCGAATGGAATGTGCATCGGGATCGCCAGCGCATTTTCCACCACGAGCAGATCGATTCCGAATCGTTCGATAAAATCCCGCAACGCCGCTTTCAGCCGCCCCGCCATCGATTCCACACGGCGCTCGATCTCCGGCGTCCGCTCCGTCGTTCCGAACAATCCGGCCTGAATCTCCAGCACGTCCGGGTGATTGAAAAATGCCTCGGGCACGAGGTAGCTGCTCTCCGGCGGCGCCTCAAGCTGGCCCGCAAACCAAAAACACGCCGCGCCCTCCGCCTCGAAGATCCGCGTCCATTTGCCCGCCTCGAAGCTCACGCCATCCGTCCCCGCGAAACGCGTGGAGACGAAGCCGACGCGGCGGAAGGGAATGGTGACGGGCGAAGGCACGGTTTCGAACATGAGATAACGGAGGTCACCGGGAAATGTCTCTCCGTTTTCTCCGTTGCCTCCTGTAGACCTCTCCTCACCATGGCGGACTTTTTCCAGAACGGCTCCATCGCCACGCTGCATCGCCTCGGCGAGCCGGATCTCGCGCGGCTCGAGAGCGAGCTCACGGCCTTTTCCGCCGAGCGGCCCATCGCGCTGACCCTGCCCTGTCACGCCCGCGAGATCGGCACGCCCGCGCTGGAAAACATCCTCCGCCATCTGCGCGACGTGCCCTACCTCGCGGAGATCGTCGTCGGCCTCGACGGCGCGAGCCCGGCCGTTTGGAAAAAAGCGCGTCAAGTCTTCGCCGGCCTGCCCGCGCCCGTGCGCCTGCTTTGGAACGACGGCCCGCACTTGAAGAAACTCATCGCCCAACTGCGCAACAGCGATCTCTCGATCGGCGAACCAGGCAAGGGGCGGAACCTCTGGCTCTGCTTCGGCCAACTGCTCGCGAACGACCGGGCGCGTGTCGTGGCCGTGCATGATTGCGACATCCTCACCTACGACCGCGCATTCCTCGCGCGGCTCTGCTATCCGGTGGCGAATCCCGCGCTCGGCTTCGATTTTGCGAAAGGCTACAGCGCCCGATTTTCCGACCGGCTGCACGGCCGCGTCACCCGGCTGCTCTTCACTCCCCTCGTCCACTCGCTCGGCGCGATCCTCGGGCCGCACCCCTTCCTCGCCTATCTCGACAGCTTCCGCTACGCGCTCTCCGGCGAAATGTGCCTCGACGCGGACATCCTGCGGCGCACGCGCATGCCGGGCGATTGGGGCGTCGAGGTGGGTTTGCTTGCGGAAATGTTTCGCGTCGTTTCGCCAAAGGCCATCTGCCAGGTGGACGTCGCCGAGCGTTACGACCACAAACACCGGCCGGTCACCATGCGGAAGGGCGGCGGACTCGATGCGATCGCCGCCGACGTTGCGAAATGCGTCTTCCGCACCCTCGCCGTGCAGGGCGTGGTGCTCGATCGCGGCCTCTTCGACACGCTGATCGCCATCTACCTGCGGACCGCCGAGGATGCCATCCGCTTCCACGCCGCCGATGCGGATCTCAACGGCCTCGGCTACGACCGCCACGAGGAGGAAGGCATCGCCGCCGCCTTCGTGCGCAGCGTGCGCGCCGCAGCGGACGCCTTCCTCGCCGACCCGCTCGGCGAACCGCTGATTCCAAACTGGAACCGCGTGGACTCGGCGCTGCCTGGATTTTTCGAGGAATTGCGCGCGGCGGTGCAACGCGACAATGCCTGATACGGTGCGAGAAGGCATAGAGCTTCCCTTGGAAGGATATCTACAGCGGCGAAAACGGGTCCGACACAGGCGTAGGAAACGCAAGGAAACGCACGAACGTGAGAGAAGAAATCTTCGTCGCGGTCGCTTCGAGGCCGAAAAGACCGGGCGTTTTCGTCTGCGCAAAGAAGGTGCCTCCCCGCCGTCCCAAGCGCACGCGGCCGGAGACAACGCCTCCATTCGACGAGCGCAATTGGATCCAGCTCCGCAGCCTGCCGGCCTTGTGTTGGAATTCCCCGATGAGCCGTCCCCGCAGGTAGCAGACCTTTTCGATGTCCGTGAGAACCGTCGTTGCGCTGCCTTTGTTCCTCGACAACACCTTCACGACGCTCCCCCGGATGAAGCCGAGGCGATTCACCATGAATTTGAAGTTGAGGGAAGTCACCTCCGAGCCATGCACGTAAGCGACGAAGCCCGGGAAACGAAATTTCTCGGAAAGCACCGCTTTCCCCGCGCCGCGGGCGGCGGGCGGCATCCAAAGAGCGATGGCGAGAAAGGGGAGAGCGAGACGGGTGGGTGAAATCATCGATGGCACGGCTTCGGGAGAATCTCTCGGGACAAGCACATATCGTGCGCTATCGAGAGCCCCACGTGAAATCGTGGCAGCGGAGGTGAAAGCCCCACGCCCGATCGTTTGCTGCAGGATTTTATTTCCGTCAACGGCGTCATGCGCGCGATCACCTACAACGAGGCGACGATGCACAACGAATTCCTGTCCCTCGATCCGGCGACCGGCGTCACCACGGTGCTCAACACCTTCGACTTCAGCACGGGTTTCTGGCTGGGCGATCTCGTTCCCATTGCTGGCCTGGGCACCGCCTACGCTTTTTCCGAGGATAACAAGCTCTATACTTTCGATTACGCCAGCGGGGCAATTCTTTCGGCCGTGCCCCTGGATATCGCGCAGAATATGGCGACATTCATGCAGGGTGTCGGCGGGAAGCTCGTCGGGATCAATTACAACAGCATCAGCGGGGATGCCGAGTTTCGGTCCATCGATCCCGTCACCGGCGCGACCGTCCTGCTCAACACCGTCACCCTCAGCGGCAATGGGCTTGCGAGCGGGATGGTAGGCGAGCCGAATCTGGGCTCGCGTATGCCTTCACGGACGACCACAAAATCTACACGTTCGACATTTCGACGGGCGCGGTCCTTTCCATCAAGGATCTCGACACGCAGATGGAAGCCATCGCGACAGGCGTCGTGCCCGAGCCCGCCATTTGGGCGTTGCTCGCGGCGGGAGGTCTCGCCGGGCTCGCATGGCGCATCCGCCGCGCCGTGCCGGGCCGGGAATGAGTGGCATATAGGTCGCGGGATTTTTGCGGAAATCCTTTTGCGCCTCATGCGTCGCGTTTCGTAGGCTGCGCCCGCGCCACCAGGCGCGCCTAACCGACGTCCACGCCCGACCGGGCGTCCACTGGAGCGTCTATCTTCGCCATGCCCAAAGATCCTTCCATTCGTAAAATTCTCCTCATCGGCTCCGGCCCCATCATCATTGGCCAGGGTTGCGAGTTCGACTACTCGGGCGTGCAGGCTTGCAAGGCGCTGAAGGAGGAAGGCTACGAGGTCGTGCTCGTGAACTCGAATCCGGCCACGATCATGACCGATCCGGAATTCGCGGATCGCACCTACATCGAGCCGATCACTCCGGCGGTGGTGGAGAAAATCATCGAGCGCGAGCGGCCCGACGCGCTTCTGCCCACGCTCGGCGGCCAGACGGCGCTGAATTGCGCGATGGATCTTTTCCACAGCGGCGCGCTCGCCCGGCTCGGCGTGAAGATGATCGGCGCGAAGGCGGAGGCGATCCAGCGCGGCGAGGACCGGCAGCTTTTCAAGGACATCATGCTCGAGATCGGCCTCGACGTGCCGAAGAGCGGCACCGCGCACTTCATGGAGGAAGCGCGCACCGTCGCCGCGGAGATCGGCACGATGCCGCTCATCATTCGCCCGGCCTTCACGCTCGGCGGCACGGGCGGCGGCATCGCGTATAACCGCGAGGAGTTCGAGGAGATCGTGAAGCGCGGCCTCGACCTCTCGCCCACGACCGAGGTGCTCATCGAGGAATCCCTGCTCGGCTGGAAGGAATACGAAATGGAGGTCATGCGCGACCGCGCGGACAACTGCGTCGTGATCTGCTCGATCGAAAATTTCGACCCGATGGGCGTGCACACCGGCGACTCGATCACCGTCGCGCCGATCCAGACGCTCACGGACAAGGAATACCAGTCGATGCGCGACGCGTCGTTCGCCGTGAT
>JAATET010000066.1 GCA_015655545.1 Chthoniobacterales bacterium | reverse complement strand
TCTTCATCAACAATTACCTGACGAAACAGTCGCCCGACATTTCCCAGGGCGTCGATGCGAAAAAAGCCAAGGGCAAAAAAACAGCCGAACAAGGCGCCGGAGACCAAGGCCTGATGTTTGGTTACGCCTGTAACGAGACACCCGAGCTGATGCCCACGCCGGTAATGTTTGCGCATCGTCTCGGCCGCGAGCTGACCAAGATCCGCAAGAGCGGCAAGGTGCCGTGGCTGCGGCCCGACGCGAAGTCGCAGGTCTCGGTGGCCTACGAAGACGGCAAGCCGGTGCGAATCGAGAACGTCGTCATTTCCACCCAGCACGCCGCCGACGTCTCACACAAAGAGATCGAGAAGTTCTGCATCGAGAACGTCATCAAGAAGGTGCTGCCGAAGAAGATGCTCACCGCGAAGACCGAGTATCTGATCAATCCGACGGGCCGTTTCGTCATCGGCGGACCTCAAGGCGACTCCGGCCTCACCGGCCGCAAGATCATCGTCGACACCTACGGCGGTATGGGCCGTCACGGCGGCGGCGCATTCTCGGGCAAGGATCCCTCGAAAGTCGACCGCAGCGCCGCCTACATGGGCCGCTACGTCGCGAAAAATATCGTCGCCGCCGGCCTCGCCGCGAAGTGCGAGGTGCAATTCGCCTACGCGATCGGCCACCCGAAGCCGGTCAGCATTCACATCGATACCTTTGGCACGAACACCGTGTCCGAGGCCAAGATCGAGAAAGCGGTCGCCGCAACATTCAGTTTCAAGCCCGCCGACATCGTCAAGCAGCTCGACCTTCTCCGCCCGATCTACTCGAAGAGCACGAACTACGGCCACTTCGGCAAGGAAGACCTCGACCTGCCGTGGGAGAAAACCGACAAAGCGACCGCGCTGCAGAAGGCAGCGCGGTAGTTTTAAGTCTTAAGTTTGTAAGTTTTAAGCATGGGCTACAAGAGCTTCGAAGATCTGGAAGTCTGGCAGCGTGGCTGCCGGCTGGCCGTTGATGTCTTCAAGGCTTTTGAAATCTGCAAATTTACAAATCTTAAGAATCAGATCGAACGTGCTGCGCTTTCGATCTCTTCGAATATCGCAGAAGGCGCGGAGCGGGGAGGGAAAAAGGAATTCGGCCAATTTTTAAAAATTGCCAAAGGTTCGGCCGGCGAGCTCCGGACCCAACTCTATATCGCCAGAAAGCTCGACATTCTTGAGCAGACGCTTTTCCTGCACTTGCTCGGAGAGTCCAAGGAAATTTCCGCAATGCTCGAAGGCCTGCGCAAATCCATTACCAAGACGATCACTTAAAACTTATAAACTTAAAACCTAAGACTCTATTATCTATGAGCACCACTATCGAAAGATCCCTCGGAGCCGACTACCACGTCGCCGACATCAAGCTGGCTGAATTCGGCCGCAAGGAAATCCAGATCGCCGAGCACGAAATGCCCGGCCTCATGGCGACCCGCCGCAAATACGCAGCCGAGAAGCCGCTCAAGGGCGTCCGCATCATGGGCAGCCTGCACATGACGATCCAGACCGCGGTCCTCATCGAGACGCTCGTCGATCTCGGCGCGAGCGTCCGCTGGTGCTCGTGCAACATTTTCTCGACCCAGGATCACGCCGCCGCCGCGATCGCCGCCGCCGGCGTGCCGGTGTTCGCCTGGAAGGGCGAGACGCTCGAGGAATATTGGGACTGCACGATTCAGGCTCTCACCTGGCCCGACGGCAAAGGCCCCGAGCTCATCGTCGATGACGGCGGCGACGCCACGCTGCTCATTCACAAGGGCGCCGAGCTCGAGGAAGGCTCCGATTGGGTCAACGGTCCGTCCAGCTCGCACGAAGAGAGCGTCATCAAGGCGCTCCTCAAGAAGGTCAACGCCGAGGATCCGCTCAAGTGGACCGGCTACTTGAAGGATTGGAAGGGCGTCTCCGAGGAGACCACCACCGGCGTCCATCGCCTTTACGAGATGCACCAGGCCGGCAAGCTCCGCGTCCCGGCGATCAACGTGAACGACTCCGTCACCAAGTCGAAATTTGATAACCTCTACGGCTGCCGCGAATCCCTCGTGGATGGCATCAAGCGCGCCACCGACGTGATGATTTCCGGAAAGGTCGGCGTCGTCTGCGGTTACGGCGATGTCGGCAAAGGTTGCGCCCAGGCCCTTCGCGGGCAGGGTGCGCAGGTTGTTGTAACCGAGATCGATCCGATCTGCGCGCTGCAGGCCGCGATGGAAGGGTTCCGTGTTTTGACCATCGAGGATACCCTCGGCTGGGGCGACATCTACGTTACCACGACCGGCAACAAGGACATCATCCGCCTCGAGCACCTCACGAAAATGAAGGATCAGGCGATCGTGTGTAACATCGGTCACTTCGACAACGAGATCCAGGTCGATGCTTTGAACAGCCTTGCCGGCGTCAAGAAGCTCGAGATCAAGCCGCAGGTCGATCAATACACCTTCGAAGACGGCCACCAGCTCTACATGCTGGCGGAAGGCCGTCTCGTGAATCTCGGCTGCGCCACCGGCCACCCGAGCTTCGTGATGTCGAACAGCTTCACCAACCAGACGCTCGCGCAAATCGATCTCTGGAAAAACCGCGAGACAAACTCCGTCGGCGTGAAAGTCCTCAGCAAGCAGCTCGACGAAGAAGTCGCCCGCCTGCACCTCGGCAAGATCGGCGCCAAGCTCACCAAGCTCACGCCGGAACAGGCCGACTACATCGGCGTAAAGGTCGAAGGACCTTACAAATCCGACCATTATCGGTATTAGTTGCAATCAGGGTATTTCAGAAAGGGCCGGGCATTTTCGCCCGGCCTTTTCGTTAGCACCAAAAGATTGCGTCCTCAGAATATTGCGCGTAAAGGAAATGGGATGGGACTGTTTGCCGCCATCTGGAATCTCTACCTTGGGCTGCTCTCCCTACTTGGCAACACCGTTCTCGTCCTCGCTGGCATCGGATTGTGTGGCTATGCGACCGCCCAGCAGTTGGAGCCTCTTCACGATGCCCATCTGGATGTCGGCTTGTTCGCCGCGGGCATTTGCTCATTAGTTTCTCGATGGTGCGGCGAATCGTCTGGACGTTTTTGGGTCTCGGCGCTGCCTGGGGGCTGTCGTATGGTTCGGCGCTCGCACGCTCTCGGAGAACGATCACACCTTCTCGATCACAACCGAACTTATTGCATTGATGGCCGCTCCGCCCTTGCTCGTGACCCTCTTTTTAGAGTTTACACGCAAGGAACTGCCCAACGAAACCGACCTCGAAATCACGCTTGCCGAACAGCTGGAAAGCGAACCTTGAGCGGTCGGCCCGAGTCTAAAGTTTTTCGCGCCGAAGCTCGATCGTCACGTCGCCAGGCTCGGCAAGGAAGCTGATGCGCAGCGGAGAACTTAGATTCGAGAACCATACTTTGTCGTGGTCCACGACTTGTGCCAGCACGAGATATTCGCCGCCCGCCGCGATTTTTTCGTTGGAAAATTTCAGATCAAACGGAATGGCCAAACCCGTCCTGGCGGGAAAGTCCGCTTCGGCGATGGGCTTCGCGCCCGCCTCCGCCAGCACGGGAACGATCACCACATGCGCCACCGCCGTCGTCGGCAATGCAGTCATTTCCCGAAAGGTCAGCGTCCCGCGAAGATGCTGCTTCCCCGGGCCGTCTTCGGGCAATGTGGAACAACCGGCAAACAATACGGCGACGAGGAGACTGGTCCAGCGATTCATGGCGCGGCAGCATAGCATATCCAACGCGGAGCCAGCAAATTACCCATGCACGCCGGCCAGCGCGAGATCGGGAAGGTGGAGCGAGGTCTGCCCCTCAACGAGTTCGCAGAGGACGGGAGCGACCGGAAGCATCTCGAATGCGGCGCGGTTGGAGTGCGCGACGGGATCGCCCGACACGCCGACATGATTCAAGACCAGCCCCGCGCACTCCAGCCCGCAATTCGCAATGCTCTCGAGCGTGAGCAGCGTGTGGTTGATTGCGCCGAGCCGGTTTTTGACGACGACGATTATGGGCAGACCCAGTTGCCCGGCCAGGTCGGAAACGGACCACGCCGCGGTGATCGGCACGCGCCATCCGCCCACACCCTCCACCACGACCATCGCATGGCGCGCGGCCAATTCCCGATAGCCGACGAGAATGAGCGCGGGATCGATGGTCTTCTCTTCCGCCCATGAGGCCGTCAGCGGCGAGGCCGGCATGGAAAAATAAAAGGGGCACGTGCTCTCTCTCGTCTCGATTCCGCCGGAGGCGGCAACCAAGGCATCGACATCCTCCCAGCCACCGCAGGCGATGGGCTTGAAACCGACGGCATCGATGCCGGCGCCGCGCAACGTCCGAATCAGCAATGTGGTGAAGAACGTTTTCCCGACTTCCGTATCGGTGCCGGTAACGAAGAAATTCATTTCGAAGTTTCGCTCGTCACTTCCAGGAAAACCTTCTCGAGCGAGCGCTGCGGGGCGTTGGTGGCGACGAGTCTGGAGCCGGATTTGGCAATGAGCGCCTCGATCTCGGCGGCGAGTTGCGGCGAGGCATTCTCGACGACGAATTGCGTCTGATTATCGACCGCGACGAGCGTTTCGAGATCGCCTTCGCGGAGCAATCTTCCCCGCGCCATGATGCCCACCCGATCGCAGACTTCCTGCACCTGCTCAAGCAGGTGCGAAGTCAGCAGCACGGTCATCCCGCGTTCCTTGAAACCGAGAATGAGATCGCGGATCTGGCGCGACCCGGCGGGATCGACGCCGGCCGTCGGCTCGTCGAGCACGACCAGACGCGGGTCCTGCACGATCGCCTGCGCGAGACCGATGCGTTGCAGCATGCCTTTTGAATAGCTGCCGACGCGGCGATACCGTGCATCCTCCAGGCCGACCAGCGACAGCAATTCGCCAATGCGGCTTTCCAATTTCGCACCGCGCAGTCCGCACAGCTTTCCGTAAAAGCGCAGCGTTTCCTCGCCGGTCAGGAATTTATAAAAGTAGGGATTCTCGGGCAGAAAGCCGACCTCGCTCCGGGCGGCAAATGCGCGGCTGTCGTGGCCAAAAACTTCCGCCGTGCCGGAGGTCGGCGTGACGAGACCGAGGAGCATTTTGAGCGTGGTGCTTTTGCCGGAGCCGTTCGGGCCGAGCAGGCCGTAGACTTCGCCTTGCTTCACTTCGAGCGAGAGATCGCGAACCGCGACGAGTTTTTCGCGACGCAAGGGCACCGCGAAAGTTCGCGAAAGGTTGCGCAGACAGATGGCGGCAACGGGGGCGTCGGGCATTTTTCTCAGCCGTTAATGGTGAATCCCCGCACGCCCTGCGGCGGCGGCATGGTGGAAACGTCCTCTTTCTGGATATGCCCCGCAAGCACACTTTCGCGAATGGCCTTCAAAAATGCCTCGACCTCCCCGGCCTCGCCAGCGGCCTGGAGTTCGACGCGGCCATCCGCCATGTTGCGCACCCAGCCCGTGACATCGAAGCCATGGGCCAGTGTCTTCACGGTGTAGCGAAAACCGATACCCTGCACCCGGCCTTCATAGAAAACGTGGCGGGCCGTGCTCATTCGCGAATCTGACCCTCGCCGCGAATGAGATAGCGATAGGTCGTGAGCTCCGGCAGCGCCATCGGCCCGCGGGCATGCAGCTTGTCGGTGCTGATGCCGATCTCCGCGCCGAAGCCGAACTCCGCGCCGTCGGTGAAGCGCGTGGAAGCATTCCAATACACGGTCGCGGAATCCACCTCGTTCAGGAACCGCTCGGCGTTGATGGCGTCTTCCGTGACGATGGCATCGCTGTGGTGCGAGCCGTAATGCTCGACGTGGTCGATCGCCGCGCCGAGCTCGGGGACGACGCGCACGCTCAGAATGAGCGCAAGATATTCGGTTTTGTAGTCCTCGTCCGTGGCGCGGGCGAGAGACGGATATTCCAGCGCGGCGAGTTGCTTGAAGGATTCCTCATCGGCGCGCAGCTCGACGCCTTGGGCCGCAAGCAGCGGAACGGCCGTTTTGAAAAAAGCTTCGGCTATGTCGCGGTGCACGAGCAGGCATTCCGCGGAATTGCACACGCCGGGCCGCTGGCACTTCGCGTTGATGAGAATGCGCGCGGCCATTTCCACGTCGGCGGTCTCATCCACGTAAATGTGGCACACGCCGTCGTAGTGCTTGATCACCGGCATGCGTGCATTCGAGACGACGGCCTCGATGAGGGATTTGCCGCCGCGCGGCACGAGCACGTCGATAAACTCGTCCATCTGCGCCATCATGCGCACCGCGTCGCGATCGGTGACGGGAATGAGTTGAATGGAATCCGCCGGCAGATTCGCGCGCACGCCGCCGGCCTGCATCGCCTCGGCAATGGCGAGGTTCGAATGCAGGCTCTCGGAACCGCCGCGCAGAATCACCGCGTTGCCCGTCTTGATGCACAGCACGGCCGCGTCGCTGGTGACGTTTGGCCGCGACTCGTAAATGATGCCGATCACGCCGATGGGCTTGCGCACTTTGGAGATGCGGATGCCGTTTGGCCGCGTCCATGCGTCGAGCACTTCGTTCACGGGATCGGGCAGGCCGGCGACATGCCGCACGCCTTCCGCCATCGCGCGCAGTCGCGCGGACGTGAGCTTCAGGCGGTCCACCGCCGCCGGGGCGAGACCGCGGTCGGTGGCGCCGGCGACGTCCTTCGCGTTCGCTTCCAGGATGGCGGGCTCGCGCACGAGCAGCTCGTCCGCCATCGCGCGGAGAATGGCGTTTTTCGTCTCGGTGGAAAGATTGGACAACGAACGCGACGCCACGCGGGCGCGACGCCCGATGTCGGAAATTAAATCGGACAGCTGCATCAGACGGAGGCGGGAGAATACTCCATCCCGAGCGCTTCCGCCACTGGCTTGATCGTCAGTTTTCCCTCCTGCACGTTGATGCCGTGGGGCAGCCCGGCGTGCCGCTTGCAGGCGTCCGCCAGCCCGAGATCGGCCAGCCCCTCGATGTAAGGGTAGGTCACGTTGGTCAGCGCCTGCGTGGCCGTGCGGGCGTAGGCGCCGGGCATGTTCGCCACGCAATAATGCTGCACGCCCTCCTCGGTAAAAACGGGATCGTCATGCGTGGTCGGCCGCGAAGTTTCCACGCAGCCGCCCTGGTCGATCGCGATGTCCACGAGGACGCTCCCGGGTTTCATCGTTCGCAGCATTTCGCGATTGATCAGCTTGGGAGCTTTCGCGCCCGGCACGAGCACCGCTCCGACCAACAAATCGGTCGTGGGTAAAATTTGGGCGAGGCTGGCCTCGCTCGAAAAAAGCGTGTGCGTGTGCATCGTGATGTCGAGGAAGCGCATGCGCTCGAGATCGACCTCGAGGATCGTCACGTCCGCGCCCAGGCCCGTGGCCATGCGGGCGGCATTCACCCCGGCGGAACCGCCGCCGATCACCACGACCTTGCCGGGCAGCACGCCGGGCACGCCGCCGAGCAGCACGCCTTTTCCGCCCTGGTGCTTCGCGAGAAAATATCCGCCGACGATGATCGACATGCGGCCGGCGATTTCGCTCATCGGCTCGAGGAGCGGCAGGCGGCGGTTCACCTCGATGGTTTCGTAGGCGATGCAGGTCGCGCCGGTTTTCAACAACGCCTCGGTGAGCGTCTTGTTGGCCGCGAGATGCAGGTAGGTAAAAAGCAGCTGGCCCTTGCGCAGCAGCGCGTATTCCGACGCGAGCGGCTCCTTGACCTTCACGATGAGATCGGCTTCCGCGAAGACGGCGGCATGTTCTTCGACCAGCTTCGCGCCGGCGGTTCGATATTCGTCGTCGGAAAATCCCGATCCGACTCCGGCGCCGACTTCCACGACGACCGCGTGGCCGCGCCTGGTGAGTTGATAGGCCGCCGAGGGCAGCAGGGCGACGCGGTTTTCCTGCTCCTTGATCTCCTTCGGGACGCCGATGACCATGCCCGCACTATCCCGCCGTTCGACGGCGGTAGAAAGCCGTTTTTTCGGCCGCGACGCCGATTGGACATTCCGCCGCGGCTGTGGCAATCTCCCCCCACAATCATGCTCTCTCGTCTGGCGGCGGTTTTTTTTCTCGGTGCGTTGTCCGCCCTGCACACCGCGGTTGCGCAGGATGTCGGCGACGACATGGAGCAGGATATTTCCGAGAGTTCCGAAGGCCACCAGCGCGAGGAGCTCGGCGTCAACGAAACCACCGCTCCGCCGATTCAAAAGCTGCTGCTCGACCTCGACAGTTTTCAGCCGATCCCGATGAAACTCGTCGAGTCGAACGATCTCAACGCGAGCTTTCCGAATCGCTTCCAGACGGCGATGCACTTCGGTAGCATCGTGGCCGACGGCTTCGTGATCGTGATCAACGAGCGCCCGCAAAGCATCCAGAATCTCGGTCGCGCGCTGCTCCGCCAGGCTCGCGCGCTCGGCGTCGGCGACAGTCTCACGAAGCGCGCCGCCAGCCTCATCGATCTCGGCCAGCGCGGCGACTGGCCGAAACTGCGCGAGGAATTGATCAAGACGCAGGCCGCCGTGGAGGCGGCGATGATGAATCTCCATGACGAGGAAATGGCCCACCTCATCAGCTTCGGCGGGTGGCTGCGCGGCTTCCAGCTGGCGCTCAACGCGACCGCCGACAATTACACTCCGCAGCGCGCCGGCGGCCTCAGCAAGCTCGACGTGATGAGCTATTTCATCGATCGGCTCGACACATTGAATCCCCGCCTCAAGCAGACGCCGCTCGTCTCGCTGCTGCTCTCGAAATTGAAAACGATCTACAACATTTCCAGCAAGGCGGGAGAGCGCCCGCCTTCGCAATCCGAGGTAAAGGACATGCGCGACCTCGTGAACGAAATGGAGGCCGCGGCGATGTCGAAGGCCGACGACAAGGGCAACCTCGACATTCGTGAATAAGGCCGGCGGCGCACCGCTCGCCTTTCGCAAACTGGCGGACGCATGGCTCGCCGCCACGCACGAGCGATTTCCCGAAGACGCCAGCGCGCTCGGGCTCGGAAAATTCGATGCCCTGCTCAGCGACAACACGCCGGAGATTCATGCGGCGCAAACCGCGCTGACCAAGCGGGCGCTCGCCGCCATCGAGGCGCTTCCCGAGGCGGAGTTTTTAGGCGACGACTACCTCGATCGGCGCGGATTTCTCGCGCTGCTGCGCACCCAGCTTTTCTACGAAGAGCGGCACGAACGCTGGCGCACGAATCCGCAACGCCACGTGGACGGGGCGGTGAATGCGACCTTCGACCTCATCGTGCGCAACGCGAAATCCCTGCGAGCCGCGCTGCCCGCGATCGAATCGCGATTGGAGAAATTGCCCGCTTATCTTGCCGCGGGCGCACGCTGTGTGCGGAAGCCCGTGCCCCTGTGGTCGAAACTCGCCGTTTCCTCGTGCCGGGGCGGCATCGAGTTTTTCTCCGGCATCGAAACCGAGCTCTGCGCCGTGTCGCCCGATACGGCGCGCACGAAAAAACTGCTCCATCGCGCAAAGAAGGCGTTTGCGGATTTCGCGCATGCGATCAAGCGCAAGCCGCCGGGACCAAAAAACGGTTTTTCCGTCGGACGGGAAGGCTTCGAGTTCCTCATGCGCGAACGTCTTGGTTTTGACCAGGCTCTGCCCGAAATTCGCGCGAACGGCCTCGCGCTCATCGAAAAGCTCAAGGCGGAGATTCGCGCGGAAGCGAAGCGCTGCGGGTTTCGCGATCCGGACGCCGCACGGAAAAAGGCGGCGGAAAGCTGGACGCCCGATCGCCCGCTCATCGATCTCTACCGCACGACGACGGCGAAAATTCGCGACCGCCTTGGCGAGCTCGACCTCGTCACGCTGCCCGAAGGCGAGTCTCTCGACGTGTTGCCCGTGCCCGCATTTATGCGGCAGCAGTTTCCGACCGCCGCGTATCACCAACCGCCCGCGTTTTCGAAAAGGCAGGTCGGCATTTTTTGGGTGAACGACCTCAGCCTCTTGCAGACAGACCCGGCTCGGAAGCTGGCCGAAGTGCGGCAGCACTTCGGCATCGAGCTCACCGCGGCGCACGAGGCGTATCCCGGCCACCATTTGCAGTTCGCGATTCAAAATCAGCACCCCAGCAATTGCGGCGGCTTTTTGCACACTCGATTTTTTACGAGGGCTGGACGTTGTGGTGCGAAAAAATGTGCGTCGAGCAGGGCATCGTCGATCTGCCGCTGGCCCGCCTCCAGCAGCTCCACGACGCGCTCTGGCGCGCCTATCGCATCGTGATCGATTGCGGCCTGCACGACGGCTCGCTCGGCTACGAGGCCGCCTGCCGCATGTTGATGGACGGCGTCGGCTTCACGAAGGCCCGCGCCCGGGCGGATGTGAATTGGTATACGTCGTCGCCGACCGTCCCGATGAGCTACCTGCTCGGCCGGCTCGAGGTCGAGCGGCTGCACGCCCATTTCGTCGAGGGCGAAGGCTGGACGCTCCGCCGGTTCAACGACTGGATGCTCGGCCACGGCGCGCTGCCCTGGCGCTGGATTCTCGAGGCGCGAATGCGCTCTGCGCGGTAATTCGATCGTAATCCGCCGCTTTCTATGGAATGAGCCGCCCCCAGAGCCTGGCCATTTCCTCGTTCGGGATTCCGACTCGCTGGCCGGGCGGAACCGCATCTTTCTTGTCCGCGGGAAAGACCAGGGCATTCGCCAGGTCCGCCACATATGCCGGTTTTTCCGACTGCGTCGCGAGGCGCCGGGCGAGATTTCCAGCCGTCCTTTCCTCAGACAGGATATAATCGAAGAATGCCATCGCGAAGCCGAGCGATTCCTTGTTCTCGTCGTGCCGGAGCTCTGGAAAAAGCCTCAGGAAGAACGGAAGCCCGAGCGCACGGCATTGGTCATAATAGCGCCTGGCATTTTTCGCGCCGGGATCGAGCTGCCCGTTGGTGATGGCCCACACCACGCCGCCCGCGGCCGGCTGGGGCCGCTCGAAGGAGTTTGCAATATGGGCCACGACGGCGGAGAAGCGCTGCGGCTCGCGCATGGCCAGCCGCAGCGCGAAATTAGCGCCCCGAGAGCATCCATACATGAGAATCCCTGAATCCCGGAGCTGATATTGGCTCGCCAGCTTGAGAATGCCGGCATCCAGAGCGCGGGCCACCGCATCGAAGGTGCGGCTTTGTTTGAGGGCGTCCCCACTTTCGATCTGATCGAAGCTTTTCTGGTTTTGCCAAAGGGTCTCGACGTTCCAGGTGAGGGTCGCCATTCCTCGTTTTGCCGCAAATTTGTTCCATCCGAACTTATCATCACGGGCCAGCTGCAGCACATTGCCGACGCTCGTAAAATAGTAACTGTAAGCAAGAATCCGCGCCTGGGGCTCGGGATCGGCGGGCAGGCGAAGCGCAAGGACGATCCTGGGAAATTCCTTCACACCCGTCGCGACCGTCGTGGTGACGATGTCGTTCGGCTGGTGCAGGGCCGACCAGCCGGCCAGCACGGTCGCCGACGGCAGGATCGAAGTCGCCCCGGCCGCCTCCGGCCCCGTCGGAATCGGCACTTCCGTCCTTGTTTCATTATCGACCGCGATGGCTTTGACGCTCGAAGCTGCAAGCCTTGCGGCAAAGCAATCCCGCACGAAAGCCTCCAGCTTGAGATTTTGCTGCACCTTGCCCGGGAGGGAAATCCACGCCATTGCAGCTCCCCGCTTCCGCAGCTGCCTCACGTAGCTCCTCGCCTGGTCATACAGGCTCCTGTCGAGGTCGCTGGCCGCCACGATGCCGTAGGGAATTTCCCTTGCCGGGACGGGAAATCGCGTGGCGGCCTGACAGGCCCAGGCCGAGACCCGCAACGTCCGGTCGTTCGCCAGGCTGCAAACGAAGTTTCCTCCGTCCCGGAAGCCGAAAGCGTAAATGGGCTTGCCGGCAAGATGGAGGGGGGTCAGGGCCTTGAAAAGCAGCGATCCCGCATTGGGAACGGGCGCGGGAGAGTTGCCCCACGTCTTTGCGTTGGCCAATGCCTTGGCGGAAAGAACGAGGCGCACGAGGCAGAGCGCCAGGTGATTGTCCTGGGCAAATTGCCGCCACTCCGCATCGTCCGCCCTTCCGACCAGCACCAGGACGCCCTTTGGAGACGGCTCGAAAGTCTCCAGCGCCATTTTCACGTTCGCGATGTCGCCCGCGAGCGGAAACTCCTCGTTGCGGATTTCGGCGCGAGCGCTCTCCGCGAAAAGGCTGACGAGCAGCCCGAGCCCAAGCATTCCGCGCCCTATCGATCGAGTCCTCATGGTGCGGCCAAATTCGCCTCCGCCAGCATTCGGCTCCAGGGATCCGGGACAAATTCGCGCCGGCCCGGCGGAATCTTCAATTCGCCGCGGCCGCCTTCCTCGAAATATTTGCGCCACGGGGCCGTGGTAAAGGGCGCAAGCTGCGCGCTCAAGACGACGATCGGCGCCTCGCGAAGCTGCGCCGGCAGCTTCCATGGCAGAATCCCCGCCGGCGAGACCCACACGACTTTCCGGAGGGATCGCCCCGGCTCCATCGGGATTTCGCTCACTCCTCCCGCGAGAAAAAGGATGTCCCCGCGCAGCGTCGTCGCGGGATCCCACGCGTATTCCACCACCACGCCGGCCGGCGGGCGATACCGGATCTCCTGTCCGAAACGGGTTCGCATGTCTCCTTGCACCGACACGCTCACCCGCCGTGGCAATGCCGATCCCGCATCCCCCGCGGCTATTTCGACCAGCCCCCGCCGCAAATGGGGCCCGGCCTGCCACGGGCGGCCAAACAGGATCAGGCCGCCGAGCACCGAGAAGGCCGCCACGCCCAGCCCGAGGAAAGCCTTCCTTCGCGGGAACTCGCGGCGCCGGATTCGGGCCGCCGTCGCGATCCCCAGCCAGGCCAGCGGCGGCAGCCAGAGCCAGATTTTTTCGCCGACATGGCTGAAACTCGCCGCCACGGCAAAAACCACCCAGCACGCCGGGCCTCCGGCCATCCACCGCGGATCACGCATCGCGCACCAGAGGAAAGCGAAGAGCCAGGCGCCCACATACAGCCAGCCAATCGCCCAGGGGCGCTCGACCAGCCAGATCGCGTGCGTGCTGAGCACATGGTTGAAGATTCTCAGGTCGCCGACCGGCTGGAACCAGTTTTGATACGCCTCGGCGGAGCGTCCCGCTCCCCATCCTCCCGGGGCCGCCGCGATCATCGCGGGCACCCGCGAAAAAATCTCCCGCCGGCTCGCCATCGATGGATCCGCCTGCGGGGCATGGATGCGTTTGCCTGCCGGGCTGGCCGCGAACAGGGCAATCACCCCCGCCATCACCAGCACCAGCATCCACCGGTCGGCACGCGCGGTTGCCGCAGCGAGGCCGAGAACCAGCAATCCCGCCGCCAGGGCCGCCACCGCGCCTCGCGAGGCGGTCATGGCCAGGGCAAGCGCGATCGCCAAAGCCGCCACCAGGCCGAGCGCCCGCCGCCACCATGCGCCGAAGCTCAATGGCAGCAGGCTCACCAGCCCCATGGCCAGCAAGGCCCCGGCGCTGTTCGGGTTTCCGAGGCCGAGATTCAGGCGCGGGGTGAACCACTCCGCCGGCAGGCCCAGTGCAATCATGGCACGTTGAGGGCCCGCCACGAGGCCAGCAGCCGCCGGGAGGGAAGCTCGCAGCTCAGCAGGTATTGCCAGGGCTGCGCGGGCTCGACTTCCGTCTCCTTGATGTAGTCCACGGTCACCGCCTTGTCGCCCGGCGCCGGCCGCAGCACGGCGTCGAAAAACTCGCGCACGAAATCCTCCATTTCCAGCGACCGCCGGTGGCCCAGCTCGGGCAGGGACACCCACGCCACGGGCTGATGCAGCCTCCGGGCTTCCTGCACGAAACGCAGGCATTCGTTGTAGCGGCTGTCGTCGTAATGCCCGCAGGAAACGATTCCCGGCGGCAGGGGCCGGCCCGCCACGGGCGGCTCCCACGCATTCACGGTATGGGCCGCCCAGGCCGTGACGAGCTTCGGCTTCCAGGCGAGGAAACTGTTCACGAAGCGCGCTCCGCCGCTGATGCCGTAGAGGAAGAGCGGCTTGCCCTTCAATCCCGCTTTGCCGATGGCATCGAGGAGCAATTTGCCCGCACCTGCCGGCACGTCGTAGTAGCCTTTTTCCAGGCGGAGCAAGGATTCCGGGGAAACGAATTCCGCCCCGCACAGGGCCAGATGGTGCTCCTTCGCAAACCGGCGCCAGTCCCCGTCGCCCGTCAAGGCCTTGGGCGGCATGTTCTCGCCGTCGCACAGCACGAGCACACCGACTGGCCGTGGCGGAATCCAGAATTCGAAGCGCACCTTTTGGATGTCGCCGCCTGGCTTTTCCTCGACCGTCAGCGTTCGTTCCCCGCTCTTCTCCGCCATCGCCGGAGCCACGGCGAAGACGCCGATCAGGACATGCAGGAAGGGGGCTTTACAGAAGGTCGCGAAGAAAGGCTGCATCCCTTTGTGTCCTTCGTGATCTTCTGTTCAAAGAATGCGTCAGGGAACGGTCGCTCCCTCGAGCGTTCCGGCCCAGGGCTCCTTCGAACTGGGCGATTGCCGGTGGTATTCGCCCGCGAGTCGCACCCACCCGCCCTTCGCCGCCATCATATTCGGGCCGCCGACCACCTTGATCGCGGACGACAAATCCTTGGCCTCCGCATGCTCGGCGCTCACGTAGAGCAGCCAGTCGGAGCCCGTCAATTCCAGATAGCCCGCCACGGTAATTTGACGGCGGTTATACGAGCTGCCATTGACCACCAGCGTAATGAGGGAAACGGGGGTAATCTCTGCTTGCGACGGGGAAGAGGGCAGCTGGGCGCGGATCGGAAGTGCCGCCGCCAGTAACAGGAGGATTGAACAAAAAATCTTCATTTTATTGAAACACCACGGAGCACACAGAGGACACGGAGGAAGGGATTTAGAGAACTTATGGAATATTTGATCAGGATTTTTCTCTCTGTGATCTCTGTGGTTCCATTTATTGCTGCTTTGCCGCGGCGAGCTTTGCGGCAAGGGTGCCTTCCAGACCGTCGAGAATCACGCGATCATCCCCGCTTTTCCAGGCCCAAAGATGCTCTTTTGGCGTCGCCGCTGCCGGCGAAAAAATGTAAAAGGTTCCGCCATGAAATCCCTTTTCCTTGGCAAAGGCGGCTTCCTGCGTCCGTCCGTGCTCGTCGTCGATCACATGCGGATAATCCTTAACCGCCTGTCTCATTTTGGTTTTATTCAGGAGAGCCGTCACCTGCCCGCAATACGGACATTCGTGCCAGGTCGCCCAGACCAAAATAGGCAGCTTTGTTTTCTGCTGGATTGCGAGTGCTTGTTCGAACCCCTTTTCACCTTCGAGCCGGCGCACAGGAACCATTGCCGCCGAAGCCGTCCATGTCGTTAGCAGGATTAAAAACAAGCCAATTTTGATTTTCATCCTTTTGTTTCCTTTGCGCATAAATATTTTCCCGGCCAGTTAGCTACAACAATGGACCTTTGTTTTCGGCACTTTCCGCATTTCTCATTTTGTTATTATTATAACTGTCAGCATAAATAGCGCTATACTTGCGATAGCAAATAAACTTCTAAGAACCAGAATAATCGTTTTTTCCATCCTGGATAGGCTATCTTTTTTAAACTTTCTTAAAGAATAAAAAATCAATAATTTTCCTGGGAAAAATTTCTTGTTGAATATGTATGGAGATCCAAATTGACTCCAGACACTTGGCCTTTTCAATTGAAGATATTTTACAAAAATTACATAGGTAATTATATAAGTTAATGCCGAAAGATTTATAAGAATCGCGAGTATATTTTCCATATGCATAATTTTGTCACCATGCCCACCCTGCGGTGAACGTCCCTCCAATTCCCGCTCCTCCGATGCCGTAGCGCGCCGATGCACCTTTGTTTCCATTGTTAGACCATGTAGCAGTTGCGTTTCCCCCCAATCCGCTTATGCCGCCATTAAGAGTGCCTCTGAGCGTCACCCCAGATGCCCTTTGGCCAACAGAGATTTTATCAAGCTGCAAGCCTCCAGAGACCCCTAACCCCATACCGACTCCCATTCCTAAATAACCATGAAATCCGGAAGCATCGTAACTCAATGAAAGCAACCCGCCGAATCCTTCAAACCCTCCATTAATTGTTAGAAAACCTCCCATCCCATTGTTGCCTCCATCGCCTCCCCCTGGGTCGCCGCCACTACCGCCTTCCCCACTGTTACCGGGGCCTCGATGATTATCCTGCTGACCCGTGCTACAATCCGTATCGAAGCCATCGCCATCGGAATCCATACCATCATTATCATCCTCGGCGTTAACTATGCCATTGCCATCATTGTCGAAATTCATGTCATGGTCGGAAGGCTTGTGCCATTGCGTTCCAAAAGGATCGATGAAGTTCACAGGGCTGTTCACGACATATCTATAGAGATTCAGATCGCCGCCCGCAAAATCCACCGGATCGAGCTGAATAAACCGGCCATATTGCGGCGAATAGTTGCGAGCGCGGTAATAATACATTCCCGTTTCGCTATCGATCTCCCGGCTCGTATAAAGGAAGCGACTGATCGCGGCTCCGGTATTTACAGCCGTGCTGTAACCACCCCAGATATCATAGGCATAAGTCTGCACGAGCCCTGAATCGTTGCTGAGCGCCACCACGCTATTGAGCGCGTCGCGATGAACGTAATAAACCTGCGTGGTGCTCCCCGTCGTTTCGACCTGCGCCACCGGCCGGTCGATCCCCGGCTGATAAATAAATGTGATATTGGTATCCGTCGAGCCGCTGTGTTTCTTGATCCAGAGGAGTTGCGTGCCGAGATTGTAATGGTTCTCGTAGTCGCTCGAACTCTTGTATTTTTGAACGCGGCGGCCAAAAGTGTCGTATTTATACGTGCAAGCCGTCGTTCCATTGTATTTATAAGTCACGAGGCGGCCGAGGGCGTCATACTCGAAGCTGTCCGATCCCCGCCCGCTGACATTGCCACGGCTATCGTAGCTCAGCGGCGTGTCATTGGTAATGCTCGAGTATTGATTGATGTCGTTGGCCGTGTAGATGACGGTCGGGCCGCTTAGCGGGGTCGATGTGAGGCGATTTCCAGCCGCGTCGTAGGTATAAATGCTCGATCCCGCAGGGCTGGTGGCCGAGGTATAGCCACTCTGCGGATTTGTGACCCCATATTTGACTCCGGTGAGCTGACCGATGGCATCGTATTGATAGACATCGCCCGTGCCGGCGGGGAATTTGCTATATGTGCGGTTGCCGATGGCATTATAGCCATATTCGGCAGACCACAGGGCAGTCGTCCCGCTGATCGTGAAGCTCGTCAGCCGATTCAAGGTATTGTAGCTATAGCCCTCCGTGATCGCACCGGTCGAGCCGAACGCTTTCGCACTCAGTCGGCCCGCCGTGTCGTAGGTATAGGCCACAAGCAGCACCGTATCCTTGTAGATCTTGCTCACCCGTCCCTCGGTGTCGTATTCGTATTTGACCACCATACCCGTCGGATAGGTGAGTTCCTTCAACCAGCCATTCGCATAATAGGTCATCGAAGCCGAACCGTCCGAACCATAAGTGATATTCGAGAGCTGCCCTTCGCCATTATAGCTATAGCTCTCTGTGCTCGTTACGGGATTGTCGATCGAGCTTACACGGCCAGCCGTATCGTAGCTGATGCTTTGAGCGCTGCCGCCATTTTGCGAAAGTCCCGTCACGCGCCCGGCATCATCGCGGCTGATCCCCACGAAAGTCCCGTCCCGAAAGGTTTTCTTGGTAAGTCGAGCCACGAGATCGTACTCCGAGGTAATCGTCGAGGAGCCGGGGAAGGTAAGCTTCTTGCGCGGGCCATCCGACGTGTATTCGAAACTGTAGGGTTTGCCACGATTGTCGGTTAGACTGCTCGTCTGGCCTCTGCCATTGTTTATGTAAGTCGAATCGTGACCGAGCGCGTCGGTCACTTTTTTGACCATGTCGAGATCGTCGTATTCAAATGTTGTCGTGTCGCCGAGGGCGTTCTCTACCGAAGCCAGATTCTTGCGCGAGTCGTAATCGAACTGCGTGTCGTGGCTATCGGGATCGGTGATCTTCTCCAGCAGATTGTCCGCATTGGGCGTAAGCGTCCATGTCTGGCCATTGAAGCTCTTGGCACTTATGCGGTTACCGTGACTGTCGTAAGTAAATTCCCTCGTAAGCCCCGTGGGCGTGGTCACTTTCGTGAGCCAGCTTCGGCCGTAGCGGTTCAAATACTCGAAGATCGTTTCATTCAAATCCGCATCCTTGAACGAAGTGACACGATTGTTATTATTGTAAGCGTATTGGGCAACGGCGGCGGCTGCGTTGTTTTTGACCTTGGTCACTCGGTCGCGGCTGTCGTATTCGTAGGAACGCTTCACGCCCGCTTCATCGGTGACTTGCACTGTATTGCCCCGCACATCGTATTCATAAATCATATAACGACCGGTGGCATCGGTCACTGTCCTGGTCTTCGGCGGAGCAAAGTTGATCGAATCGCTCCAGCCGGAGATCGGGTGCGGAAGATCGCCGCTGGCATGATCCGTATACGTGTAAACCGTATCCTTTTCATAAGCATCCGTGGTCCGGATCACCCGGCCGGTCGTCTCGTCGTAGGCGGCAAAATAGGTCCGCACCCATAAGCCGCCGATCTTTTTCTCCACCTTCGTGGTTTTCCCATACGTGGGCCCGTGGCCTCGGGACTCCGTGATCCGCGTCTCGCTGCCGTCGATGCCCCGGATCGTGTGGGTGCCGTCCAAGGCCCCGCTGAAAGTGATCTCCTCCCATTCGCCCGTGGCGATGCGGGTGCGCTTCATGTAGACTGCGGTGTAGTGTTCGATCACCATATCGATTCCGCCGGGACCCAAACCAGTATGCCAGTTCGTCGGCGTGGTCCTCGTGTAATTCCACTGGCCATCGCTGACGATGAAATGGTTTACCGGATCCCACGTGAGCTTGCGCTTGAAGCCGTAGCGGTTCGTATGCTCGATGCTGGCGTTGCCGCCCGAGGGATTCGACGTGTTCGCGTAGAGCGGCTCGTTTCCGGAGGAGAAATTCACGTAATCGAAGGTGTCGAGCGTGCCGTCCGGGTGCTCGATCTGCGTCAGCTGCCCGTTGGTATTGGTCTGCGGGTGATAGGCGTCGCCATTCAGCGTGACCGCCGTGAGATTCGAGCCGCTGTAGGCCGCGGATAGCAGGGTCGCGTTCGTCGCGGCCAGGGTGATGCTGGTGAGCTGGCCGGAGCCGTTGTAATTCCAGTTCAGCACCTTGCTGGTGTCCGTCGTCAGGGTCTGGAGCTGGCCTCCGTGGCCGAAATAGAGCTTCCAGCCATCCCAGTGCGTGATCGTGAGGGTAAAGTCGTGCTCCCCCTGGTCGCCGGCTCCGGCCGAGGGACTCGTGGGAAAGCCGGTGATCTGCGCATACCACTGGCCGTCCTGGCTGAGGGCGGAGGTCTGCGCCAGGTAAGTCGATCCGCTCGAGCCTCCACCCCCGGAATGCACGGATGGAAAATCGAAATACAGCTTCTTGCCGCAGATCAGCTCGACTTCGATATATCCATACCGCTTCTCGGGGTCGAATTCGCGCGCGTGGGCGGTGAGCAGCGGAACGTCCCAGCCCATCCCCGCCTGCGGATCGCTGTTGAAGAGGTAGCGAAATGGCAGCTTGATGCCGTCCCCCGCGTCCAGCGACTGATAATTGATCTCGTATTGGGCGTGCGCGCTGCTATCCGCGTATCCCAATACTCCCTGCGGCCCGCTGAGATCCACGGAGTTCGCCCAGGCGCCGGCGACCATGGCCAGCGCAAAAATCCCACTCAAATTTTTTGTCGTCATTTTCAAAACCCTTGGAATTCCCTTTTGGCGGGGGCTTTTAATGTTGCGCGTTCTTCTTCGCTGATTCCGAATCCGATGCGGGGGCCTCTTTTACCGGAGCTTCCTCCCGGACCGCCACGCCATCCGCGGAAGAATGCCGCGGAGCCGCAGGTTCGGCGCACTCGCTGCTGCTGGGAGGATCGGGCTGACAGGAGGGGCATGCGGCTATGGCATTTTCACCCGCAAGAATCGCAATAAACACTCCGGCCAATAAGTATGTCGCGCATTTCATAGTGCGCGCGTTATAACGGCCCTTTTTTTGGAGGTGCAACAAAAAATTTTCGACGAAAACGACTCTTATGTCTCCAATTCATCTGATATCAGATACAAGTTACTCCTCGACAATTAATTAACCCTGCCCGCGCGGAACAAAAAATGCAGAAACTTCGGTTTTTGCACTCGCGAGAGACGCGGGCGGATGGCATTCAACGCGGATGGCAGAAAGGATTTCCGATTCCACCCACGATCGGGCCGGGGCTCTGGCCGGGGCGGCGGCGCGGTTTCCCATCCTTGGCAAAATGCGGGCGGCGGATTTGCTGGAGCTCGTGCGCCTGGAGCTGGGCCACGAGGAAATTCTGGATGGCTTCCGCCCCTATGGCTCGCATCTCTCGAAAGCGATTCCCCCATTGACTATCCTTCACGTGGTGAGTGGGAACACTCCGCACGCCGCGCTGCAAAGCCTAATGCGCGGACTGCTTCTCGGCGCGCACAATCGGCTGAAACTGCCGGCGGGCGGGCTGCCGGAAGTCGACGCGTTTTGCTCGTCACTGCCGGAGACGCTCGCGAAGTTGGTGGAATCTTCAACCGCCCTTCCCGAAGCCTGGCTGCGCGAAGCCGAAGCCGTGATCGTCTTCGGCAGCGACGAGACGATCGCGCATTTTCGCGGCCGCGTGCCGGCAGGCATACCTTTTCAGGCGCACGGGCATCGCGTGAGCCTCGGGATGGTTTTCGACGACCCGGACCTCGCTTCCGTGGAAGCTGCAGCTGGCGATGTCTCGCTCCATGACCAGCAGGGCTGCCTCTCGCCGCATAATCTTTATGTACGGGAAAGCGGCGACGGTTTCGCCCGCACCTACGC
The DNA here is from genome assembly GCA_015655545.1 of Chthoniobacterales bacterium. Taxonomy (GTDB): domain Bacteria; phylum Verrucomicrobiota; class Verrucomicrobiia; order Chthoniobacterales; family JAATET01; genus JAATET01. The sequence goes on along the minus strand of JAATET010000066.1, from coordinate 32,191 downwards.
CGCCCGGCTCGCGGATGCGATGGAGCGATTCAACCGCCATACGCCGCGGCGCGCGCTGGGGATGGGCGAGTCGGCGGCCATCGCGGATCTCCGGGCCAGCTACACCTTCCGCTCGGCGAACGACGTGCGAACGCAAATCTGGCAAAGCGAGGGCTCGACCGATTGGACGGTAATCTATGAAGAAGATCCCTGGTTCGCCACTTCCCCGCTGAATCGCGTGGTCTTCGTGAAGCCGCTGCCGGCGGATTTTTCCGGACTCGAGCCCGTGCGCCCATGGCTCGGGGCGATCGGCATCTGGCCGGCGACGGTGGAAAATGCCGCCCGCGTTTCCGGGCTCGGCGCCTCGCGCATCTGCGCCTTGGGGCGCATGCAATATCCGCCGGTCACGTGGCACGCCGAGGGCATTCCGAATCTCGGATCGCTCGTGAGATGGGTTGATTTTGAGCCCGCCGCATAATAAATCTGCCGGTCTTATGTCGAAGGAGGAACCCATCGTCAGCCAGGGCGTGGTCATCGACGTTTTGCCCGGGACCATGTTCCGCGTGAAGCTGGTCAGCGATCTCGTCGTCCTGGCGCACATCTCGGGAAAAATGCGGAAACATTTCATTCGCATCGTGCCCGGCGATGCCGTGACCGTGGAGCTCTCGCCCTACGACCTGACCAAGGCGCGCATTACCTTTCGCGAAGCTGCCGCGCCCCCGGGCGGATCCAGCACGCAGCCGCCTCGATAAATCATGGCCGGTCGCATTCATCCCCGGAACATCGCGGATCTTTTTCGCGAGGCAGCCGGGGCTTTTGGCGACCGGACCGCATTCGCCACGCGCAAAAAGGACGGCGGCTTTGACCCGACAAGTTTTCGCGAGCTCCATGAGCGCGGGCGGAATCTGGCGACGGGGCTGATCGCTCTCGGCGTCGAACCCCGGGAACACATCGCGCTCCTCGCGGACAATCGCCTCGAATGGATCGTGTGCGATTGCGCGGTGCAGCTCTGCGGTGCGGCGGACGTCCCGCGCGGCACCGACGTCACCGAGTCGGAGATTCGCTACATTCTGGAACACGCCGACACACGGCTGGCCTTCGTCGAAAATGCGGCGACGCTCGCGAAGCTTCGGCAAAGCCGTGTTTCCGGACTGCGCCACGTGATCGTGATGGATTCCGCCTTCGAGAAAACCGAGGACACCCTCCGGATGGCCGATGTCGAAGCCAGCGGGAAAGAGCTTCGCGCGGGCGGCGATCGTCGCGTCGAGGCTCGCCTGGAAGCCATCCGGCCCGAGGATCTTTTCACCTTGATCTACACGTCGGGCACCACCGGCACCCCGAAAGGCGTGCAGCTCACGCATGCGAACATGATCTCGCAGATTCGCAACCTGCCGCTGGAGCTGCTGCCCGATGATCGCGCGCTCTCCATTCTCCCGATCTGGCACAGCTACGAGCGCGTCTTCGAGATGCTGGCCATGAGCAATGGCGTGAGCACCTATTACACGACGATCCGCCATCTCGGCGAAGACCTGCATTCCGTAAAGCCGACCGTGATGTGCTCGGCGCCGCGATTGTGGGAAAATCTTTATCATAAAATTTTCACGAATGTCGAAAAGGCGACGCCCGCCAGGCGTGCGCTCTTCCATCTCGCCTACCGCAGCGCGGTGAAGGTAAAGCGGGCGCGGAGATTTTTTTCGGGCCAGCAGCTCGACCTCGCCGGCCGCTCGCTGGCGGAGACATTCGCGCTGCTCGTGCGGCATCTGGTGAATCTCGCAATTTTCACGATTCCGTATCGCACGCTCGACGGCGTGGTCTTGAAAAAATTGCGCGGGGTGGTCGGCGGCGACTTTCGGGGCACCATCAGCGGCGGCGGCGCGCTGCAGCCGCATGTGGACGAGTTTTTCAACTTCATCGGCATTCCCGTGCTCGAGGGCTACGGGCTCACCGAAACCTCGCCGGTGCTCGCGGTGCGCACGTGGAAAAATCTCGTGATCGGCACCGTCGGTCCGCTTTATCCCGAGACGGAAATTCGCATCGTCGATCTCAATACCGGCGAGGTGTTGTATCCGAATATCCGCCACCCGGGCCGCGGGCGCGGCCTGCGCGGGGAAATCCACGCGAAAGGCCCGCAGATCATGGCTGGCTATTACAAGGATCCCGAAAACACCGCGCGCATTCTCAAGGACGGCTGGTTGAATACCGGCGACATCGGGCTGATGACCTTCAACGACTGCCTGAAAATCGTCGGCCGATCGAAGGATACGATCGTCCTGCTCAGCGGCGAGAACGTCGAGCCGCTGCCGATCGAAAACAAGCTCACGGAGTCCACTCTCGTCGACCAGTGCATGATCGTCGGACAGGATCAGAAATTTCTCGGCGCGCTCGTCGTGCCGCATCTCGACGCCTTTCGCGCCGCCGGCCTCGAGGCGGACTCCGTCACTTCGCTCGCGGAAGACGAAACGGCGCGCTCGCTGGTCGATGCCGAAATTCGGCGCATGGTCTCCGCGGAGACGGGATTCAAAGCCTTCGAGCGCATTGGCTCGTGGCAGTTCGTGCCGAAGTCGTTTGAAATCGGCGACGAGTTGACCGCGACCCTGAAGATCCGGCGTCATGTGGTGACCGACAAATACGCGCCGCTTATTGCGTCGATGTATTCGTAGGCAATCGCGTCTCGACCCACGTCACGGCATCCGCCAGAACCCGCGGCGCATCGAGATCGAAAAGAAGCTGGTGATAGCTTTCCGCGTAGTGGAAGTGCGTCTTGTCCGGCGAACGGATAAGGGCGAAAAATTCCTGCGTTTGCCCGGCGCTCACAAAGGCATCGTGTCCGGCGGAAAAAACCGCCACCGGCACGGTCAAACGAAGGGCCGCCGGCGTGGAGGCGGCGATCAGATCGCCCATTTTCACGAGAAATCCGATCGTCGTGGGCCCGAGACGATGCGGCGCGGTGAGGATGGCGTGCTGGCGCTCGGCAATGCGCGTGAGCTGCGGGGCGACGCCCTTGCCGTGAACGAACCAGCTGGGCTTCAGCCGCCAGCGGGGCGCGATTCGCGAGACGGCCGTGAGCAGGGATTTTAGCAATGCGGGGGTTTTTTGGGCCAGCGCGACGACCGGTGAGAACAGCAGCAAGCCGGCGATCCGATTGCGCCACGGTTTCTGGATGGCGGCCTGGAGCGACAGCAGGGCTCCCATGCTGTCGCCGCATAAAAACAAGGGCTCGTTATCGGGGACGATTTTTTCGACGAATGCCTCGAGATCCGCCGCCATTCCTTCCGTCTCCAGCCACGCGCCATGGCGTTTCAAAACCGGATCGAGTCCCTGGCCGCGCAGATTACAGGCCGCAACCCGGATGTTTTTTTCGCTCATGGCCTGGCCGAGCGGGTCGAAATCGCTCTCGCGGCAGCTCAAGCCATGAAGCGCGACGATCGTGGCGCGCGGGGGTTCTCCCGGGCACCAGACTTTATATCCGAGCCGGGAACCGTCGGGAGAAATCCACGTGTCGCTTCGGTCGGGCATGGGTTTTCTGTTGCATGGATCGCGGCCTTCTGGAAAGCCTTTGCTCATGCGCACCTCCGTTCTTTTCGCCGCCGCTGCCTGCCTTTTCGCCTCGTCCCTCGCCGCGCATGCGGGCCGCCTCGACATCGCCATTCTTCAGTTTTCCGACAAGCGCGATGCCACTGCAATGGCCGAGGCGCTGCGCACCGTGGATCTGCTGCAAATTTCCGATTCCGATCGCACGGAAACGAATGTCCCGGCGCTTCGCGGCGGCAATGTGGTCTTCACGCAAAGCATCGGCATTTCTTCCGGCAGTAAATTTGCGAGCTCGACGCGGCTGACCAACCAACGCGCGGATGTTTCCGGATCGCTGAACGGGTCGAACCTTTCCGTGGAGATCACCATCCTCGAGGGCGTCAAAGTCGGCCTCCGCAAGTATCGCCAGTCCACCTACTCCGGCTCCGGCTCAGTGGCCGGCGGCGTGCCGCAGCTGATCTCGGTGCGTCAGAGCGCTGGAAAAACCCAGGAGGCCATCAAAGGCCGCGCCCGGATCATTTCCTACGATTTTACCTCGATCATTGCCGCGCGCTATACGCCCTGAGGCGAAGTGAGCGACTTGTGAATAAGTCGGGAGTGTCTGCGGGCGAATGTGCCATTTCCTCAAATTTCCCGCGTTTATCAGCATGCCGCCGCAACGATGATGGAGCCATTCACATCGTGTTTTACCCGTGGAACAGGCTTTAAATCACAGAGGAACACGATCCCGGCCAGTTGTTCACAGCTTTAAGATTATGAAGTAAGGGGACCTTCCCTAAAGAATTCTTCATAACGGTGTGAACAAGTGCGCCGCGCTGCGCCGTTAGTAGCGGAGAACGCGTTCGAGAAACTGGCGGGCTTCCGGGTGAGACGGGCTCGAGAAAAAGGATTCGGGCGCGCGGGCTTCGAGCAATTTGCCGCCGGAAACAAAAGCCACCATGTCGGCGGTATGCCGGGCAAAGCCCATCTCGTGGGTCACAAGAATCAAGGGACGTCCTTCGTCTCGCAACTCGGCGAGAAGATCGAGGACTTCGGCGGTCATTTCCGGATCGAGAGCGGAGGTCGGCTCGTCGAGGAGCAGAAGCTTGGGCTGAATCGCGACGGCGCGAGCGATGGCCACGCGCTGGAGCTGGCCGCCGGAAAGAGCGTGGGGGCGTTTGTGGGCATGGTCGGCGAGACCGAAGCGATCGAGGACGGACATGGCTCGCTCGGTGGCAATCGAACGCGACAGACCGAGGACCGCGGTGAGCGGGAGCAGGATGTTTTCCAGTGCGGAGAGGTGCGGGAAGAGATTGTAGGCTTGGAAGACGATTCCCAGATGCGTGCGATAGGCGCGCAGTGCGGCTTCGTCGTTTGGAAGGGGCGAACCGTCGAGATGAATCGTTCCCGAGTCGGGGGGAATCAATCCGGCCAAGAGTCGCAGCAAGGTGGATTTGCCTCCACCGGAAGGGCCGACGAGGACGAGGGCGTGCTGAAATTCCAACGAGGCCGAGAGATTCTCGAAAATTTGCTGCCGGCCGAAACGCTTCGAGACCCCGCGCAGCTCAAGTTTCATAATGGAAACGACGTTCGAGCAGGCGTGAGAGCGCGATGATCGGGAGGGTGAGAAGCAGGTAGCCGAAGCCGAGAGGGAGATAGCTTTCGAGCGTGCTGTAGGTGGAGGAATTCACCTGCTGGGCGGAGTGCGTGAACTCGGAGAGACCGATCACGGAAAGAAGGGAGGAATCCTTGATGAGCGAGGCGAATTGACCGGCGAGCGGCGGCAGCACGTTTCGGAAGGCCTGCGGGAAGATGACGAATCGGTAGGTCTGGACGCGGGACAGGCCGATCGCGCGAGCGGACTCGAGCTGGGAAGAGCCGACGCTTTCGATGCCGGAGCGGAAGATTTCCGCAAGGTAGGCGGCGGAAAATCCGGAGAGGATGAGCACGCCGGCCGCGGGAAGATTGTCGAAATCGATTTTCGCCGCGACGACATACCAGAAGAAAAGAATCTGCACGAGGAGCGGAGAGCCGCGGAGAAGTTCGATATAGAGCATGGCCAGGGAACGCAGGAGCAGAAAGGTCGAGCGTCGGGCAAGCGCGAGCAGCAGGCCGAAGACGGAGCTGAGGGCGAGCGCCTCGAGCGAGATGCGGATGGTGAGCAGCCATCCCTGCCAGAAGACCTCGTGATAGGACCAGACGGCTCGCCAGTTGGAAATGGAACCGGCCAGCAGCCACGAGCAACCTCCGGCCAGCAGGGCGGCAAGGAGGACGACGGTGAGGACGCGCACCCAGCGTGGAGCGGGCGCGTTAGGCCGGTCGAAGAAAAGCGAAGCGTTCACGCGACGCGCCGAGCAAACGAGGCGGGCAGTCCGGGAACAAGGACTTTCTTACGGAACGGTCGCGAGGATCTCGAAAAATTGCGTGAGCACTGCGGCTTTCGCGCGTGGAAACGGGATCGTCCTGCCGTTGAAGTGAAGGACGGGATTGAGGAAGTCGTTGTCCGCCGTCATGAGCAGGCGGAGGGATTTTTTCGATCGAGGCGGAAGGAGCGTGATGCCTTCCCATTTGGCGGCGAGCCGGCTGCGTTTCATGCCGAGTTGCGGAAGGAGATCGGGAAGGTTGAAGAGCAGTTTTTTTGCGACGAATTTCACGTCGGCTTCGCGGGAGAGCGGCGTGGGTTTTTTTCCGGCAACGAGCGTGTCGTAGGGCTGACCGCGCAGTTTCAGCAGATTCGTCGCGCGCCGCGTGTCCACGAGCCAGACGGCCTTGTAGCGCGCGGAGGGGGAGGAAATCGGGCCGTCCCGCCCGAGGCCGTCGCGCTCGAGAACGAGAAGGGTGTGCGCGTCGATCACCGCGAGATCGTTGACCGAGAGATCCTGGAATTTTTCGGGAGCGGGTCCGAAGGGATAGGCGTATTCCGCGACGGGCTTTCCATCGCGGAGGTCGATGACAAGCACGCGAGCGGTGCCAGCGGGTTTTCCTCCGTCCTGCACAAGGGCGCTTTGAAAGATCAGGATGGCACGCTTGCCTCCGGGGAGGAGGCCCATCGCTTCCGCGCCGCGGTTTTCATCGCGTCCGATGGCGGCGGCGCCGTTGTATTCCAGAACGCCCAATTTATTTCGCGGCTGGAACCACGCGGGCAGCGCGATCTCGCGCAGGAGGCGGCCGGAACGGTCGAACTGAAGCAACGACGGCGCGTATTCGTCGCTGACGTAAAGCGTGCCGTCCGGCGCGACCGCGATGGCTTCCGGGTCGAGACATCGGCGATCGCCTCTTTGCGGACGCGTGTGAGAATCCGCGAGCAGGCCGGTGAATGTGCGGCCGGCCTTGTCGCGGAAAAGGATGGTTTGTTCGATGCGGGCCACGAGCCGCTTCGGATTTTTTGAGTCCGGAGAGATCCGGATGCGGTAGCAGCGCGGCCGGTAATCGATGGCGCCATCGCCGGCGCCGCGATCGGGCATCATGAACACGCAGCCGGTCTTCGCGTCGTATGCGACCGCCGAGCCGAGGCCGCCGATCGTTTCGCCGAGGGAATCCCTGGCGCTCGCGGGGATTTCGCCGTAGCCGATCAAGCTGACTTTTGCGTGAAGCGTAGTGACGGCGAGCGCAAACAGCAGGACGAGACGCATGGAATAAATTGAGAGTCCCGCTACGACGGACGGCAATGCGAAAAGTGAAATCTTTTCGTGAATGCCCGCGATGCGAGGAACGCCTCTTGCGCGAAGAGACGTTCCGGTGCTGCGTTGCGGGAGTTGCCCGGCTAGGAGTGGATCGCGTGTCCTTCGGCTGCGAGGGCGGCTTCGTGCACGGATTCGCTCAAGGTCGGATGCGCGTGGATCGTCGCGTGGATATCATCGAGCGTGAGCTCGCTGTTCATCGCGAGCCCGAGCTCCGCGAGCATTTCCGTGGCGTCGGAACCGATGATGTGCGCGCCGAGGATCTCTCCATGCTTTTCGCCGGTGATGAGCTTGACGAAGCCTTCGAGTTCCCCGATGGCGCGGGCCTTGCCGCTGGCCATGAAGGCAAACTTGCCGACCTTGTATTTGATGCCTTTTTCCTTCGCGGCGCGCTCGGTAAGGCCCATGCTGGCGACCTGCGGATGGCAGTAGGTGCAGCCAGGGAAAAGCGTGACTTTTTTCGGCTTGTGGCCGGGGACGAACATTCCCTCGACGGCCTGCGTGGCCTCGAAGCTGGCGACGTGCGCGAGCCAGGGAGGCCCGATGATGTCCCCGGCGGCATAGACGCCCTTGATCGTGGTCTCGTAATTGTCGTTCGTCTGGATGTAGCCGCGATCGGTGAGGCCGATCTTGAGCGCTCCGCCGGGCAGCACGGGTGCGACGCCGATGGCGACGAGGCAGAGGTCGGCCTCGAGAACTTTTTCCACGCTTTTGGCATCGGCGACGGTGATTTTGACGCCCTTGTCGGTTGCCTCGGTCTTCGTCGTCTTGTGATTCGTGAGGAGCGTGAGACCCTGTTTCGCGAGCGATTTTTCAAGCGCCTGCGAGACTTCGGTGTCCTCGACGGGCAGGATGTTGGGGAGCATTTCGACGACGGTGACTTTCGTGCCGAAGGCGTTCCAGAAATAGGCGAACTCGATGCCGATGGCGCCGGCGCCGATGACGACGACCGACTTCGGCTGCTCGGAGAGCAGGAGCGCTTCCTTCGAGCCGATCACGGTCTTGCCGTTGAACGGGAGGCCCGGCATGGGGCGCGAGACGCAGCCGGTGGCGATAAGGATTTTCGCGGCGGCGTGCGTTTCCTCCTTGCCGTCGGCGGCTTTGACTTTCACCTCGCCGGCCTTTTCGAGCGAAGCGATGCCGCGGATGAAATCGATCTTGTTTTTCTTGAAGAGGAAGTCGAGGCCCGCGGAGCCTTTCTCCGACACGGTGCGCGAGCGCTTGATGATGGCGGCCCAATCGTAGTCGAGGCCTTCGATCTTGAAGCCGAACTCCGCGGCGCGGTGCTTCATGTCGTGGTAGAGCTCGGCGTTTTTGAGGAGCGCCTTGGTCGGGATGCAGCCGTAGTTGTTGCAGGTGCCGCCGCCGCGTTCGAAATCGACGACCGCGACTTTTTTGCCGAGCTGGGCGGCGCGGATGGCTCCGACATATCCTGCCGGTCCGGCGCCGATGACGATGAGATCGTAGTTGGCCATGAGTGTGAACTAAACAGGATTTACAGGATTTACAGGATTTACAAGGACGGGAGAGGAAATCCTGCGGGCTTCTATTTTTAGAATACACTGGCGATGCGGCTTGTGACGAAAGGAAGGTTGTGGAAGGCTGGGGGCCATGAGCACGTTGCAGGAAATCGAAGCGGCGGTGCCCAAGCTGAACGCAATCGAGCTGGCGGCGCTGGAAAAATTTGTGCAGTCGCAACTGCAAAAAAAGCAAAAGGTGGCGTGGCCGGATTTCGAAGCCCGCCTCCGGGCAAACCTCTCTCCGAAATCGTAAGCGAAGGCCGGGGGGAATATTGAGTCAAACACGCAATGGGTGCAGGCGCGTATATCGACACCGGCATTCTGTTGAAGCTCTACGCGAAGGAATCCACCTCGCCGCAAGCCATTGCGTTGGTGGTGGGCTTTGAGATTCCCCTGCCGCTTACCCATTTCCAGGAGTTGGAAATCCGCAACGTCCTGCGGTTGAAACAAGGGCGCGGGGAGTTGACGGAGAAGGAAGCGGCGCTGGCCTTGGGAGATTTCCCGTCGGACATCGAGGCGGGGCGCTACGAACGGCCCGCGTATGATCTCGCGGCGGTATTTGCCCGGGCAGAGGCTTTGTCCGGCAGGCATGCAGTGCAGACGAAATGCCAGAGCCTGGACTTGCTGCATGTGGCGGCGGCGCAGGAGATCGGCAGCCGGGAGTTCGCATCCTTCGACGAGCGCCAGCGTGCCGTGGCGCGTGCGGCGGGGCTGGTCGTGCTGCCTGCCTGATTTCGCCCTGACACGAGCCGCAACGCCGCACGGGAGGGCGAGGCTCCGTCCGAGCCGTGGATGTAAAAGTCGGCTCACCGGGAGGTTCGCCCTCCCGGGTTGGGTTTTGCCGATGGACGCAGGGGAATGCCTTGGGGCTTTCCGGCTTAGCCGGCGCTTTGCGGCCGGGCGCGCTTGCGCCACTCGCGGCCGGCGATGCCGAGGATGCAGAAGCCCGCGATCAATGCCGCCCATTCGCCGGGTTCAGGCACGGGTGTGACGGGAGAAAAGGTTACTGTAATCGTGTAATTCGATGTGACAGGCGGACTGACGTCCCCTGCGCCAACGTTATAAACTTGTGGCTGATAGGTGTATTGGCCTGGAGAGAGAAATCCTGTATTATCACCTAAGTCAAAAGGGCCGTGATAGGAGCCTGATTCCGATGGAGAAATAAACGTATATTGGCCTGTGGTCACAGATCTAAAGATGCCTCTTACCGGAGCGCCGCCGCTAACGGACAGGTCGATCCAAACGTATGAAGGGGCGGATAAGGTAAAGCTGAATTCTCTGTCGTCCGTCATGACTGCGTAAGAGAACCGGGAATAGGAATTGAGAACGAAGTTCATTGTCGTGGATAGCGAATCCGATGTGGCGGAAAATGTGGCCGTCGCCTGGGCGTCCGCTAATGTTACCTGAGTTTCTGGATTGGGATCCCCGTTTTTACCGAGGACATACACAGAAGTGGTATTGTTTAACATTGCAGGCGTTACTGAATAGCTAAGATCGTTGTAAGCTGGATCTCGGTTGTCGACGGATAAGACCATATTTCCACTCACTGAGACATCCGTCAGTTGAGCATGGGCCGTTGTGCTGAGTGCCAGATAAGCTAATAAGTTAAGAGTTGCTTTAGCGATTTGGTGCGTATCTTTTTTCATAGGGATAAGTGGGTGGCAGTTAAGTTTAATCTGTTTTTCATCCGACGTTGACGCTCACGGCGGCGCCCCATTGGCCGATTTTCTCGTCGTTAGCTAAGTAGATGGCGCGGTATTTCCAGATGGCGCCGGAATTTGCGAAGGGCTCGGTGTCGGCGTAGTCGGGATAGGTGTCGATGGCGAGGAACGGCCAGCCTTTGCCGTCGCCGCGATCGGCCCCGGTGCGGATGCCGTGGGCGACGACCTTGGAAATAAAAAGGGCTGCCGGGAGGGCAGCCATGCGGAGGAAAGAGAAACGGAACCGAGCGGTCTTACTTCCCTGCGGATTGCCTAACGCCCCTGCGGATTCTCATAATGATGGGCGGGTGTTTGGCAGGAGGATTTTCAAATGTCAAGCCGGAAATGAGGGGACCACGGAGGGCACAGAGAACACGGAGGAAAGGAAGGAATTTTTGAACAGAAGGCCGCGAAGGACGCGAAGAAAGGCGGAAGGATGCGCGGTATCCTCTTCGTGCTCTTCATGGCCTTCTTTCCAAGATCAAAAAGGAAATCAGATTGGCGGGAGCCTCGCCCTTCGGGAGCTATTTTACTTCCTCTCCGGCGGGAGCCTGGCCGAGCCGCAGAAAAGTTTTGACCAATTCACCATCTCCACAGGCAATCATGCCTGAAAAGCGCTTGAACCATTTGCCGGCTGGAACTTCCGGCTCCTTGTCCAGCCACTCGGCAAGCAGGCCGAGCTGTTCGGCGGAAATTTCCCGGTCGCGAATGCGATCGAGCAGATGATCGAGCACCGGCCTTGGAACGTTATGCCGGCGGACTTTAGGCATGCCCGCCGTAGAAACCTTCAGCGATCTGTTCCTTGAGAATTTGCGCCTTGGATGGATCGCCTTCCGCCGAGAGTCTGATCGCGGAGTCGGTCAATTCCTGGGCGGCCCACGGTGGGTTTCCCTCCAGCGTCTGAACAAAGCGGATGACCCGGGCTTTTTCGACAGGTGGCAAATGCTTGATTTCGTCGATGATTTCGACCGCGTTCATGGATGCAGGCTATCTCACGGCGGGCCTGCCGACAAGTTGGACATTCCTTAAATGCCTCCTCCAGAAGAGAAGAAATGAGGTTCTCAGCCATCCCGCTCCAGCGCGGTCACCATGCCGGCCAGTTCTGGGCCGAGGTAACAGTGCGAGCCGCAGGGCACCAGCGCGTGCCGGCGGAAGAGGCGGCGATAGAAGGCCGCGTCGCGCTCGTCGATGTCCTGAATATCGCCCACGAGCGCGTCGGCCGTGGCGTAGGCTTCGAGGAAGGCGACGCCGCCGAGATGCGCGGCGATGGCGGCGAGGCCACGATCCAGCTCCCCGCGAGGCACGTAGTAGAGCATGTCGCTGCAGATGATGAGGTCGTAGCTCGGGGCGAGGTCGAGATCGGGCAGCTGCCCGAACGTGCCCAGCCGGAGATGGCGCGAGCGGCCGTAGCGAGCGACGGCGTATTCGCTGGCGTCGATCCCCTCGTAGCGGATGCGGGGCCGCAGGCGCTGGAGGATCGCCTTCCACTGGCCTTCGCCGCAGCCGACGTCGAGCACGGTGCGGACCGGCCGCTCCAGGTAATACTCCGCAATCGCGACGGCGAGGGCCGCCTTGCGAGCCGTCGCCGCAGGCGTGCTGACGCGGTGCCCGGGGTGGCGATACCATTTGTCGAAGTAGCGTTTGTCGTAGCGCGCGGCCATGCGGGAGAGAACTATCGATGGTCCCGCGATTGGCAGCCATGGGAAAATCTTCGCTTTTCATGTGGCTGCGGGAGCACGAGGGTTCGGGTGAACAGAGCGCGGATTCCCGCGCGCAACCACATTTACTTATATGGAAAATCGACAACTCGGCGGCTCGGGGTTCAAGGTCCCCGTTCTTTGCCTCGGCACCGGCACCTTTGGCGGCGGCAACGAATTCTTCAAAGCGTGGGGCGCGGTCGGCCCCGACGAGGCCACGCGCCTCGTGGATATCTGCCTGGAGGCGGGCATGAATTTCTTTGACTCGGCGGACATCTATTCCGACGGCCAGGCGGAGGAGGTGCTCGGCGCCGCGATCAAGGGCCGGCGCGACCAGGTGCTCGTCTCGACGAAGGCGACCTTCCGCGCGGGCCCGGGGCCGAACGACGCGGGCTCCTCGCGGCATCATCTCACGAATGCCATCGAGGGCAGCCTGCGCCGGCTCGGCACCGATTACATCGACCTCTTCCAGCTCCACGGATTCGACGCGATGACGCCGATCGAGGAAGTCCTCGGCACGCTCGACGGCTTCGTGCGTGCGGGGAAGATCCGCTACATCGGCTGCTCGAATTTTTCCGGCTGGCATCTCATGAAGTCACTCGCCGTGGCCGATAAATACGGCCTCCCGCGCCATGTCGCGCACCAGGCCTACTATTCGCTGATCGGCCGCGAATACGAGTGGGAGCTCATGCCGCTCGCACTCGACCAGGGAGTCGGCACCATCGTCTGGAGCCCGCTCGGCTGGGGACGCCTCACGGGAAAAATCCGCCGCGGCCAGCCGCTGCCCGAGACGAGCCGCCTGCGGGATCCGAAGAACACGGAGTTCGGCCCTCCGGTGGACGACGAACGTCTCTACCGCGTGGTGGACGCGCTCGACGCCGTCGCCGCGGAGACCGGCAAGACGGTCGCGCAGATCGCGCTGAACTGGCTCCTGCGGCGGCCGACGGTGGCCAGCGTGATCATCGGCGCGCGCAACGAGGAGCAGCTTCGCCAGAACCTCGCCGCCGCGGACTGGAGCCTCGCTCCCGAGCAGGTCGCGCAGCTCGATGCCGCGAGCGCGGTGACGATGACGTATCCCTACTGGCACCAGAAGGGCTTCGCCGAGCGAAATCCCTTCCCGACCGCATAGCTATGCGGCGGAGGATCGAACTAAACGGGATTTACAAGATTTGCAGGATTAACAGGAGATGAGGGAGAAGGGAATTTTCTCCCCGGGATTTTCATCAATCCTGTAAATTCCGATAATCCTGCAAAATCCTGTTTAGTTTTCCTAGAACAGCATGAGCGCCGGGTTCTCGATGAGCTTGCGGAGGGCGGTGATGTATTCGGCCCCGACGGCGCCATCGACGACGCGGTGGTCGCCGCTGAGCGAGATGTTCATGCGTTCGCCGACCACGATTTCGCCCTTCGCGTTGACGACCGGCTTTTTGACAATGGCGCCGACCGCGAGGATCGCGGCCTGCGGCGGGTTGACGATCGCGTAGAACTGCTCGATGCCGTAGCTGCCAAGATTCGAGACGGTGATCGTGCCGCCGGCGTATTCCTCGGGCTTGAGTTTTTTGTTGCGAGCGCGGATGGCGAGATCTTTCACCGCGGTGCTGATTTCGCGGAGCGAGAGAGTCTGGGCATTGCGGATGACCGGCGTGACGAGGCCGTCCTCGACGGCGATGGCCACGGAAATGTTCACGCTGCCGTATTGCATGACGTGGTCGCCACCCCAGGCGGCGTTGACCTTGGGACATTGCTGCGCGGCGCGGGCGACGGCGAGGAGGACGAAATCGTTGACCGTGATCTTCGGCTGCTCGGCTGCTTCGTTGGCGGCGTTCACTTCCTTGCGGAGACGCATGAGCGGCGCGGCGTCGACTTCGACGGAAAGGTAGAAATGCGGGATCTGCGTTTTGCTCGCGAGCAGGCGCTCGGCGATGATCTTGCGCATGCCGGAGAGTTCGATGCGGGTTTCCTCGCCGCCGGTTTTTTCCAGCTTGATTGGGGCGGAGGAAGATGAAGAGGAAGTGGATGAGGAAGATTTGGTGGGGACGTCTTTCTCGATGATGCGGCCGCCGGGACCGGAGCCGGTGATGCCTTCGAGGCTCACGCCACGCTCGGCGGCGACTTTCTTGGCGAGCGGGGAGGCTTTGACGCGACCACGGACTTCCTGATCCTTTGGCGAAGCAGAAGAAACCGGCGCGGAGGTGGCGCTGCCTTTCGACGGATCGGCGGGGGTGGAAGATTTTTCCTTGCCTTCGGCCTTGTTTCCGCTGGCGGGGGCCGCTGGTTTGTCCGCGGGAGCGTCGGCGCTTTCGCCTTCGGCGAGGATGAGGGCGATCTTTTGGCCGACTCCGATTTTGCCGCCTTCCTTGACATAGATTTCTTTCAGCACGCCGTCGTCGAAGGATTCCATTTCCATCGTGGCCTTGTCGGTTTCGACTTCGGCGAGGATGTCGCCGGCTTCCACGGTGTCGCCTTCCTTTTTGAGCCAGCGAACGAGGGTGCCCTCGGTCATGGTGTCGCTCAATTTTGGCATGTTGATTACTGGCATGGAAGGAAGGGGTTTTAAGTCTGAAGTTTTAAGTTTTTAAGCGGTGCGAGGGAGCGGATGACGCTTAGAGAATACCAAGAGCTTTTTCGATGACGCGCTCGACGGTGGGCAGCTGCAATTTCTCGACGGCGGGGCTGTAGATAGCCGGGGCGTCGAGCGTGCAAACGCGACGGATCGGGGCGTCGAGCTCGTCGAAGATTTTTTCCTGGATGAGCGTGGCGATCTGGGCGGAGACGCCGCAGAATGGCTTGTTCTCATCGACGAGGACGACGCGGTGGGTTTTCGAAACGGAAGAGATGATGGCGTTTTCGTCGAGCGGGCGGATGGAACGGAGGTCGATGACTTCGGCCTGGATGCCGCATTCTTCGGCGAGGCGGTTGGCGGCTTCGAGCGCGGTGAGCGCGGCGCGGCCGTGGCCGATGAAGGTGATGTCGGTGCCGGCGCGCTTGATGTCGGCCTTGCCGAGCGGGATGACGTATTCTTCTTCGGGGACTTCGCCTTTTTCACCGTAGAGCAGCGTGTTCTCCATGAACATGACGGGATCGTTGTCACGGATCGCGGCTTTCATGAGGCCTTTCGCATCGTAGGCCGTGGCGGCGCTGACGACTTTCAAGCCCGGGATGTTCGCGAGCCAGTTCTCCGGCGTGTGCGAGTGGGTGGCGCCGACGTTCGTGCCGCCATTTGCGGGGCCGCGAATGACGATGGGGCAATTGATCAAGCCGCCGCTCATGTAGCGGACGCAGCCGGCGTTGTTGATGATCTGGTCGTAGGCGACGGTGCAGAAGCTCCAGAACATGAGCTCGATGACGGGGCGGAGGCCAAGCATCGAGGAGCCGACGGCCATGCCGATGAAGCCGGCTTCGCTGATCGGGGCGTCCATCACGCGCTTGTCGCCGTATTTCTGCCAGAGGCCGCGGGTCACTTTATAGGCGCCGTCGTATTCGGCGACTTCCTCGCCGATGAGGTAAACATTCGGGTCGCGCTCGATTTCTTCGGCGAAGGCCTGGTTCAGAGCGTCGCGGTATTCAATCAATGCCATAATTCGAAATGCGAAATGGGGAATGCGAAGTGACTAGTCGTTGAAGAAATGGCGACCGGTGCGGCCGGCCTCGGTCTGGCGGTCGACTTCGAAGTAGACGTCCTCCTGGATGGACTCGACGGTGGGATCGGGGCTCTCCTCGGCGAACTTCACGGAAGCGGTGGCCTCGGCGCGGGTTTGCTTGTCGATCGCGTCGGCTTCTTCGGCGGTGACGACGCCCTCCTCGATCATGCGGCGGCGCCAGACGAGAACGGGATCGTGCTGGATCTTGTATTTCTCGATTTCCTCGGCGGTGCGGTAGCCGCCTTTGTGCTTCGCGTCGGCGACGGAGTGGCCGTAGTGGCGATAGGTATCGATCTCGAGGACGGTGGGGCGGGATTCGTTGTGGGCGCGTTGCATGGCGGTCCAGGTCTTGGCGCGGACTTCGTAAATGTCTTCACCGTTGGCGATGTCCCAGACGATGCCGAAACCATCGGCACGGCCCGCGAGGCAATTCTTGAATGCGGACGAACGCTCGAGGCTGGTGCCCATCGAGTAGCGGTTATTCTCGATGATGTAGACGATGGGGAGATTCCAGAGGGAGGCGAGGTTCAGGCACTCGTAGTAGACGCCTTGGTTCACGGCGCCATCGCCGAGGAAGGCGAGGCAGGAGCCCTGGAGGCCTTTGTATTTCGTGGCGAATGCGAGGCCGAGGCCGAGCGGGGTCTGGCCGGCGACGATGCCGTGGCCGCCCCAGTAATTTTTATCGGGAGCGAAAAAGTGCATCGAGCCGCCTTTGCCCTTTGAGCAACCGGTGGCTTTGCCGAAGAGCTCGGCCATGCATTCGTTCATGCCCATGCCGACGGCGAGGGCGTGGCCGTGATCGCGGTAGGCGGTGATGACGTGGTCGTTCTCGCCCATGAGCGAGCAGGTGCCGACGGCGACGGACTCCTGGCCGATATAGAGATGGAGGAAGCCGCCCATCTTGCCTTCGTTGTAGTTCTTGAGCGCGACGCGCTCGAAATTGCGGATCACATACAACTGACGAAGGAACTCGATTTTGTCGGCTTTGGTGAGCGAAGCGTTGATGGGCGCTTTGGCGTAGTCCACCGGGCTGACTTCGGGTTCGGCAGTTGCTGAGGTCATAGTTCGGTAAATAGGTGTGTTTCTTCAGCTCTCAGTGAGCACGAAGAGTTCCAAGACAAGCCCGTAATAATTCCCGACCGCGCCCTCCTTGGCAACAGGGAAAATGGAAACCGTGCATGGAACGGATTAATTCATACTTGCTTTGGAGGGATTCGTTTTGGCAGTTTGCGCACCATGACGCGAAGATTGACGGCGGAGAGGTTTCTTTTGGTCTTATTAGCCATGGCTGGATTCGGGTCGCCGGGCCGCGCGGCAATGCCGATAGCCAAGAATCCGCCAAAAGTCTCGATCGACGCCACCCGCTCACGCTCCACGAAAATCGCCGGCGGGGACTGGGACGATAAATTGCAAAAGGTGCAGCTCGACATCGTCGTCAAGAATCTGGACCTCAATAAATCCGTCGAGGGATTGACCGTGTATTATTGGACGCTGGCGCAGTCGCTCGTGGACAAGAAAGCGTATCTCGTGGTCGATGCCGGCACATTCGATGTGAGTTTGAATGGCTCGGCCGAAGGTCGTGAAATTCGCCATCAATGCGAAGAGATCACTCTCAAATGGGATGATACCGATGCCGTTTTCGGGCAGCGTTATAAAGGCTACGTCCTTGCCTTGGTGAACGCTCAGAAAGAGGTGGTAGCCGTGAAATCAAATTTTCCTTCCTGGCAGACAGCCTTCGAACGTGCGTTCGACCTCAAGAAGAAGTCATGGTGCGGAATGGATTTAAAGCCCCTTTCCGCGCCTCCAAGAAAATAGCCCGCTGGAAGAGTTCCCTCTGCGTCGGAAAGCGGTTGCCGGAAATGGTGGACGCTCCTTGATTGCCAGAGGCTCAAGCTTTTCGAGCAAAAGATCGGAATCCAGGGCGGTGATAGCAAACGCGGGTCGCACTGTAGGATGCCAGCTCTGCGAGATAATCGCGATCTCGAGTGAGGAGATGATTTTTCATCACGATGCCGACGAGATTGTGAAATTCGGTCCGCACTCGAGACAGCCCGGCTGTGTCGTTTCTATTTGTCCTGTGCTTTGCGGAATTTTTCCAACTTCGGCGCGATGACCGCCTCGCTGTAGCCGTAGTTTGGATTGTTTTTGTAAAAATCCTGATGGTGCTGCTCGGCGGGATAGAACACATCGAGCGGTTTGATTTCGGTGACGATTGGGTCTTTGAAATCCTTTTGAGCCGCCGCTTTCGATTTTTCCGCTTCCGTGCGTTCGTCGGGTGTCTGATAAAGAATGATCGATCGATATTGTGTGCCGCTGTCCGCACCTTGGCGATTCAGAGTCGTGGGATCATGCGCCTTCCAGAAAAGATCGATGATTTTTTCGTAAGAGATTTGAGTCGGATCATAGGTGATCTGGACGACTTCCGCATGTCCGGTCTGGCCGCGGCAAACGTCTTCGTAGGTGGGGTTCGGCGTCGTGCCGCCAGCGAATCCGGAAACAACCGATACGATCCCGGGCACTTCAGAATACAAGGCCTCGGTGCACCAGAAACAACCCCCGCCGATCACGGCAGTCTTTTGGGGTGAGCTCATATCTTTAGCGTGTATATTAGAAAGCGATAGTGCGGCAGCCAGCAACCAGAATTTCATGCAGGGATGAGTCGCGTAGCGCGAGTTTATTCCCATTTTTATGAGTATGTAAGCACGATCGATACCGCCCTTTATGGTTTCAAAATTTGTTCAACCTTTTGAATCGAGATCTTTTCCACCCATATATTGCCCTTCGATTTCAGGGCGCGGAATGGGTATTATTATACATATTATGTCCAATGCGGACACCTCCTTCCTCCTTGCGATCACAAGCCGCTCGTGACAAGGATGAAACCTAACGCCATGGAACAATGGATTGCTGCCGCTAAAGCGGCGAGAAAGCTCGCATATGCACCTTATTCAAATTTTAAGGTTGGAGCGGCATTGGTTTCCATGGATGGCCGGATTTTTGCAGGTTGCAATGTTGAGAATGTCAGTTTTGGACTAACGATGTGTGCGGAGCGGGTGGCTCTAGGGCGCGCGATTACAGAAGGTGAGAATCAGTTCGCGGCGATCGTCATTGTCGCCGATACGAAAAAGCCGGTTAGTCCATGCGGAGCCTGTCGGCAAGTGCTCGCAGAGTTCAATCCACATCTGAAAGTGATTCTCGTCACTTTGCACGATGAGATCGAGGAATGGACCCTTTCCGAGCTGTTTCCTCGTGCATCGACCGGAATTTTAGACCGGCCATAGTTCCACGTGGAACAACCCGTGCGGGACAAGGCTTTGGACAAGAGCTACTATATGATACGCTGCCGGTTTACCAATGTTTAGATATCCCAAACGATATGACGTGATTGTAATTGGTGCCGGCCATGCCGGCATCGAGGCGGCGTCTGCGGCGGCACGGTTGGGGTGCCAGACTCTTCTTCTGACCCAGAATGCCGATACCGTGGGGCAGATGTCCTGCAATCCTGCAATCGGCGGACTTGCCAAGGGGAATATGGTCCGGGAGATCGATGCCTTGGGCGGAGTTATGGGGTTGAATACGGACGCGACGGGCATTCAATTCCGGATGTTAAACACCCAAAAAGGTCCCAGTGTTCGCGCCCCTCGGGCTCAATGTGATAAAAAGGCCTATCAATTTCGCCTTAAGGCACAAATGGAGTCCATGCCAGGACTCGATCTTAAGCAAGGAAACGTGATGGGGCTGGTGGTCGAGAATGATGCAGTAACCGGAGTTGAAACAAATTTGAGGGTCGCGTTCCAGGGACGAGCAGTGATCGTGACCACCGGCACATTCATGCGAGGGCTTTTGCATGTCGGATTGCGCAATCAGCCAGGGGGACGAATGGGCGACGCGATGTCTTCATTCAGTGATTGTCTCGAAAGTTTGGGCTTTGAAATTGGAAGATTCAAAACAGGGACGCCCTGTCGTTTATTGGCCTCAAGCATCGATTTTTCGCAATGCGATCGTCAGGATGGAGACGACCCGCCCTCACGATTCAGCTTTTTGGAGGGGGATGAGGCCTTGGGAACAGAGGGGCTGTTTACCCTTAATCGAATCCGAAACGGACGGTTCCACGTGGAACAAATCCCTTGTTGGATTACACATACCAACGACAACACACACCAAATCATCCGCGAAAATCTCCATCAGTCCCCACTCTATGCGGGTCGGATCGAGGGTATCGGGCCGCGCTATTGCCCATCGATCGAGGACAAGGTGGTAAAGTTTGCTGAGAAATCGAGCCATCAGCTTTTTTTGGAACCAGAGGGCCTCCACACAGGTGAGGTTTACGTCAATGGAATTTCGACGAGCCTTCCTTATGAGGTTCAGTATCGATTTCTCAGAACCGTGCGTGGGTTGGAAAAAGCGGAGATGCTGCGTCCGGGATATGCGGTGGAATACGATTTTTGCCCTCCTACGCAGCTCAAACGCACCTTGGAAACGAAGCGTATAGAAGGGCTTTATTTTGCCGGCCAGATCAATGGAACGTCCGGATATGAAGAAGCGGCGGCGCAAGGGTTGATGGCCGGAGCCAACGCCGCATTGAAGATTCTGGGACGACCGGAACTGGTTTTGAGCCGCTCCGACGCTTACATAGGAGTCCTCATCGACGATCTCGTGACGTTGGGGGCCGCCGAACCTTATCGCATGTTTACGAGCCGGGCCGAGTATCGACTGTTGCTTCGGCAGGACAACGCCGACATGCGCTTGACGGGGCGTGCGATTTCTTGCGGCTTGGCATCGCCGGAACGCCAGGCTCAGTTCGAACACAAGTTCACGGAACGAAAACGGCTTTCGGAGGCCGCTTCGCAATGGCGGGTGGATGGCATTTCTTTGGAGCTTTGGCTTAAGCGACCGGAAAACACCTGGCAGGCGCTGCCTGAAGAAATGCGTAGCCAATACCCCGATATTTTATGGGATCTTTTGGGAACGGACTTGAAATACGAGGGATATATTCGTCGACAGGAAGAGCAAATTGCCCGCTCCAGTCGGCACGAGGGACGGCCAATTCCCGGGAATCTTGATTACACTCTTGTGAGGGGAATACGACGCGAAGCCATGGAAAATCTCGCGAAAGTCCGCCCTTCCACCCTCGGACAGGCATCACGCATCAGCGGGGTTACGCCTGCAGATGTGGGCTTGCTCAGCGTGTGGCTGGAGCGGGGCAGCCATTCCGCTACGCCTGAATAAAGTCGACAAAAGCAGACAGCCCTGCGGCCCGAGAGTTCGGATTTGGAGTGAGCACGGTGGTGATTTCGGATTCTCCCCCGGCCAGGGGTTTTAAAACGGCATCCGTTGCCGAGCGGTCCGACGAGGAACAAACAGTCACCCCCAGGCCCAGGGATGCCTGCCAAAGTCTTTCCAAAAGGTTGGAGGGGGCGACCACGGTGGCGATATTGAGATCCTCCAAGAGGGATGCAAATAGACGTTCCGCGGCGGACCGTCGATCGGGCGAAGACAATAAAACATTTTCACCCAGTAAATCCGCGGGGCGAATCTCGCAATTTGTCGCCAAGCGATGTTTTGGGGAAACGGCTATCAAAACAGCAGCTTTCTCGAGAATAATCCCGGGGATTTTTTCTGCGGAGGTTACATCGTGGATGCATGCGTCGTAATTGGACAAAGCATACGATGTAACATTTTTATAATCAATTGGTTCCAGCTTTATTCTGATTCCTCGGTGCTTGCGGATAAATTTGCGCATACGGCGAGTGATGGTTTCGGAAAATGCACATCCTGTATAACGAATGGCAATTGTCCCGATGCGCCCGTTCACGGTATCCTGCAGGTTTTGAACCGCGCCATCCGCGGCAGCCAAGAGATTCTTCGCATCCTGGAAAAAAAGCTTCCCGGCAGCGGTCAGTTGGATTTTGCGGTTCGTGCGATCAAAAAGGGCGACTCCCAATTCGGATTCCAGCTTGCGAATCTGAACACTCAAGGGAGGTTGGGCGATTCCCAGCTTACGCGCAGCGACCGTAAAATTGAGCGATTCTGCCACCGATACAAAATAGCGAAGACGTCGTAATTCCATGGCTAGTGCCTTAAACGATATCCAATAGATATCGTAAAGCCCTATTGAGAAATTTTTAGAGGGCGCGAAAACTGCAAATCCATCGGTCGTGATCATATCTTCACGCAACGATTCTCGACTTATCGGGTTAAGCTCTGCATGCTAGATAGGATGTTTCCCCGAACTGTCGTCGTATTGGTAGCTGCCCTTTCCATTTTGCAGGTGGCTCGCGGGGCGGAAACGGAGGATGATGCCCCGCCGAATGCGAAAACTCTCGAAGCACAGATGGAGGCCTTCGCCGCCTATCGAGCCCAGCAAAAAAAGGCCTTTTTCCACAATGCTTGGGACCAGCTGGAAAAAACCATTCATCAGAGTGGAAACGCGGGAAACTTTGTGCTCGGGTGCATGATGAAAACACGGTTCGGCGATGTGAAAAACGGAGCCACCGACGGTGCCAAATGGAAAAAAGACAACCAGCGACTGTTTTCCAATCACGACGTGGATAGCGCGGCGGCACTGCATCTTCAGTATCTGGCCATGACGCTGGAACGTGCCGGAGAAGAATCCTCGGAACCGATGCAGGCGAAGGTTTGGGATTACCTAGCCCAACTCTACAAATCGGTGGATCTGGTGGCCGATGCGAGACCGGATAAAAGGAAAGTTAAGTTCAGCATCTACGACGAAAAAGAAAAAAAGACGAATGAAATGGTCGGAAACATGCAAAATCTGGAGGCGCCGGTAGCGGATAATCCGCGAAGCTATGTGGATGAGCTGCTGACGGGCTCGGTAACCACGGGCTGGGTGGCCAAGAGCATGGAACTCGACGGGCATTTGGCGGCGTTGGACGATTGGGAAACCGTTCCGGGAAGTTTTTCCGGAATTCTGGAAAAGGACATTCGACCTTATCTGCGAAAGAAAAAAGATCCCAAGCTGATCGCGACGTGGGATTACGAAAAAAGCTTTTTAGCGCTCGTCGCGAGCAAGAGTCTCGATAAAAAAGTTCTCACAAAATTCGAGCAGGAGGATACGCCGCGGCTCCTTTGGAAAAAAGCGGACGATATCGAGAAGCTGGGCATGCCCAATCGGGCTTTGCAGCTGCGGATTTCGCTCGCGAAGAATTTTCCGAATCACCCGGATTTTGAAGAGTGGACCCAGACCATCCTGGCCAATCTCAAAGCGATCAAAAACGCTTCGCCAAAAGATGAAAATGCGCTCGAGGAAAAAGCACCGGCTGCGACCGCACCGGCGAACTAAGCGGGGTTTGAATTCGCCGGGATCAGACTTCGACACACCGCGATAAGGCGAGCTCGCAGCGGCCGGGCACGATCCAGAAAGCGACGCTGGCAGGCTTCGTATGCCTCCCGTCCGGCCGGGGTCTCGATCGCGATGGGGTCGAGGCCGATGGTGCGAAAATCATAAGGGCTCGCGCGCATGTCGATTTCACGAATTTCCCGAGCCAGCGCGAAGGTATCGGCGACGAGTTCGGAGGGGGTGAAGGGCGCGAGTTTGTAGGCCCACTTGTAGAGGTCCATATTCGCATGGAGGCAGCCGCCTTGTTCCAGATGAAGGGCATCGGAACGCGAAGGCTGGAGGCGGTTTAGCGGCCGGGCCGTGGGAGTGAAGAAACGAAACGCATCGTAATGGCTGCAGCGCACGGGAAGGGAGTCGACGACAGCGGCGGTGCCAGCCGAGCCGAGCCGCAAGGGCCAGCGAGGATGGCGCACTTCTTCTGTTTGATAAACCATGGCCCACTCGTGAAGGCCTGCGCAACCGAAGAACGGCGGGCGGTCTCGAGTGGCCTCGAGGAGGCCGAGCAGCCACGGGATGAATTGCCGCCGCGAGGGTTTGAGGTTGGATGGCGAGACGCCAATGCCGCCGCCGAGCCGCTGATAATGGGGAAAGGCGAGGAATTCCTCCGCGGAGGCCCCCTCCAAGACGGTCCCCATGCCTGGATGCCAGCGAAGAAGCTGGCCGGGGCGGTAGGAATAATACTCGAAGAGAAAATCCTCGACGGGATGCCGCTCGCCTCGCGATGAGCGGGCGAGGCGCGGGGCGATCCAGGGGGCGACTCGCTGCTCGTGCGACGCGCGGCGGGCCAGCCACTCTTTTTGGGCAAGAATTACGGTCGGCAACGCGGAGATTGGCAAATCCGGCCTCCTCGCGGGACGGCTAATTTGCCGCGGGCTTCGGCTCATCGGCGAGGGAGCCGAGATTCAAAAACGGGACCACGCCGGAGCCCTGGATCCGGGGCAGGACGCCGTCCCATTTTTCGATGGAGCGAAGCTGGATGATTTCGGGGCTGGTTTTGAGAGCTTCGGCTTCGCGCCTGATCGCGTCGGCGCGGGCTTTGGATTGGACTTCGGTGCTGTAGGCGTCGGCGGCGAGCGTGCGTTCGGAGGCGGAGGCCTGGGCTTGGGTGACGCGCATGTTTTTTTCGTTGATTGCGCGGAGGGCTTCCTGCTCGGCTTTGACCTTGGCTTCGATGGCGCGGTTGAATTCGTCGCTGAAGGCGAAATCGGTGATGGCGACATTGGCCAGCTGCACGGCGGTGCCGATGCCTTTTTCTTTGAGGGTATTGTCGATGAAGGTGGTGATGGCGAGCTGGATGGCCAGTTTCACGACGGCGCGTTTCGTGACGAGCTCTTCGGCGGTGTATTGGGCGGTGACCGCTTTTACCGACTCCTGAATGGCGGGCTCGACGAGGGCGGCGGCGACATTCGAGGTGTCGCCGATGCGTTGGTAAATGATGGGGGCGAGCGGCCCCATCACGGAGTAGCCGACGTTGACTTCGGTCGAAACGGTTTGGAGATCCTTGGAGGCCGCGGTGGCTTTGGCATTGATCGGGATGAGGCGGGTATCGATCAGTTCCACAACGTCCATGAAAGGCCGCTTGAAGTGGACGCCTTCCACGAGAGGCTCGGGCTGGACGGCGCCGAGTCGTTTGACGACACCCACATGGCCGGCCTGCACGACGACAAATGCGCTGCTGACCAGCATGAGAGCGAGCGCAAGGAGGATGGCGAGGGGAATAAGGCCTTTGAGGGCGGGGTTCATGCGCCGATTCTTGTCAATACGTGCTCGACTGGGAAGCGAACTTTCGGCCGGATCGAGGATTTGTCGTCTGCGGCGCGGTAGCCGGCAGGACAGGCGACGACGGTGAAGTAACCAGTCCCTTCGAGGCCGAGGGCTTTATCGTAGGCGGCGGGGTCGATGCCCTCCATCGGACAGGTGTCGATCCCGAGCAAGGCGGAGGCGGTCATGAAATTGCCCAGCGCGATGTAAACCTGGCGGGTGGACCAGCCGCGGATGTCGAGCCCGGGTTGAGCGACGAAGCCGGTGATCGCTTTTTCGAGGCCGGCGAGGGTGTCGATCGGAATGCCGTGCACCTCGACGGTGCGGTCGATGTGGCGCCGAATGTCTTCGGTGGTGAGGGGGTGTTTGACCGTGAGAACGACGACGTGCGAGGCCTCGGACAGCTGTTTTTGCCCCCACGACAGCGATACCAGGGAAGATTTCACGGCCGGGTCGGTGATCACGAGAAATTTCCACGGTTGCAGGCCGAAAGAGGAGGGGGAGAGAACGAGCGTTTCCTCAAGGGCTGCCCAAGTCTCGGGATCGATCCGACGCTCCGAATCGAATTTTTTCGTCGCATATCGCCACTTCAATGCTCCCAACAGTTCCTCGGTCTCGATCCGCTTCATGCGGGGAATGGAGCGCGGCAATGCGTGCGCGGCAAGCGGAATAAGGAAACCGCAGTGGACCTTGAAGAATCCGGCGACATATCCAGTTCAGTCTTTTAGCAGGGCTGATGGCGATGCCTTGACCGCCGCAGGAGCGGCTCCCTTGGCGGCGGTGACCACCAACAATGATGAAGGAACGACGGGCGATGCGACGGCGCGGTTCGTGACCCGATGCCGGCTTGCTTAATTGACGGAAGTTTTTCGCGCGCGGCGGGCCGCGATAAACGACTTCACGCACAAGGCGAGGAAAACCAGCGAAACGATGCCCATCGCCAGCTGCAACCAGACCGCGATCGGCCGGGCAGCCGTTCCGGCCAGGACGGCGGAAAGTTTTGGCAGCGACATTCCGAGGCCGCCCGCCGAGCCGAGCAGGCCGGCCAGCGCGGCGACATGCATCACGTGCATGCGGAGATTGGGAGCGCTGATGCCGACCACGCCGCAGAGCAGCAGCACGGCGCCGAAGGCCGCGGGAATGAGCGCGGTGTGATGGATGCCGCCGGTGGCGACGAACGCTCCCACGCCCATTGCGACGAGAATGGATCCGAAAAGCAGCGAGAGACGGGGCATGTTCATGCCGAGGATCCTAGTCGGACGGCAGGTCGAGTTCAATGCCCACCGGGCAATGATCGCTGCCCAGCGTGGCGGGCTCGATGAACGCCCGCCGCAGCGCGGGCCGCAAGGCGGGCGAAAGGAGAAAATAATCGATGCGCCACCCGATGTTCCGCGAACGTGCGCCGCCCATCTGGCTCCACCACGTGTAGTGCCCGCCGGCTTTTTCGAATACGCGAAAGGTATCGACGAACCCGGCCGCGACGAACGCATCGAATCCCGCCCGCTCCTCGGCCGTGAAACCGTGCGTCTTCAGGTTGGCCTTCGGTCGTGCGAGGTCGATTTCCTGGTGGGCGACATTCAAATCCCCGCACCAGACGACGGGCTTCGTCGTCTCGAGCTTTTTCAAATACGCGAGAAAATCGCGATCCCATTGCTGCCGGTAGGGAAGGCGCGTGAGCTCGCGCTTCGAGTTCGGCACATAGACGTTCACGAGAAAAAATTTCGCATATTCCGCGGTGATCACGCGCCCTTCGCGGTCATGGTCGTCGTGCCCGATTCCGTAAGTCACGGCCAACGGCGGCGCCTTGGTAAAAATCGCCGTGCCCGAGTAGCCGGCCTTCTCCGCGGAATTCCAAAACCGCTCGTAGCTGCCCGGCCACTCGATGTGCGCGACCTGCTCGGGACGCGCCTTCGTTTCCTGGAGGCACACGATATCGGCCTCGCCGCGCTCGAGCCAGTCGAGGAAGCCCTTGTTCACGGCGGAGCGGATGCCGTTGACGTTCCACGAAAGCAGGCGCATCAGCGGATGGCGGTGGCGAGGCGGAGGTTTGCGCGCACGGCATGGTGATCCGAGCACAAGGTCGGCACGACTTCGACGTGATCCGCCTTCAATCCGGAATTGTAAAAAAGATGATCCATCACGTAGGGGCGCCGCCGCCACGTCGGCTCGGTATTTTGCGCCGTGCGAAATCCGGCCCCGGTAAATTGCGAGACGAGGCCTTCCTCCGGCGCGCAGTTGAAATCTCCGGCCAGCAACACAGGTCCGTCCGCCGCCCGCACCGCGGCCTCGATCAAATCGCGTTGCTCGCGGTATTCGTCGCTGGAGCCATTGATCATGAAAAACGCCTGCAAATGCGTGTTGAACAGCCGAATGGTGCGCCCGGAAATCTGCGCGCGCGCGCTAATGAGCTGGCGATGCGACGGCGCGACCGTTTTGCCCTCGAACTCGAACTCGATCGGCGGCGGCGGCAGATCATGCGCGTGGAAATCGGTCAGCGGCACTTTCGCGAAGATCGCCAGCGCCACGCCGAAAGGCAGCTCGTGCGGGTTCACCTTCGGATACGCGAAGACCGAGTGATAAGCGGGCAGCGCCTCCTTGAGCCGCATGAAATTGGGCGGCGGCCACAACTGCGCGCCGCCCGGCCGCGCCTGCTCGACTTCCTGCAAAAAAAGCACGTCCGCATCCGCGTCGCGCAGGAATTCGATCGTCTCCCCGATCACGATCGGCGCCGCGTCCGGCTCGACCGCGTCCCACGACTGGCCGAACTGCATGTTGAAGGTCATCGCGGAAAATTTCACGGTGTCGAAAAAAATGGAAAATCCGAGCCGCCTTGCCAACGCGGAAGTCGCGCCTGTATAAACACCGCAACCAACCTTTGCAAATGCACAAACTTGTCCTCATCCGTCACGGCGAAAGCACCTGGAACAAAGAAAATCGCTTCACCGGCTGGCACGATGTGGACCTCACCGAAGAAGGCCGTGCACAGGCCAGGCGCGGCGGCGAAGTGCTGAAAGCCGAGGGCTTCACTTTCGATCTCGCCTACGTCTCCGTGCTCAAGCGCGCGCTGCGCACGCTCTGGATCGCCCTCGACGAGCTCGATCAACTTTGGATTCCCGTGGAAAAAAGCTGGCGCCTGAACGAGCGTCACTACGGCGCCCTGCAGGGCTTGAACAAAGGCGAGACCGCCGCGAAATTCGGCGACGAGCAGGTGAAAATCTGGCGCCGCAGCTACGACATCCCGCCGCCGGCACTCGAGGAAAGCGACGAGCGCTTCCCCGGCCACGATCCGCGCTATGCCGGCGTGCCGAAGGGCGAACTCCCTCTCACCGAGTGTCTCAAGGACACGGTCGACCGTTTTCTCCCGCTCTGGCAGGAAACGATCGCCCCGCAGGTAAAGGCCGGCAAAAAAGTCATCATCGCCGCTCACGGCAACAGCCTCCGCGCGCTGGTAAAATACATCGATAATCTCAGCGAGGAGGAGATTCTCGAACTGAACATCCCGACCGGCGTGCCGCTCGTCTACGAGCTCGACGCCGACTTGAAGCCGATCAGGCACTACTATCTCGGCGACCAGGAAGCCATCGCCGCCGCCGCCGCCGCCGTTGCCGCGCAGGGCAAGTCGAAGTAAAGCGCGCTGGCAAAATCCCGCCCCTGTGCCACGGTCTCCCATGCCCATGAAAATACGCGGACTGGTGGCGGGGTTGAGTCTGGCTCTGGCGACGAGCGTTTGTGCCGAGGACAAAGCCAGCGCCCGCATCGAAGGCACCGTCGAAGTGGAGGGCATCGACTTCTCGGGCAAGATCGTCGGCGACTCCGTGCCGAGCTACGCCCGCCATCCCGTGACCGGCAAGGTCAGCGTCGTAACCAAACGCGGCCGCGTGCACCGCGTCGAGACCTTTACTTCGTGGGACGCGGAAAACGGCGTGCACGGCCAGGTATGGGAACGGCTCTATGTCTCCGGGGGCAGCTTCACCGGCTGGACCGAGCGCCTCATCCAGACGCCGGATCACATCGTGTTCTCGCGAAACGTCATCAATGGCGATTTCGAGCAGAAGATCCGAAAAGACGGCTCCGGCTTTGTCGAATGGACGGTCACCGGCGGCGACAATCAGATCGACGACAGCGACGACGATTTTTCCGACGCCGACGCGGACGACGACTCCGACTCGACGAGCAGCGTGACGAGCTCCGACGCGGGCAGCGACTCCGGAAACAGCGCGGATGGCAACCTGCCCACGGTCGAGATCATGGAGGAAGGCGAGTTCGACGGCGTCTCCGACCGCCGCATCGAGATCGACGCGCACCGGGGCCACCATCCGAAGATCCGGTTTCGCGACGAAGGCTACGCACGCATGGAGCTGACCGACGACAAGAAGACCGAGTCCAAGACCGTGAACCAGAAGCTCAAGCTCGATGGCCGCGGCAAAGGCGATCTCTCCTTTGTGCCGACGGAGAAGGACAAAGACCAGGGGTCGCCGACACCCACGCCTGCCCCCACTGCGACCCCGCTTCCGGGTGCGACTCCGGTTTCCACTCCGACGCCCGACGACCCCACGACGGACGACGACACGACGGACGACGACACGCTGTTTTGAGCGGCGCGGGACCGCAAAGGTTGTCAATTGCCCTCGCGTGCCTTACCTAGCTTGGCATCAGGGATGGCAGAGCTCGTTCGTTTTCAACATTACGAAGTCTTGCGTCGCGACGACGGCTCGCTTTTCGAGCTCGGGCGCGGGGCGATGGGTATTACCTATAAGGCGTTCGACACGAATCTGCGCACGAACGTCGCGCTCAAGGTCATCAACGCGACCTACCTGAACAGCGAGGTCGCGCGCCAACGCTTCCTGCGCGAAGCACGAGCGGCGGCGGCGATCCGCCATCCGAATGTCGCCACCGTCTTCCATCTCGGCAACGAGGACGACTCGTATTTCTACGCCATGGAATTCATCGACGGCGAGACCGTCGAGGCCTTCATGCAGCGCGAAGGCGCCGTGCCCACGCTCATGGCGCTGGAAATCGCCGCGCAAGTCGCGCGCGCGCTCGCCGCCGCGGAGAAACAAGGCCTCGTCCACCGCGATATCAAGCCGTCGAATCTCATGCTCATCCGCGAGGATGACCAACGGCTCCGCGAGGCCGGCGACGACGAGTTTACGGTCAAGGTCATCGACTTCGGTCTCGCGAAGGCGGCGGAAAAAGATTCCGCCGACGCGGCCACGCTCACGCAGGGCGGCTTTCTCGGCACCCCGCATTTCGCGAGCCCGGAGCAGCTCGAGGAAACCGAGCTCGATTCGCGCTCCGACATCTACAGCCTCGGCATCACGCTCTATTACATGCTCGCGGGCCGCACGCCCTTCAGCGGATCGCTTGCGCAGGTCATGAGCCAGCACCTGCACCGCGAGCCGCCAATGGAATTGCTCGCGGATCAGCCCCGGCAAGTCATCGCGTTGCTCGAGCGCATGATGGCGAAGGATCGCGAGGAGCGCCCGCAGACGCCGACCGAGCTGCGGCGCGAGATCGAAACGTGCGTCGATGCGGTGTCGAACGCGCACACCGGCACCGTGGGAGGCGCGCCGGCCGAAGCCGCCGATGCGGACACGATCACCGACGCGCCGCGCGAGCCGAGCGCGCTCGAACCCGCGCCCGGCGTGAAGCTGGCCGGGCGGCTGGAATTGCTCGACGCCTACCAGCCCGGGGAGTTTGGGAAAACCTTCCGCGCCCGCGATCTGGAGACGAAAAAAATCGTCGCGGTCCTCATCCTCGATCCGAATTTGCTGCCGACCAGCGAGGCCTATACGCGACTGGAAAACGAGGTGACCGCCGTGCAGGCGATCAAGCATCCCGCCGTCATTCGCGTTTACAGCCTCGAGCGCGCGCACCATCTCAGCTTCGTCACGCGCGAATGGATCGAGGGCCTGTCGCTGCTCGACGCGATGCGCAAGCGCGGCACCCTGCCGGTGGGCGATGCGCTCGAGATTCTCACGTCGCTCGCGGGCGGCCTGGAGGCCGTGCAAAAAACCGGCGTGCCGTGCCCGGCTCTCTCCGCGCACTGGATCACGCTCGTCAAGGACGTGGAAACCGGAGCTACGATCCCAAAATTCAACGCGCTGAATTTCGCCGCCGTCGCGCCTTTGAGTCCGGACGCGACCATGGTCCCAATGCCGGCGGCACAATATGCCTCCCCGAGTGGAGGGGAATATGTCTTCACCCTTGCGAGTCTCGCCTATCGCTTGTTGGGCGGCATGTCGGGTGCGGGCGGCTCCGGGGATTCGTTCATTCCCATTCCCGGCTTGTCCGAGGATGCGAATCTGGTGTTGCGACGCGCGATGAGGCTCTCGACGGACTTTCCTTCGCCGGTGGCTTTCATGGCTGCGCTCGAAGACGCGGTCGGCGATGCGCCCGCCGCGCCATCCAAGCCACCGCGACTTCCCAGCATGATGGGAACGGCCGTGCGTCCGCGCTCGTCGCTGCCGCTGGTCGTCGCCGTCGTCCTCGTGCTGCTGCTTGCCGCTTTGATCGGCGCGATTCTTCTCGTGCTGCCCGGCATGCAAAATGCGCTCGAGGCCGGCAGGAGAGAGCCGAGTCCCTCCCCCACGCCGGTCGAGACGTCCGCGCCCGCTCCCACGCCTTCTCCGACCCCGGAGCCCACGCCGGACGCCCGCAAAGTCGCGCTCGATGAAGCGGTCAAACGCGTCCAGGAAATGGCTATGTCGGAGAATTACGCGGCCGCATTGAATCTGCTCGACGAGCTCTTGCAGGAATATCCCGAGGCCGCCGACCGGCTGAAGGACGAGACCGAAAAGATCACCGCGAAGCTCGGCTCCGAGACGAATGATTTGTTGAATGCGAACCAGCTCGCGGCCCTCGGCGACTTGCTCGACGAGGCTTCGCAGCGCGGGTCGAAATCCGCGCAAATGCTGCTTGGGAAATCCTACCTCGCGACCGATCCGGACAAGGCCTTCAAATATTTTTACCTCGCCGCTTCCGTGGGAAACAACAGCGAGGCGATGTATCAGGTCGGCGATCTGTTCGCGAGCGGGCGCGGCACCGATCAAAACGACAAGGAAGCCTTCGCCTGGTATGAAAGAAGCGTGAAACTCCTCGAGCCTCAGGCGATGTTCAAGCTCGGCCAGGCGTATTTCTTCGGCAAGGGCGTGGCGAAGGATCCGTCCAGGGCCTATCAAATTCTCAAGCTGGCCGCCGATGGCTACGACAACCCCCAGGCGCAAAATCTGCTCGGCGATATTTATCGCAAAGGCGTGATCGTGCCGTCGAACTATGACGAAGCCTTTCGGTTGTGGACCCGCGCGACCGCGCACGGGTGGCTCGATGCGCAGGCCAATCTC
>JAATET010000057.1 GCA_015655545.1 Chthoniobacterales bacterium | reverse complement strand
TACCAAGTTTGGGAACCTGATCACCAGGATATCGGTTTCCTATGCATATGCGCGCATACAACGTGGCTTGATCGCCAATTTCAACTCGACCATTAATTATTAAACCATATCCGTGATAAATTGTTAAGCCTTTGCCAATCGATACACATCCCGGTAAATGAACCCCCAGGAGAAATTGAGCCGGTTTTTCTAGGAAGATGATTGAGAACATCTTAAACCGCGTCTTACGTAAACTGTAAGCCATCCGATAATAAAAAATAATCCAAAACGAAATGTCTGTCATCCATATCAATATCCCTCGATATTCAGGGTCGAGATGAGCTTGCATAATGTCACATTTAAATTTGCGAAACATATGCTTATTTACTATGAAGCTTTTTCAAGCGAAGTGCCCACAGTTTTTCTGTAAGCTCAAGACCAAATAAGATCTCGCATATTGCTTTCGTGGCCGTAACAAGACGTCCCCGAATTGGAAAATCTGATTGTGCCATTGCCACCAAGCCCTGAAGCAGTTTCAAAACGCGCGCGGTCAATTTGGATGCGGAAATCGCTTCACACAGGGCAATGCGTGCATGCATCCATTTTCGGGCACCGTAAGGAACAATCGCGTCATACTTCTCGGCGATACGTCGCAACCCTTCCAACTTTTTGTCAACCTGGGTGGAAATTCGGACTCCTTCGTGGGCGTGATAGATGACTAACGGCTCTCCGAAGACGCCTATCCTTCCTAGAGTGAGCAAACGAAGAAAGTAGTCCCAATCTTGGCAGGATGGAAGAGCCTCATCTAATAGCGGTAGGGGTCCCACCTGTTTTCTCACGACCAGCGCGGAAAACGATCCGAATAAATTTTCATAAAAGCGATAGCGATTGCATGTATTTTCGCTAGGAACGCGAATATGGCTTACCCCTCCCTTCCGATATTCATATCCGCATACAACTCCAACGGCAGCCGGGTTTTTCCGCAACCAGTCCAGTTGTTTTTCCATTTTGGTCGGCCGCCATTCATCATCATCGTCAAGAAATGCGACAAAGTCTTCTCGAGCATGTGAGAGGCCGATATTACGTGCCGAAGGCGCTCCTTTGCGTACACCGCTACTTGCAAAGTCGAGACGCTCGTCAGTGCCACAGAGTCTTTCCGCAGTCAATGTCTGTTGTCCATCTTCGATGACAATGACCTGACTCGGGGGAAGCGTTTGTTTGAACACCGACTCAACAGCACGTCGCAATAATACTTCGCGATCATATGTTGGGATTACGACCGAGTAATTCATGAAAAAGCAATAGGTTTCCTAGATGAGACGCTTAAATCTGTATATGATGGCAATATACAGTGAAAAGCAGAAGGGAGCGCGTTTTTCCAAGTGCAAATTTCGTGAAGTCTTGAAGCTATTGAGCGCGAGGGACTTGTTTTTCGATTGCGACAAGAGCACCGCAGTTATCCATGGAAGGAGACGGGACGGGCGTGGCGTTGGCGATAAGAATGCGCATAACCTAGTCAGCAGCCCCTCCACCTCTTGACTCCTCGCCAAGCGGAGCCTCAACAATTTCAAATCCCTCTGAATATCCTTCAAAGTAGCGATACACACTGTTAATAAACGATATATCCTCAGTGCTGCGGATTGCAGAATCAGGAATTTTGATCGAAACGATTTTCGCCCCACAATCGGCTGTGATCAAATGCAGGGTATCCAGAGCCGTGGAATAAAAGCCTAAAATTTGCCCGGGTGCCCATCCTTGCTCAAGAATCAACAGCTCGATCGGAACGTCCACATTGACTATATTAAAACCGAAGTCTGCGTGATAGCGTTCGGATCGGGCGGAACTTTCCCGGCGATGCGGTATGTAACTAACCTTCCTTCCATGAGCGCGCTCGGCAATCCAGTGGATTTGAGCATCATAAAATTCTTCATCGACAAGACCGAGTTCCGGCAGACACCCGCCAATCACAAAGACCTCATCATCCCTTCGCTCCAACTTAAATGCCGCGCGCAAGCGCTCGAAGCGATTCACCTCGAGTCGATCCTGCGGGGCCGGCGTCAACCGCTCATAGATCGTAAACAAGGTGACGGGTGGCAATGGTCCCGACGAGATTCCGTAGCGCAGTCGGCGAGCAAGAGGTTTGAGCCACGCCGGAACCCACCAGCGGGCCTTCTGCCCGCTCGCACGATGCTCTGCGAATCGATTCGCTGTAAAACGATGCAGCGCACTTCCATCATCCAATATAACGGTGATAGGGCGATACTTCCTAGCCAAATGAATGCCAATCACATTCCTAAAGTCGCCCAAATACAAACGCGAAGGAGCTCCGTGTTCCTTTACAAGCGCATCCACCATACGCCGACGTGCAACCAAATCCTTCGGACGATCGCCATCAGGCAGAAAATAAACGGCCCGCCATTTGCCGCGAGCAAGGCAATTTTGGATCTGCTTCGTCGCCCGTTTCGTCTCCCCGGGGATCACTAAGACATTGCAACGCTCGCCGTACTCTTTGAAATAATCCTGCGCCTCCACGGCACTCAACGCCTGCAACGGCGAAGCTACCAAAAACAGAACGCCTCGCCCTTCCGTCCCCTTTGTGGAGTCAGCCATTTAATGAAATTTTCCCTCTCGCTTCAATCGTTCATAATGCTCGACATCTCGCATT
The DNA here is from genome assembly GCA_015655545.1 of Chthoniobacterales bacterium. Lineage (GTDB taxonomy): Bacteria > Verrucomicrobiota > Verrucomicrobiia > Chthoniobacterales > JAATET01 > JAATET01. The sequence goes on along the minus strand of JAATET010000057.1, from coordinate 42,597 downwards.
TTAAATACCTTTGCGGGGTTTCCGCCGGCAATTCCAAGTTTGGGAATACTCTTAACTACAACTGCGCCCGCTTGAATGACCGCGCCCTCGCCGATCGTCACCCCGCCGAGGATAATGACACGACTCCCAATCCAAACGTTGTCTTCAATCGAGATACCACGGTCAATATTCGTATGGTCGTAAGGTAATGCCCCCCCAGAATCATAATTATGAAACGATGTGATCAGAAGGCAATCGGGCCCTGAGTGAAAATTGTGACCAATGACCACCTTCCCACACCCCTGAATTTCAATGCCATTAAAATGAACATTGTTGCCCAAAACAGTCTTGCTGGTAAAATGTGAACGATTGTTCACCCGAATCGGGTAGCCATACGCTTTCACATTTCGTAAAGCTAATCGGGTAAAAAGCCACGTTTTAAATCGACGCTTATATTTAGCGATTATGTACAAAACAATAGAGTCCACGCTCCAAAGGATCATCGCCGATCCATGTTACCATTTCGATTTTGTTCATTGATTTAGCTGAATTGACATTATTATGTTGCCATCCTTCATCTCAGCACCATCCGAGTCGTAAAACCCCAAAGTAAACTACCAATCTTTTCTCGTAATTCTTTGTCGCAGGCGAGAACAACCGCCAAATAAATGAAAAAACCGCAGAGGGAAGATAAGGATAACCGCAGCCACCCTTCCGCAGTCGAGAGTAGACATTTAACTAAAAGTCCACCCGTAGCGGCGGCGCCAGAGGCTATGGATGCAAGAAAGAGAGCTGTTCCAAACCACGAGAATCTGAGAGCCGAAACTCTTGCTCCCAGATAGAGGGCCACAAAGAATCCCAAAATCGTCACGCCGGTAACAACCCATGCGACCGCAACAATACCATATCCGACAAAGCCGAAAACCCCCAATGCAAGAATGGCGACCAGTCCTATCATGAAGCCCGTGTTGAGGTGAGGAAACCCTACTGACCGTAAGTAAACCATGATAAATGAGGTCGGCAGCTGGAAAAATGCACTAAGTGTCAATATCCGCATGATCACATCCGCTCCCCTCCATTTTTGACCGAACATAAGATGGATCAGGTCATTTGCCCCGAGCGCCAAAAGGGTAAACACAATGAATCCGGAGTATGCCGCCATACGAAAAGTCCCCCGGAATCCTGCTTTTATGGCTTCGGCTTGGTCCTGCAATCGGCAAAATTGAGAAAAAGCGACTCGAAGGACAATGCCGTTAAAGCCGCCATTGATGGCACGGAGGAAGCCATAAGCCACGGTATAAATTCCAAGGACAGCCGCGCCAAGATTGATTGAGATTGCCATGTCGTCAACCCGGGTATTGAGCATGGTCACGATGGAAAGAATGAACATCGATGTCCCGAAACCCAAAAGCTGCTGAATACGCACTTTTGAAAATGCAATCGATGGCCGCCATGCCGTCTGGTGCCAGAGGACGATACATCCCACCGTCTCCGCTGTAATCTGCTGAAAAACGAGACTCATCGCGCCGAACCCGAATAGCGCCGTCGTGATTGCAACGATCAGTCCCACGAAGGAGCTTGCAACTCGTCGGACTGCGAGGCCGCGAAATTCCAAATTCCGCCGCAGCATCGCTTCGTGCACCTTTGAGGTCGCATTTATGAGGGGAACCACACTAAGCACTTGAATGACCGGAATCAATTTCGGCATTTTCAGCCAGCTTGAAAGGATTCCCGCCGCGCCGAAAAGAGCGACAGCACATACGGCAGCAATCGCTAGATTGAGCCAGAAGACACTTGAATAATGGAGGTCATCAACCTCTCGTCGCTGAACGAGCGCATCCCCCAACCCCTGCTCGGTGATTAGCAAGCACGACGAGACCAATATCGTTGCAGTTGCCACAACACCGAACGATTCCGGCGTAAGCAGCCGAGCAAGGACAACTAATGCGACGAAGCTGAATATCTGGGCTGACCAGCGTTCCGCTGCCGACCACAAAAAACCTGAATTCGCTTTACTGGAAACAGACTCTACTTTCAAAGTCATGCTGGAGCTTCAAACGAGGCTGTCACAGCTCAGTTCATATCGGTTCTGAGAGAAGATTGAGACCTCTGCCACTTATCGTCTTTTCTCGACTCAAGAAGCACTTCCGTAAACTCGCGCACCGCACCATCTCCCCCGTTTGCCTGGCAACAGAAATGCACGACGGCACGGACCTCGGCAACAGCATCTGCCGGGCAAGCCGAGAAACCAACGGCTTTTAACACCGGAATATCCGCAAGGTCGTCACCGATATAGGCCACTTCCTCGGGAGAGAAACCGGTTTTTTTCAGAATGGAGGTCAGCGCTGGCATCTTATCGTGCGCCTCCTGAATAAGGTGGTCCATCTTCAGCTTCGCGGCACGGCGTTCAACAATCTTCGTATTCTCGGTGGTGATGATACCGGTCTGAATCCCGGCTTTGCGCAACAATTCGATTCCTTTGCCGTCGCGGGTATTGAATTTCTTCAACTCGTCACCCAATTCGGAATAATACATCCCGGCGTCGGTCAACACGCCATCCACATCAGTCAAAAAGAGTTTGATCCGCGAGGCCCGGCACGCGAACTCGGCGGGATCCAGAATCCGCCCTTCCTTGCATACAGACTCCCGGCCGTTCACCGATCTACGCTGACCAAGCAGGCTTTCGACGATGGCCCAGTCGGCGGGCTCATCCAGTTCGTAGTAGGTTTCCTCAGGCATCGCATGGAGGGCGATCCGGCCAGAAAGGCGGCATTTCGCTTGTAAAAGGCCAGCCCGGGAACAAATATAGAAGGCTCCATTTTCCACAAAATAGGGAGAAAATTCCTGCCGACGCGGGCGCGCCCGGAAGTCGTAGTTCACAGGCGTCGCCAATCCAGAGTCATTGCGATTCCAGATAAAGCGCTTTTGCTCTACGACCGAGAGCAAACTATCAGCACTGGTTCGCGATAGCTCCTCAAAGCCGGCACATAAATCCTCCGAACGGAGTAGCGGAGAAGTAGCCTGAATAAGCACGATACGGTCAAACTCGCGTGTCGCTGCAAACTCAAGCATCACTGATTCCGTGATCGCGGTGTCGCTGGCCGATTCCGCACTACGGCCCACAATTTCAAGCTTTTCGCTCTCGATGCCCCGAGCAATCTCGGCAATCTCTGGGGAATCAGTCGCAACAAAGACTCTATCAATCGCCGGACACGCAACGGCGGCCTCAATCACCCACAGACAGAGGGGCTTACCCGCAATCGCTTTGATGTTCTTGAGCGGAATGCTCTTGCTGCCACCTCTCAGCGGAATGAAAGCGATGGTTCTCATTCCTCTAGCGCGCAACCCATTTCAGCTTATCCCGCTGCGTCTTTTCCACCTCGAGAAGTTCGGTCTTTTTATACTCCAGAGCTGCGGCCACATGGTTGATATCCCGGCAGAGGCGGCGCATGCCATCGGGCTCCAAGGATGCGGCGTGATCCGTTCCTTTCCAGGTGCGATCCAGCGTGAAGTGGCGCTCCACCCATGTTGCCCCCAGCGGGATCGCCGCCACATCTGCGGCAATGCCAAGATGGTGACCCGAGAAGCCAATCTCTTTCACACGGGAACCGAATTTTTCCTTCAGGCGAACGATCTCTAGAAGACAAATATCCTCGAAAGCAACGGGATAGCCCGAAGTGCAAGAGTAAAGAACAACGTCCTTGGCGCGTCCCTTGGCCTCGAAAAACGAGACGATGCGCTCCTCCTCTTCGTGCGTCGTCATGCCAAAGGAAAGGTGAATCTCTCCACCGTAGTTCTCGCAGAGATATGTGAGCATGGGAAAGTGAAGATTGCAGGCGGAGGGGATCTTCAGCAACGCGGGCTGCAGTGGGACGATTTCCTTCGCGGAAGTGAGATCCCACACGGACGTGCTGTATTCTGCCCCGAACTCCTCGCACCAAGCCTTAAGTATCCGATGCTGATCGGGCGAAAACTCGAGGAATTCGCGATGAGCGCCATAGGTTTCGCCGTAGGCGTGCATGGGGTTCGGATGCGGCGCGTGATACTGCTCCTCGGTGAGCAGCTCGCGAGGATGGCGTTTTTGGAACTTGATAACGTCGGCCTTGCAGAACGTCGCGCCGACCATGATAAGCTCCTTGGCAATGGCCATATCTCCCTTGTGGTTGCAGCCGACTTCGGCAATGACTCTTGGTGGTTTCATATTTTCGGGCTACTTTGATTTAAAGACTTGTTCAGAAAAAGGTAACTTTTCCCTCTCCTGAAGGTTTGCAAAATGTTCGATGCGCTATTTTGAAGATCTGCAAGGCTCTGCGTGCGAAGGCCATGCTTGTAGTAAAGCACCTCTCGCCGCATCGCCTTGACCACGAAGCTGTAATATTTCGTATCTTTCGACGTTTCCATTGCGGAGCGCCACACCCATTGAGCGGCTAGGGCTTCCGTTTTATCCAATAAGGCAGCGTCTCCTTCAGGGCTTCCTCGGCGCTGGCAGAGGATTTTTGCCCCTCGACTGCGATGAGCAGGATGCGTTTCCGGGCTCTGGCGATTACCATACCGAGCACGTTCGAACTGGGTGATGCGGCGCTTCCACTTTCCGCTTCGGTAGGTGCCTTCCGGCAATTTGAGCGGCGAATCACCCATCACTTCTTCGCAAGGCGCAGGATCAGGCGAGGTGCTGACTTTACCGGAGTTGTCGATAGCGGTCTCAGGCTTCCACGACCAAAGGATTCCAGACTCGTTTGAATCCAAGGTTCAAAAAGTCCCTTGTGTTTGCCGTGGCAAAATCCGTCACGCGATGCGCCTGGAGCGTTTTCGCCAGGCGCGCATCGATAATTCCCCGGCGGGGAAAGCCGGGTCGAGCCGCTTCCTTCCACACGCCGTCCATCACCCGGGCGTTCTCGACGATCGCCCAGCGCGGATGCCTCCGGAAAATCTCGCACTCCGCAACCGCTTCTTCCGCGTTCAATGGCGGCGAAAACACGGCGGGATTTCGCAAGGCCAGATAAAATTCCACCATCACCAATTCCGCGATGGCCACGTTCGGATCCATGGCAAGGCTCTCGAGAAAAGCCACCGCGGACGCCTGCCAGGGAGAATTGGCGGCGCGCGCATAAATCAGAATGTTCGTATCGATCCCGATCATCCCAACCGCGGCTCCTGGTCTCCTCTCGTCGCGAGGCTCAAAGCCTCAGGATCGGCAATCAACAGCCTTGCTCCAAGCGGCCGAGGCAATCGCCACTTTTCGCCCTCTTCGGCATTGACCGCAGGATAGGCGCACGTGACAACTTCCGCCCCGCGACGCAAAACCTCCGCGATGCTCCAATCCTGCTCACGAGCCACGCGTTGAACCTCGCGATACAGCGGATCAGGAAGCTGAATCTGCGTTCTTATCATACATCAATTATGACGCGCTGTAAGAATGATGTCAAGGTTGGTTGTGAGTCGTTCGGTGAAATCGATTCCTTCGTAGTAGCGCGCTATCTCCTGCCACTGGCCAAGCCATCAGGAAACCGGCCGAACCAACGAGGGAAATTCCTTTTGGAGCATGTCCTCCGCCTCTTTCGGCGAGCGCGAGCCCTGAATGGCGATCAGCACGATGCGTTCCGGACTCTGGCGGTTGCCATTGAGCGCCTTTTCGAATTGTGTGATGCGTCGCTCCCATTTGCCGCTGCGATAGGTGCCTTCCGGCAATTTGAGCGGTCGAATCACCGAGGAAAAAACATATACCGGCTTGCCATCCTGTTCGAACTGATAGCCTTGGAACTTGACGGGACCCGCATCGCTCGGAGCGACAACCTCACCGAGCTGCTTGTCGAGCACCATGCCGGTGGACGGCAGGCATATCATGGGGTTGTGTCGTGAATCCATCGCGCTGACCTTTGCCCCGGGATTCCATTCCAGCACGCTGATGATCCATTGGTTGCCGGCATCGTCGCGCCAAGCACCGCCGCGGGCGCGGTCGAAATGAAGGACATCGACACCAGCCACGGGAAACTCCTGAAACCCTTGGATTTTGCCGTGCAGGGGCGAAGCGGGATCATCCGGCCACCGGAAGCTCCATGGCGGATTTCGCTCAGCACCCTTCTCGTGCCAGCGATACCAGACCTCGGTTCCGATCTCCGCCGTGAAAAATATCGCGATGAGGGTAATGAGGAAAAGTTTCACAAACTCAAAAAGTAAAAACAACCGGAAGGCGAATCACGGAAACTCGTTTCGCGTCTTTCGATGCATCATGATCGAAATGGCAAACGCTCATGCGCCTATTGTTTGAAGTCATGCGTCACAGTTCCCCTGCTCAGTTTCCCGCTTTTCATTTCAGATTTCTCGAGAAACCGACTGATGAGGAAAAGGGAAAATAAGACGACTCCGAGGATGACGAAACCCGCCGTATCATGCCATTGGCCGACCGCCTCGATGCCATTCATGGCTCCTTGATAAGTGAGGAAGGTGGTACGAACGACGTTGCAGACAAAAGCGATCGCGGCTCCGAGCGCCACCAAAAGCAAACCACCGCCAAGCTTGAGTCTGTAAAGTCCAGTCAGAAAGAATGCGGCCATCAGGGAGGATTGGAGGGAGCGAATCCCGCTGCATGCTTCATTCACCCCCAGGACGCCCGTAGGGGTCTGGATCAAATTCCCCACCGCCATGGCTGGTATCCCCATGAGCGACGCGATCGTGGCGGAGATTTCCGCATCCACTCCCATGAGCCGCTGAACGAATCGAATCTCAAAGTAGGTCGGCCACGGCACCGCGGTGAGCACAAAAAGGATCGGAAAGGCGAAATAACGCGCCCATGTCATCCCTCCTCCTAGGTAGATGAGGATGAAGGAACACCCTGTGACGATCCCCGCATACAGCCACCATACCGGCCACCAATCGGAATTGGCCTCTCCAAACCAACGGGCCGGGATCTGAAGAAGAGCAAGCAGGATGGCGCATCCCATGAGGAAGCCGGTCGCCTTCGCCACACCCGGCACGGGACGTTGAGGCCATCGATCATAAATGAGATAAGCCGCCAGAAACGGAACCGCCCATCCGTAAAAATATTGCGGATTCGTGCTCCAATCGTAGCTCCACTGCCGCACTGCTGGAATCCAAAAAGCGACGATCGCTGCCCACAGATACAGGGGAGTGATCATCGGTTTCACCATCGAGGTGGAAGTCGATTCCGGAGGGGAGGAAAGCATTAACGAGGTACTATTTTCAGCTCGATCACATATGAGTCAAATCAACTCACAGGAGGATGACTTTCGCTCTTGCGTCAAATACCCATGGAAGCTCCGCCCCTTGGAATAGAGCGAAGAATCCATCGAAGTCGAAGGAAAAGTTTGGCTTGGACCCAAAACCGCGCTTCGCCGAATTGGTCCGCATCATGACCGAGGCCGACTGGAAGCTTCGCCCGGCAGGAAAAGCTCCTCAGCCAACGCTAGAGGCTGTCATGAACATGAGAGCCTCTAGATTTGCGGAACGTATCGCATCACTTCTCCGGCGCGGTAGGGCTTGGCCGCAAAAATCAATTGGCCGGGCGCATTCCAATGATTCCACCAGTATGTAGCAAAATCGCGAAGGCTCTGCGGTTTTCCCGTGCCTAGATTTTTGACGAGGGGGACGCCGGGGGCCACCGCGATCATGCAATTTTCCAGCAACTGACGCGCAACTTCCTCGACCGGAATAAAATCCCGCACCTGCTCGGCGGCAGTCATTTCCAAATCCGCACCGGAAAAAGCGGTCCGCCGCAACGAGGGCCATAAACGAGACTCCGCCTCTCCTTCACCGAAGACCTGAAAAATGCGATGGAGGGAAAGCCGGAGATTCAACTCGGTCGCCAGCTGGCAAAAAGCCACTGAAGCCGCCGCCTTCGAGGCGGGGTAGGTTTGCGTCGGCTCGAGCGGAGCATCCGGCGGGATGAACTCGAACCGTTCTCCGGAGCGTCCGTATTCGAAACAGCTTCCCGCCACGACGATCCGCGTGACATTTGCCTCGGCCGCGCGTCGAAAGAGGCCAAGCGGAACAAGAACGTTCCAATGCAGGCAGTTTTCCAAGGTGTCGTAGGGGACGTTGGGCGTATGGGCGGCTAAATGCACCAGCGCATCACATCCCTCCAGATCCTCGCCGCGGACAATATCCATCGAGCGATCCAGCCAGTGGGGCGGCACACACAACGGAACGCGGGGACCCGATTTCGGCGAACGCCTCAGCGCTATGACTTCATGTCCTGCCGCATGGGCTGCATTCACAAAATGCGAACCTATAAAGCCAGCCGCGCCCGTAACGAACAATTTCATGCCTTAAAACGGGCTGTCGAAATCCGGAAGGCCGGAAAAGGCGGCGTCGCGCGCGGAAACAACGGGCTCTGCGACCAGTGGCCACGGAAACCCGAAGCTACTCCAGAGAATTCCGTCATCGTGCGCCGGGGCGTGGACCGCATCCGTCTTGTAAACAAGACAGGAGTTGTTCTCGAGGCTCAGAAAACCATGTGCAAAGCCAACGGGGATAAAAACAACGTGGCGGTTGGCGGCCGATAGTTCAAAGCCGGTTGCCTCTCCATAGGTCGAAGAACCTCGACGAAGATCCAACAAAACGTCCCACACACGGCCGATGATGCAATAAATCAATTTCTGATGCTCATGTGGCGGAATTTGGAAGTGCATGCCGCGCAGAACTCCCGCGGCAGAGGTGGAGAAAAATTCCTCCCGCACCTTCATCACGATGCCGTGCTTGGCAAGCTGCTCCTCATGGAACGGCTTCACAAAGTTTCCCCGCGCATCCTCGAAAACAAAGGGTCGAAGAATTTTTACGCCGGGAAGCGGCTCGGAAATCAGTTCCATGTTCTGTCTATCGCCCTGCGGTTACCTGGAAACTTTTACGAAATTTCGAACCGTCTCGATCTCGTAATCGAGCATGGCAGACGTGAGGCCGGGGTAAGTGCCGAGGAAAAGCGCGGTGTGCATGATCTCATCCGCCCCCGGGTAGTCGCCAAGCGGAGTGCGAATGGCGGCCGGACGGTCCTTTTTCAACTGCACAAAGACGGGTTGCTTAAGCAGATTGCCGCCGAAGAGCATGCGGTTGCCGATTTTTTTTCGTCGAGGTGCCGGCCCAGGTCGGTGTGGGAAAACGGCGCGCCGGGACGGACGCGAAGCATCAACCCGAACCATGAGCAGTCGGTGCGGCAGCCGGTGGCGTCCCAAGTGAATCCGCCATCGGCGCTCCAGCCCGTGGCATGCGTGGGGAGGCTGAACTCGAAGACGTCCTCCAAGTCGGCCAGGCCGCGGCGAAGGGTTTCCCAATTCTGCTTCCGGGCCTCGATGAAGGCGGGCAGCTTCTTGAGCTGCTGGCGACCGATGGCCGCCTGGGGGTCGAGCGGCTTCAAATTATACCCGAGGTGGCTGTAGATGTATTTGTGATCGTAGCCCTGGGGCAGCTCGCCGAGCTGCCAGCCGAAGCGCTTGTGGCACGTGTTGTCCTTGCCGCTCGGGCACCAGCAATCGCGGCCCCAGTCGCGGAAGCTCTCCGCATAGGTTTTGAGCGGCGGGCGGCGGATGATGCTGACGGCTCCGCCTTCTCCCATGGTGAGATGGTGCGGCGGGTAGAAGGACTGCGTGCTCAGATCGCCCCAGGTGCCCGTGGGCGCGATGAGGAGACCGCCTTCGATCCGGATGAACGGATGTCCGCCGGCCTCGGCGATCTTGAACAGATGGTCGAGGCCCAGGGACTTTGCCTGCTCCACGGGCATCGCGTAGGTACAGCCGAGCGCGTCGCAATTGTCCTCGATCAACCAGAGGTCGTGCTTTTGGCAGAAGGCGAGCACCGCGCCGAGGTCGAAGGGATTGCCCAGCGTGTGAGCCATCATCACGGCTTTCGTTTTTCCCGGCGCAAAAACCGCCTCGAGCTGGTCGAGACGGGCGTTGCCGGTGGCCGGGTCGTTGTCGAGAAAAACGGGAATGGCGCCCTGCTGGATGATCGGGGCGACGGTCGTCGGAAACCCGGCGGCCACGGTGATGACCTCATCACCCGGCTGGATGCGTTTGTGAGCCGGCAGCTTGTGCGTCGTGAGCGCGGAGAGCGCCACGAGATTCGCGGAGGAGCCGGAGTTGACGAGGAGCGAATATTTGACCCCCAGCAACTCGGCGAGTTCCTTTTCAAAGGCTTCCCCCTCGGGCCCGAGGGTCAGCCAAAAGTCGAGCGTCGAGCTGACAGCTGCTTCGACCTCGTCGGGGGTAAAGACCCGGCCGGCGTAGGGCACAAGGGATTCGCCCGGCACAAAGGAGGCGCGGGCGGGATCGTCGCCGGGGCGGTTAGCCGCGTGCATCGCGGCGGAATATTCGCGGGTCAGGCGCAAAATTTCGGTTTTGAGTTCGGATGGACTCATGATTTTCCGAGAAGGCTTAAGGGACGATCGGCGCTCAGACAGAAAGCCTGCCGGCCCAGCCGATGTGGAGCTCCCGGGCGCGGGCGGTGTATTCCGCGATCTGCCGCAGCGTGAGCGTTTGGAAATCGGCGGGTTGGCGGCAATGCGAGGATTCCCGATACCAGGCCACGGTCTCGGCGATGGTTTCCTCGAAGGTCCACGCCGGCTTCCAGCCCAGATAATGAAAGGCTTTGTCGGTGGCAAGATTCAGCAGCTTCGCTTCATGAACGGCGCGCGGATCGCTTTGATCGATCCACTCGCCGGGCCAGTGTCGAAGAATTTCCTGAACAAGATCGGCAACCGTTCGATTCGAGGAGAGGCTCGGGCCGAAGTTGAAGGCGGTGCAATACGCCGGAGCCGCAAAGGGAACGTCCTGCGCTCCAGCGAGAGCGGCGGCGACCGTGAGATAGCCGCTAAGCGGCTCCAGCACATGCTGCCACGGGCGCGTGGCGACCTTGTTGCGCACCGGGATGGGTTGCTTCGACTCGAGCGCCTTCACGCAGTCGGGAACAATGCGATCCAATGCCCAATCCCCGCCTCCAATGACGTTTCCCGCCCTCACCGAGGCAAGGCGGACGGACGAATCCGCGGCGGAAAAATAGGAGCGCCGATAGGCCGCGATGGCGATCTCGGCCGCGCCTTTGCTCGAGCTGTAGGGATCGTAACCGCCCATCGGATCCTCCTCGCGATAGCTGTGAACCCATTCCCGATTTTCGTAGCATTTGTCCGTGGTGATCATCACGGCGGCGACTGGCTTCGAGGAGCGCGCCGCATGGCGTCTGAGGGCCTCCATCACATGAACCGTGCCCATGACGTTGGTCGCATAAGTCTCCACGGGAATATCGTAGGAAAGGCGCACCAGCGGCTGGGCGGCGAGGTGAAAAACAAAGTCGGGCGCCGTCTCTTCGAGCACCCGGGAGACGGCTTCCAAGTCCCGGATGTCCCCTGCCGCGTGCCGCATGCGAGCGGCAAGACCAAGCTGATCGAACAATGCGGGCGTGGTCGTCGGCTCGAGGGCAAGCCCGATCACGTCCGCGCCCAAGGCAAGCAGCCACTCCGATAGCCACGAGCCTTTGAAGCCGGTATGGCCGGTGACCAGCACGCGCTTTCCGGCGTAGGCATCGCCAAACGGGATTACGGATCGATCGCTCCCCATTACCAGACCTTCCAAGGCGCCTCACCCGCTTCCCAGAGCCGGTTCAACATGGTGAATTCCTGGAAAGTATCCATGGGCTGCCAAAACTGATCGTGTTTGAAGGCGCCTAGTTCGCCATCTTCGGTGAGTTTTTTCATTGGTTCCTGCTCGAACATCATTCCGGGATCATCGGGTAGGTATTTGAACAGGCTACGGTTGCAGACCATATAGCCGCCATTGATATAGCCACTCTCGGTCTGTGGTTTCTCGTTGAAACTGCGAATCGTCGTGTCGGAGTCGATCCCCAGTTCGCCAAAACGCCCTGGCGGATGCACGGCGGTCAACGTGCAGGTTTTTCCGATTTTGCGGTGGTGTTCGATGCTGGCCGGGATGTCAACGCTGCCGACGCCGTCTCCATAGGTCAGAAGAAATTCCTCGTCCCGATCGAGGTATTTTTCCACCTGGCGGATGCGATAAGCCGTCATGGAATTTTCTCCCGTATCCGCAAGGGTCACGCTCCAATCCTCCTCATCGTGTCGATTGTGGAACTGCACGGCGGGCGTGCGACCGAGGAGCATGGTCGTGTCGCAGATGTTCCAAAGATAGTTCCGGAAATAATCCTTGATCATCTCACCCTTGTAACCAAGGCAAAGAATGAATTTCTTGTGCCCGTAATGGGCGTAGGTCTTCATAATATGCCAGAGGATTGGACGATCGCCGATGGGGACCATGGGCTTGGGCCTAAACTCCGTTTCTTCACGCAAACGCGTGCCTTTCCCTCCGCACAGAATGATGACTTTCATGGCTATATTTAAGTTATCGGTAAATCGTGAGGCAATCATCCCCCGGATTCCGTTCCACCCAGCCGGATCAAATGTGCGGACGGATGGTCTGCGCCAAATCTCGATCGATCGAGTTGATTCGCTTCAATGCTGCGAACTTCCATCAATCGACCTTCCGGCTCCTGCCTAGTGTTGACTGAGGAGCTTTTCCTGCCGAGCGAGCTTCCAGTCGGCATCGGTCATGATCCGCACCAGCTCGGCAAAGCGGGTTTTGGGCTCCCAGCCGAATTTTTCCTTCGACTTCGCGTAGTCGCCGATGAGCAACTCGACTTCCGTCGGGCGAAAATACCGGGGGTCGATCCTCAGCCGCACCTTGCCGGTTGCTTTCTCCACGCCAATTTCGTCCACGCCCTCGCCCTGAAACTCGAGTTCCATGTCGAGCTGCTTGAAAGTGAGATCGATGAACTCGCGCACGGTGTGCGTCTCGTTCGTGGCACAGACATAATCGTCCGGCGTGTCCTGCTGGAGGATGCGCCACATGGCATCGGTGTATTCCGGCGCGTAGCCCCAGTCGCGCTTCGAGTCGATATTGCCCATAACCAGCACCTCCTCGAGCCCTTCCCTGATGCGGCCGGCAGCGCGGGTGATCTTGCGGGTGACGAAGGTCTCGCCGCGGCGGGGCGACTCGTGATTGAAAAGAATGCCGTTCGAGGCGTGGATGCCATAGGCCTCGCGGTAGTTCACGATGATCCAGAAGCCGTAGAGCTTCGCGACCGCGTAGGGCGATCGCGGATAGAAGGGCGTCTTCTCGGTCTGCGGAATTTCCTGCACCTTGCCGTAAAGCTCGCTGGTCGAGGCCTGGTAGAAGCGCGTCTTGTCCTTGAGGCCAGCCTCCTTGATGGCATCGAGGAAACGCAGCGTGCCCATGGCGTCGACCTCTCCGGTGTATTCCGGCACGTCGAAGGAGACCTTCACGTGGCTCTGGGCGCCGAGGTTGTAAATCTCGTCGGGGGCGACGCGTTCCAGCATGCGGTTGAGATTGCTGGAATCGGTGAGGTCGCCGTAATGGAGGAACAGCCGCTCGTCGTGCAAAGCGGGATCCTTGAAAAGATGATCGATGCGCCCGGTGTTGAAGCTGCTCGAACGGCGGATCATGCCATGAACGATATAGCCCTTCTCCAGGAGTTGCTCGGTAAGATACGAGCCGTCCTGGCCCGTGATGCCGGTGATGAGTGCGGTTTTCATTTTAAAAATAAACTTTAAGAATCTACAAAGCGGCGGCGGATAGGAGCCGTCTTGACCTGCTCACGCAGGGCAGCCTCCACCGCCTCGGGCGTGATGGACATCGCGAAATGGGGCAAGCTGAAATGTGAAGGAAAATATATAAAAGGCAGAATGACTTTAGAAGATTTCGTTCTCTACGTTCAGATCTTATTCGCGACGCGCAGGAAGAGCGGCAATATCTGCCTGGCGAAGCGATGCCACCGCCGAAGCTTCTGCAGGCGTTCGGAAGAGAACTTCCGATCCCCGCCCTCCGGCAGGCCGGCCACTTCGCCCTCCAGCCGGCCGAGACGGCCTTCCGCATTGTGCAAATGCGGCTCGATTTGCTCCCGGAGATAACCGCCCGCCAGCTTCCGGAGCCGAGTCTCGGCCATAAAGTGATCCCGCCGATCCCCGGTCACATAGGTGGATTGAACGGCTCCAACCTCCCGGAGCCAGCGCAATCCCTGGCTGGCCGAGCCCTTGCTCATCGACAGGCGCTCGACCACCTCATCCATCGGCAGCGGCTCCGGGCTGGCATAGAGCAGGCCGTAAATTTCCCCGACCGAACGGGGAATTCCAAGCACCTGCGCCGCATGCACAAAAATATCGATGCATTCGCGCTCAAAGCCGCTAAGCCGGGGCGGAAGCACGTCGCTATCACTCATAAATCAAAAATTTTGAAATGACGGATAGATCGCTTTCCTTGCTTTTATTTCAATGCGCCGGGTTGCATTTCGGGCATGCTGCCGCCCCTGGTGAAGGTCCCTGTCTTCCCCATTCCATGGCATTCCGTGAATGCCCATCTCTTTCCTCCGCACGCTCTCGAAAAGATGAAGGCTCGTTCAAAATGTTCAAGGAAAAATGAACGATTTAAAGAAAGCCCCTCGTCCTGTGTTCGCCAAGTCCAGCACACTCGAGTTTCAGCTTTTCTACACCGGGTCGTGAAGCCGGCCGCCGATACCGCCATCGATATGAATGCAGGCGCCGCTGATGAAAGCCGCATCCGGCGAAGCCAGAAACAAAGCCGTCTTCGCCACCTCCCAGGGTTGCGCGATGCGCTCCAGCGGATGTTTTTTGGCCAGTTCGTCGAGTTCCTTCGATTTGCCCTCGAAACCGGCCAGGAGCATGGGCGTGGCCGTAGCGGCGGGATTGATGGCGTTTACGCGCACTCGCGGCCCAAGATCCACCGCCATCGAACGGGTGAGTCCGACGAGTGCGGCCTTGCTGGTGGCATAGCAAACGAAACCCGGTTTTGTCGCAACCGAATGAATGCTCGCGATATTGATCACCGAGCCCCGTGCCTGCTCGATCTCGGCGAGAAACATCTGGGAGAGCAGAAAAGGCGCGATGAGATTGGTCTGCAGCGTCTCGTCCCAGTCCGCAACCCGAATATCATCCGTGCGATTGAGGATTTGAGTAGCCGCGTTGTTCACGAGGACATGGAGACCGCCCTCTGCAAGATCGGTCTCCACCGCCCGCCGCACCGCATGGCGTGCTTCCTCCCCGCGATAAAGATCGCGCACATCGAGCTTGAGGAAGCGATCGCAGGCGCAATCCCCCTCCTGTCGATCGGTCGCAATCACATAATAACCGGCGCGTTGAAATTCCTCGCACAGCGCAGTGCCAATGCCGCCGAGAGCACCGGTAATGAGGGCAATGCGACGATTCATGGTGCGGATGCGGGAACCGGCGCGCGCAAAAATCCATCGAGCAGCTCGATCGCACGCTCACTCGTTCGCAGGACGGCGTCGATGGTGTTCGAGCCGTTGTGAGAGCCGAACAGGCATTGATCGAAACCTCGCAGCGGAGACTCCGCAGGCAGCGGCTCGACCTCAAAGACATCCAGTGCGGCACTGCGAACCTTTCCACTCGCCAGCGCGTGAGCCAGGGCGGCTTCGTCGATCAGCGGACCGCGGGCGACATTCACGACACGGACTCCCGATTTGGCACGTTCCAGCTCCTTCGCGCCAAGCATATGTCGGTTGGAGGGCGTAAGCGCGCAGGTAAAAACGAGGAAGTCCGCTTCTTCGATCCGCTCGGGCCATGTCGCACTTTCCACGGCCTCCAATCCCGGTGCCGGCTGAAAATAGGGATCGTATGCGATCACTCGCATTTCGCTCGCGAGCAGGCGGCGGGCGGTATTGCGACCGATATCTCCGAACCCGGCGAGGGCGACCGTTTTCCCGGCGAGCGAAATGCCCGGAGGCTTCGGCCACGCGCCTTCCCGTATGCCCTGATGCATGGCAAACAACTCCCGGGCCAGCGCGATCACATATCCCATCGCCATGTCGGCCACCTCGCGCCCGAACATGCCGGGGGTGTTGGCAATGGGGATGCCGAGCCGCTTGCATGCGGAGAAATCGACATTGTCCACGCCCACGCCCCATTTCACGGCAGCCTTGAGACGACCGGCCTTCCCCGCCTCGAAAACGGCGGCTGTCGCCGGATCGTCGCCGATGATCCAGCCGTCAAATTGCGGCACCAGCTTCACGAGCTCCGTCTCGGGCAGCACCTGCGCGACGTCCGGGGTGGTCAACTCGTAACCGAGCGCTTCGAATCGGCCGCGAAAATGGTCGACGGCGCGGAGCATCGGCGGGCAGGTGAGAAGGATTTTCATTTGGGCGGCGCGGAGGCGAGCGTCTCGGCGATATCCCAGCCTTCCTGATCGTCGATGTCCGCGGATTCTATGCGCGGCGTCTCGAATAGCAATGGCCGTGCGCCGATGCGGGCGTTCGTGCGCGCAAAGCTCCCACGATTGAAAATGTAGAGATTGGAATTCTCCTCCAGCCACGGCTCGAGATCCTGCGTGCGCATGAGAACGTTCGGGTCATGGTTCACCGGCGAGCCGTCCTCGCGATAAAAGCGCGTCTGGAAGCGATTCACGGTGAAGAGACTGTCGCAGCGACTCGCGGCGACGCCCTCCTTATAGGCCGCGAGGGCGCCGCGAATCGTCGTGGGGCGAAGCAGCGGGTTCGTGGTGTGCGTCATGAGGTAAGTCGTCGCGGAGATGCTCGCGATGTCGTCTTCGAGCACGAGATTCATGCTCACGAAATCGCCGCAGATTTCCGGCTTGCGGTCTCGCACGATTACGCGGCCTTCGGAGACGAGGCCATTTTCCGCAAGGATTTCGCGCGCGTCCGTGTTGATGACGACGGCGTCGATCTCTTCGATGCTCAGCAGGGAATCCAGGATCCATCGGAAGAGCGGCTTGCCGGCGAAGGAACGGAAATTTTTGCCGCTCACGCGCGCGCTGTGCGCTTTCATCGGCAGAAGGGCGACGGTCTGGAAATCGGGCATATTTGTTAACGGGCGGCGAGCAGCTTCACCGCGCCGGCCGGCATGATTTCAAGCGAGAACGGATAGGCTTCCATTCTGTGGAGCAATTCGATCTCCGCAGGATGCACGCGGTTCGGTGCGAACATATCCCAATGCGTCGGAATCAAAGTCGAGGCGCCCAGGTCGATGGTCATTTGGAAAGCTTCACGCACGGTCATGTTTCCGGTGATTCCGTCGCGATCGCGATAATAATTGCGTTCGTTAACCGGCAAGAGCGCATAATCTATACGCTCGCCGGCCAGACTGGCAAAGATTTCCGGATGCGGAATGGTATCCCTCGCATGGTAGATCGTGATCCCATTTGATCGCAGCAGATAGCCGGCGTAACGGCTCTCGCCGGCGGAATCGCACTCGAGTGCGGTGTGCGCTGCCGGCACCGCAAGAACTTCGAGATCGCTTCCAATGGGCGTCCACACGGGACACGGAGCGTGGATTTCACGGCTGCCAAGATTCCATTCATCGAGCAACGAGCGACATTCATAGGGCGCCAGGAATTTCGCCTGCGGCGACGCGGCGGCCCGCGGAAGCAGAGTTTGCGGATCGACGTGATCGAGATGCTCCAGTCGATCGAAGTCAATTCCTCCGGGCGCACATCATCAGTATTTGACGCGAGAGGCGGGCGCCGTATTTCTCCGCGACGCCATCAGAAAGATAGGGGTCGATAATAATTTCGGTTTTGATGAGGAATCCGGCCTGTCCAAGAAATCGGAGCCTCATAAATAGATTTCGAGAAACGTTCGTAGAGCAGGTAGGCCTGCAGCCAAATCTCCGCGGCCGCCAATAATAGCAACACTCTCGGCTCTGTCGGTTCCCGAGGGATCGCCATTACAGGCACCCCGGAGCTTTGAGATGTCGAGTCCGACGCAAAATTCATTGGGACGGAGTCGCCGCCTCCTGCCGCATCTCCTTGCGAAGACTATCCAACTGCCGGGCGGCGCCAGCATCCGGGGAATTGCTCCGCTTGAGTTCCTTGAGAAGCTCGTCGCTGCTGGAACGACCGTCCGTCGCCCGATCCCGCTCCAGCTGCTTGAGCAGCTGCTGGGCGCTCGCATCGTCGGTCTTCACGGGAATTTTTTCCACGGAGTCTTCGCGGCCCTCAATAATCGCCCGCGCCCGCTCGCCAAGCGCCATCTCTTCGTCCAGCAGTTTTCCCCCCGAGGGAATATTCGCGAGAGCGGCACGCGCCTCGGCAGGCTTTTTGGCGCGTGCGTAGACGTAGGCAAGGTAGGGTGCGCAGGCAGGATCCTGCCGGGACTTCTCATCCATGCTTTGAACAAGTGCGAACGCCTCCGATCCGTGATCGGTATCGGCGAGCAGCAACGCACTCGTCATTTGGAACGCGGCGTTTTTCGGCGCGGCATCGAGATTGGCTCGTGCCGCTTTAAGGAGTTCGTTCTTTGCGCCTAGATTGAGTAAAAACTGGAGCTGAATCCACCGATTGATCGCGGCGCGATTCGAGGGTTCCGCAGAGACGAGCGCCCCGAAAGCACGCGCCAGATCGGGGGCGTTATTATCCGATTGGACAAGAGGAAGCAACGCCTTCCAGACCGCTGGATTTTCCGGAACGACATCCCCGATGGCCCAGAGTGTCTTTTCCTGGGCGTCCTCCCATTCCCACGCAACGGCGAGTTGCCGGAGGGAATCCAATAGAGTGAGATTGCCCTTGGCGGAAAGCACGAGTTCGCTCCAGCTATTGATCGCCTCGGGATGATTCGCTCGAAAGGCGCGATAGGTATCGGAAACTTTGCGCACCGTATCGGCTGGCACCGCCTGAGCGCCACTCTGGAGCAATGAAAAAACCTCGTCCCAATCGCGATCGGCAATCGCGAGGCTAAAGCGGGCGCTTTTAATTTGCGGCTCATCCAGCCGATCGGCAGCGGCAGAGGCAAGCCAGTCACGCGTCTGGCGAGCCATGTCTAGTTGGATGAAATAGGCGGCTGCCTTGGGTAACTCCTGCGGATGCGCAAGAACCCATGCCCTCATCTTCTCAATGGAATTTGGCAGGCTAAGGCTCGAAGTCGCAAACTCGATGTTTAGAAAGAGCATCCAATCCTCGAAGCTCGCATTGTCGGACTCGACAAGCACCTCAGCTGCACGTGCGGCCATCGGCATATCGTTGGTGGTCGCATAAAATCGCGCCAGCATTCGCTGGGCCTCCATTGCACGGGCATCCTTGCCGCTCGCGACCACACGCATCCGTTGTTCTGCCGCCGCCCGATCGGATGATGCGGGCAACAAGAGGCGAACTTGATCCAATCGGAAGACGGCCTCCGAATTCGAGGGCTCGCTTTGAACAAGGCTCGCGAGTTCCCCCTCCGCCACGGACAGATTTCCGCCGGTCAAGGCGATTTTGGCGTTAAGGAGACGATAGCGGGCGGACTTGCGATCGGACGGTGAAACATTGGCGAGTTCGCTCATCGCGCGCTCCTCGTCACCCAGGGCCAGGGCCGCTTCGGCCGCATGGTAGCGATTTTCCACGACTCCCGGCTCCAACTGGATCAACCGCTCCAGAACAAAGATCGTCTCCGGGGAGGATTGGGCCTCGAGAAAGGTTCCCAGCTGACGCCAAACTCGTGGATTGCGTGGATCGATGCGAAGCGCCTGCCGGAACGCCGAAAAAGCACCGTTCGCGTCGTTCCTCAGGATGCAATTTTGGGCGATCACCAAGGCATTGTTCTGTCTCCAGGATCGATAGGCCGGGCGGGCGAGATTGGCCGCAATGAAGCCGAGGGGAATCGAGGCTATCAAGACCCAGAGAGCGATCTTGTTCAAGCGGCGAAGCGCCCGATACCAGATAAACACACGCTTCCAAATTGACACCTTCCGTTTTACGGATACGGACACATCTTGAGTCGGGACTTTCATGAACGCGGGGGGAAAGTATCTTTCTTCTGGCGTGGGCTGTTGCCCACACCACAGCGATCCTATATTGCATGCGGGAAGGCAAGGATTTGTCTTGCGCGAATCAAAACAACCGCGCTTTCTTCACAAGGAACATGCGAGAGAAAGTCGGCGGTAGTTTTATTTTGGCCGCACGAGTCGCATATCTCGCCCTTATTCTTTTCGCGGCGGCGAATTTCGGACTCACCCGGCCGTCCGGCATCTTGATTTTCAACTATTCGATGGGAGCCACCGTTCTTTTGTGGCTCTTCGGGAGCGCGATGGCGGGCCGCAAACCAAGGGTCGGATGGCTCCCTTTCTTGATCGTCTTCGCCATTTTGATAATGGGTTGGTTCACCACCGTGGCCGGTCTGCTCGAATCGGCAGACACGGACACTTCGGAATGGCCCGATTGGCTGGAAGATTTGCTGATCGCTTGCGGCACTTACGATCCCGCGCTCTCCCTGGCATCGATGTTTCGCTGCA
Organism: Chthoniobacterales bacterium; assembly: GCA_015655545.1. Classification (GTDB taxonomy): domain Bacteria; phylum Verrucomicrobiota; class Verrucomicrobiia; order Chthoniobacterales; family JAATET01; genus JAATET01. Next base: position 22,331 of record JAATET010000057.1, on the reverse strand, counting down.
CCGTCCTCCTCGGAGCATTCCTAATGGCCGTCGATCTCTTTGCGGCCCCCCCCTGGGGCAAACGTTTGGTGCTTTCGGTCTGTTTGGCAGGGGTGGGAGTCGTTGGCTTCGTCTTTCTTCAGAAACTTACCGGCAATTTGCTCATGCTTAAATCCCTGGACGGACGAATCCCCCTTTCCTTCGGCCCCTACCGGTATTGGGGCAATGCAGCTTCCTTTTTAAATCTGATCTGGCCCGTTCTCGCCGCGATCGCCCTGCATACCGGCATGCGGCATGCGCGAGGGTGGTCAGCCTGGATGGCGGCAGCCATCCTCGTATTTTCCGCGCTCTATATAAATATTTCCAAAGCAGGGCAAGCACTAGGCATCGTGGGGCTTGCCCTTTTTGGCTCGTTTGCGCTCCTCTATATCCTCCGACGGAAACGCCTCTCGCTGGCTACTTTTCCCTGGCAAACGGCCGCCGTAATCACGGTACTAACGCTCCTGCTAGCAGTCATTCTCTTTTTCGGAGTTCAATGGAGCCGTTGGGATAGATTGCAAAGTCAGGGCCTGCAGCAGAATGAGCGACTAGTCGCTTACCGTTATTTTATCAAGATCCTGCCAGATGCCGGCTGGACGGGATGCGGCCCGGGAACTTTTCAACGAGTGTATATGCACTATGTGGGAAATGATCCGGTCATGCATCGAACGCCCTTCTGGGTCGCTCATCAGGATTACCTCCAGACCCTTGTCGAATGGGGCTATATCGGCACCATCTTGTGGGGGGCACTATTGGTGCCAGGGGCGCTGATGCTGGCCGGACGATGTTTTAGGCCCAGCCGCAACGGAATGACAACCGAACCCGGTTATGCGTTCGATCTGATGGACAAATTACATTCCTTTTTTCGAGCTGTTCCCGACTCCAGCACTCCACTGATTCAAGGAGGTGTGCTAATAGCCATCATTCTAACGGCGCTCCACGCCGGAGTGGATTTCCCCATGCAAATCGAATCTTTGCAATTTTACTTTCTGATCTGGATCGCTCTCGGCTGGCAGGCGGGAAAAGAGCCCGTGAAAGAAGACTAACGATGCGGCATCTGCACAAATCCGTGCCTACATCTTGCGTCCCATCTTCGCTCAAGTCACCATCCCGCAGTTGAAAAAATCCACCGCTAAGCCTCTGGCGCGGGAGCCCCGTAGGTCCTTCCCTTGTCATCCGCCCTATAATAATAATAGTAGGAGGAGGCTCTTGCCGGCACCATGTTAAGGACGATTCCCGTCGGAGGATGTCCCGTCCGCGCAAGCACACCGGCGGCCCGCAAGACCAAACGTCGCGCCGTCTTATGCGAACGGAGAGTCAGGCAGATTGTTTCGAAATTGCTCGCGATATTCAAAGTATCGCTCACGGCCAAAACCGGCGCGGAATCCACGATCACTCGGTGAAAGCGCTTGTCGACCAAATCGAGCAGTTCCTTAAGCCGCTCGCGACGAAGCAGGAGTTCCGCAGGGCTGGAATAACGCCGGCCCGCGGTGATCACAAAAAGATTCGGGACTTTCGTGGTGCGAACGATCTCCTCGAAATCCACTCTTCCCATCAGGAAATCCGTGATTCCTGGAGCCCCTTTCTCGTCGAACAGCCGGTTTTCGATGACCGGCTTGCGAAGGTCCATATCAATCAGGATGGTCTGGATACCCTGATGCGCCAGCGCCACCGCCAGATTGATCGAGCAAAACGATTTGCCTTCACTCGGAACGGCGCTCGTCACCAGGATACGGTGACGCTCCGCATGATCCAGAAACAGCGAGGATCGAAGGGTTCTGAATGCCTCGCTCACCGTGGAATGCTGATCCTCCAGAAGCGGAATGCGCTCTTTTGCAATGCCGGCTTTTTTGGATTTGTCGCGCGGAGCGGTATTTTTCGCGAGAGCCGGGATGGCCGCGAGAACATGGATCCCAAGGACCCGCTCAGTCTCCTCAACGCCTTTGAACGAAGTATCCAGAATCGCCAGCAAAAAGATCGTCCCGGCACTTAGAGCCAGAGCCGCAAATAGCGCGACAGCGGAAACCAATAGCGGGCGCGGCTTTACCTGGGCGGCGGGCGAAGGAGGATCCACGACCTGAAGGAAGATGGGCTGGCTGCGGGCCTGGGATTGCTCTTCGTTCAATCGCTGAAGGACTGCGGCGAAAGAAATCTTGTCCGCGTCGATCTGGCGCAGCATGACCGAGGAACGAATCGCCAGATCCTTGGTCTCGATGGTCTTTTGCTCCTGCGCTTTCGTTTCGCGCTCCAGGCTCTTCTCGTTTTGAAGGGCGGCGCGAAGGGTGATTTCGAGCGAGCTTGGCGCCCGAAGGGCTTCCGCGTAGAGCGCCGCCTGCAACCCTTCCCGCTGGTTGTTCAATTCGGCGATCTGGGGGCTTTGGTTGCCGTATCGCTGCTTCATCTTTCCGATCTGGCCATCGAGGTCGTTCAGTTGGTTCTTAACCGTCTGGACTTCCGGCAGGGCACCGATGCTGGCGATTTGCAGCAATGCAGTGGGATCGTTCCTCACGTTCTCGATCTGATCGAAGTCGGCCTGCAGCTTCAAACGGTCCGCCTTGGCAACCGTCAAACGCGAATTCAACTCCTTGAGCTGATCGGCAATGATATTGAGCTCGTCGTCCACCGAAACGCTGCCCAGTTGCCGGGTATACGTGCTCAATTTTTCTTCCGAATCCTGAAGCTGCTTTTCGATGCGCGTGCGCTCGCGCTGGAGATAATCCAGGGTGCCGCTCGCGGCCTTCAATCGCTGGTCGGTATCGAGTGCCTGATATTCACGAATCAAGGCCCCCACGACCTCCGTCGCGAGGTCTGCGTTCGAATGATCGAAGGAAAGCTGAATCAAGCGCGTGCCGCGGACGACCGTTGAGGAAATATTCTTCATGAGCAGCTTTTCCGCCTCGAACTCCCGCTGATCCTCCGGAATTTTCGGAGACAAAAAACCAGGGCGCTTGGCAAGTTTCAAATTTTTAACGATCTGCTCCACTAGGGAACGACTCAAGAAGCCCTGTTGAATCGTCGAAATCATTTCCAAGGTTCGAAGATCATCGTAACTATTACCAATCATTCGACTCGAATCCGTAAGCGGAGCCGCGTCAATAATGCGCTGCTCGACCTTCAATACCGCGGTGGATTCGTAAATCGGCGTCGCGACGTTGAGATAGGCCACGGCCCCTACGACACCGACCACGAGAAAAAGCAGAACAACCCAAAAATATTTTTTGAGAGCTTCTAAAATGCGGCGGAAGTCGATGCTCAGTCCGGCCTCATCGGAATCCAGATCTTCTTCCGTGGGATTTACAAGCTTGGCCATTAAAAGAGGCTTTCTGGAACCATGATCAAGTCGTCTTTCGTAATGATAAACTGCCGGCCGGCCGGCGTCTGAACATTGACGGTGATATTGTAAATTTGTCCATCCCGTTCCCGCGTGATCAGAACATGCCGCAAATTGCCAATGCGTGTATTTCCCCCAGCCATCGCAATCGCCGTGGGGAGTGTGACAACCTCCTCGCCCGGGATCACAAAGGATCCCGGACTGTTAACCTGCCCGAGAACGGAAAACCGGCGAGGCGCGTATTCGACGATATTGACCGTAACCTGCGGATTTACCAGGTAGCCCTCACGCAATTTCTCCGCAATCCGTTTCGAGGCTCCCTCCAGGGAGAGACCGCCGATATTTACCCGACCGGCAAGCGAGATATTAATCGTGCCATCCTGGGCGACTCGCTGCTCTGTCTGCATGTCCGGCTCCTGAAAGACATCCATTCGCACCAAGTCGTTTGGCCCGATCGTATAGTTGCTCGCATGTGATGAGGTCGCCGTGAGCCCGGCAATTTTCTTTTCCGTCACTGGAGCAGAACAACCGGCAATCCCCCAAATGGCGACGGCTGCGACAGCCATGCGCAGCGTATAAAACTTCAACCACATAAATACAGATACATCATTATCATCGGAGAACTACCGCAAGAGAAAGCATATAAAGACTCTCTCCAAAAAAAGCGGGAGGCAGACCATGCCTCCCGCTTCACTCAAGTTGTCGATTTTTTTTAGACGGCGAAAGCGCTCGTGGTCAGGGACGCCTGATAAGGCGGAGGAGTTGGCTGCGGCGGCACGTATTTGTCCTCCGTTTTCTCCGATTTTTTGACTATCTGGTTTTTCTTCGAGTCCGGCAGATTCGAATTTTGGACGTTTTTAACAACCGTCTTTGTGAGCTTCTTTGCATTGGCCTCAGCATTCGCAGGTTCCAATTTTTTGAGACCGGTGTTCAAGTAAACTGCCGCTTTTGCCGGATCAAGCTTGGAAAGTTTTTTTACCAGCTTGTTGACCTGAGCATAGCTTGCCCCCGCATTTTTCAGTTTGTTGAGTTGCTTCTTGAGCGACGCAACCTGCTTCTTCGTTGAAGACGAACTTGCCGCGTAGGTATCCACAGGCGCAAAAAAGAGCCCCGCCACTGCCACCATGATAACTGCCCCGAATTTTGTAATCATATCTTTGTTTTTTGTAAGAGTGTAAGAGTTCCCCGCTTCTTCAATTGCATTGCAAAAATTATCGGTTTCTAGTTCGAAGTCAAAGAAAAAATTACAAAATCATCCCGGCCCCGACGGTCTCGTTGGTTCCAGGATGGATCAGAATGAAAGATCCGGTAATCCGGTTGCGGCGGTAGGAATCGTGAATCAAAGGAACGGCCGTGCGCAAAGCAAGACGACCAATATCATTCATCGCCAGGGAGGAGACGCCCTCAACCTTGTGGAGGGTATTGATGTCGACCATATACCGGACATCCCTGATGACAGCCTGCGTCTCTCTCGTGGTATGTCGCAAAATATATTTTCCGCGCGCTGCCATCGGAGTCTGTGAAAACCAGCAGACCATGGCCTCGATTTCCTGCGTCACCGCGGGCGGATTGTTCGCCTTTACGATCATGTCCCCACGCGAGATGTCGATCTCAGTAGCGAGAGTCATGGTCACGGACTGGGGCGCGAATGTTTCTTCGAGCAGACCTTCGGCCGTGTGAATTTCCCGAACCTTCGTCGTAAACCCGGAGGGAAGGACTGTCACGTCATCACCCGGTTTGAATACTCCGCCGGCGACACGTCCCGCGTATCCGCGAAAATCGTGCCATTCATTCGACAAGGGGCGAATGACCCATTGCACGGGAAAACGCGCGTCCACGTGATTGTGCTCGCCTCCGACGTAGACCGTTTCGAGGTGATAAAGCAGTGATGGCCCCTGATACCATGGCATCGCATTGGATTTGTCGACGACGTTGTCGCCGTTGAGCGCGCTGATCGGGATCGCCGTGATGTCGATGAGATTGTCGAGGCGGGACGCGAAGGCCTTGTAGTCCTCGACGATCCGGTTGTAAACAGCCTCGTCGTAGCCGACGAGATCCATTTTGTTGACCGCGACAACCACGTGCTGAATGCGCAGCAGGTCGGCGATAAACGAGTGGCGCTTCGTTTGCTCGATCACGCCCTTTCGTGCGTCGACGAGAATGATCGCGAGATTCGCCGTCGAGGCGCCTGTGACCATGTTCCGCGTGTATTGAATATGCCCCGGTGTGTCCGCAATGATGAACTTCCGCTTCGGCGTCGCGAAATACCGATAGGCCACGTCGATGGTGATGCCCTGCTCGCGCTCGGCCTTGAGCCCGTCTGTGAGCAACGCAAGGTTCACCACGGCGTCGCCGCGCCGCTTGGAGCTTTCCTCCATGGCGGCCATTTGATCCTCGAAAATGCTCTTGGAATCGTAAAGAAGACGGCCGATGAGCGTGGATTTACCGTCGTCGACGGAGCCGGCTGTAGTGAAACGAAGAATGTCCATGTTCTAAAAAATTCGAAATTCGAAATGCGAAATGGAGAATGGCGTCGGCAAAATCGGGCTGTTCATTTCGAATTTCGCATTCCCCATTTCGAATTCGGCTAGAAGTATCCCTCGCGCTTGCGGTCTTCCATCGCCGTCTCGGAGCGTTTGTCGTCGCTGCGCGTGCCTCGCTCGGTCTGCCGCGCCGCGGCGACCTCGTCGATGATCGCGTCGAGCGTGCCCGCGGCGGACTCCACCGCGCCGGTGCAGGTCGCGTCGCCGATCGTGCGAAAGCGCACGACTTTTTTCTCGACGGCCTCGCCCGGCTGCACGGTCACGAAATCCGTCACGGCCAGCAGGCTGCCGCCGCGCAGGAAAACCTCGCGCTCGTGCGAGAAATACAGGCTCGGCAGCGGAATGCCCTCCCGCTGGATGTAAAGCCACACGTCCATCTCGGTGAAATTCGAGAGCGGGAAAACGCGGAAATGCTCGCCCTCGTGCTTGCGGCCGTTGAAGAGATTCCAGAGCTCCGGGCGCTGGTTCTTGGGATCCCATTGGCCAAACTCGTCCCGGTGCGAGAAAAACCGCTCCTTCGCGCGCGCTTTTTCCTCGTCGCGGCGGCCGCCGCCGAGGCAGGCGTCGTATTGGTTGGCCTCGATCGTGTCGAGCAACGTGACGGTCTGCAGCTTGTTGCGCGAGGCGTTGATTCCCTTTTCCTCGACCACGCGGCCGGAATCGATGGAATCCTGCACCAGCCCGACAACAAGTTCCGCTCCCAGGTTGGCGACGTATTCGTCGCGGTATGTGATCGTCTCGGGAAAATTGTGACCCGTGTCGATGTGAACGAGCGGGAACGGCACCTTGGCGGGCCAGAAAGCCTTTCGGGCAAGGTGCGCCATCAGGATGGAATCCTTCCCGCCTGAGAAAAGCAGCGCCGGTTTGCGAAACTGCGCCGCGGTCTCGCGCAGCACATAGATCGCCTCGGCTTCAAGTTGGTCGAGGTGGCTCAGGTTGTAATCGGGCATGATGGGAAAATGCGGTAAGTCTGAGAGGCGAATGGCCGGTTGTCAAAGGCCGGCGGCCTTTATGACGCTCCCGCAGGCGCAAACCGCCCGCGCAAATAAGCGACCAATCGAGCCGCGCATTCCTCCACGGAGGCCGCCGCCGTGTCCAGCACAAGATTCGCCTGCGCCGGTTCCTCGAAGCCGCTGTCGCGTCCCGTGAAATTGGCGATGCCGCCCGCAGCGGCCTTTTTGTAGAGGCCCTTAGGATCGCGCTCCGCGCATAGCTCGAATGGCGCCTTGACATAAATTTCGGAATAATTCCCGCCCACGATTTCCCTCGCCATCGTGCGAAACTCCTCCCGCGGCGTGATGAGAGAAACGAAGGTGATGACGCCCTGACTCGCGAAGACTTTGGCCACTTCCGCCACGCGGCGGATATTTTCCCGGCGGTCGTCGTCGGAGAATTTCAAATCGCTGTTCAGACCCGCGCGCAGGTTGTCGCCATCGAGAATGGTCGTGAACCGGCCTTCCGCATGCAGCATGCGTTCCGCCGCCGCCGCCACGGTGGACTTTCCCGAGCCGGACAGCCCGACGAGCCACGCAACGACGCCCCTCTGCCCGAGCAGGCGCTCCTTGTCGGCAGGATCAAGGAATCGATGAAACTGGGTATGAATATTTTCCGGCGCGCTCACGAACGGCCCATCAAAACGCCACAAGCGGATTCACGCAAAGAAAACCTGCCGCACAGGAACACGATGACACAAAATCCGACCGCCTTTCGCTCAAGCCTTTGCTCCTTACAGACCATGCAATCCCAATGAGAGACCCGATTCCTCTGGACTTCCGCATCGCGGTTTCCCACTTTTCGAAGCAATGTCTTTGCGTCCGTCAAAGCTTTTGAAGATTTCCGGCTTCCCGCTGGTCTGCTTGGCCATCTTCATGCTTTTGGGCGGGCATTGGGCCACTCTGCAAGCCGTAGCTTGGTCGAAAATGGTCGTCGATTACTCGCGCGACGCGGGTTCGCTTTCGACCGGTATCGAAAAGACTTTCAGCGGAAAATACCCCTGCGCGATGTGTAAAAAGATCGCCGAGGCGAAGCAGCAGGAACAGCAGAAGCCAACGATCGCCAATGCGGAAACCAAAATCGCCGGCGTTGTCGCCCCCCGCTATTGCGTTCAATTGCCTGCCGTTCGCCGTTACGCCTATCCGCCGATCTCGGATTCTCTTTTTCTCTCGCGTTCCGACCGTCCTCCGACGCCGGTCCCGATAAGCGCGTAAGACTCCAGCGCAAAGTCTGCCACGATCGATTCCAATCGTGAGCGGACATGACTCGGGGCGGGACTGCGCATGATCGCAGCGCCTGCCAGAAATCCCGGCCGCGCTCCCGCGTGGCTGTGATCGAGGACTACATGAAGAGAATAAATAATGGCTTCACCTTGGTGGAAGTCCTCGTGGTGATCGTGGTGATCGCCACGCTGGCGACCATCTCCTCCGTCGGTTGGCGAAATATGATCGACCGCGGAAAAGCCACGAAATGCCTGACCAATCTTCGGACGATCGGCCTTGCCTCCATGGCTTACGCCGCCGATCACGACATGACGTTGCCGGTGACCGTGCACCAGCGCAAGCAGGGCCTCCAATCCTGGACGCTCAGCCTGCAGGAATACACCACGACCACGCTGTCCTTCCGTTGTCCGTGCGACGAAGTCAAAGACCGCCAGTTCACCTACTGCATCAATGACTTCCTCACGCCGAACCCGGCGGGCGCCGCGCTGTTGAACTTCTCGCGGCTCAGCCGCCTGAGTTCACCGGCGCGCACCATCATGTTCGCCGAGGCGTCCAAGGGTTATCTCAACGCCGACCACTTCCACTTCGCCAACTACGTCGGGCTGGACATCCCGTCCGATCTGTTTGCGGATCAAGTCGCCGTCGAACGCCACTCCGGGGGGGCCAATTACCTTTTCGCCGATGGACACGTCGAAAACCTGAGCTGGAAAGCCGTGAAGGAAATCCTGAGCACGCCGCGGAACGTCTTCGTCGACCCGACAGGCAACACCATCGACCCGCAAAACCAATAAACAATTCCAATCACACCATGAAAATCACGCTCACTTCCCAGCGCCTTGCGGCACTCGCCGCAGCCGCATGGGCTCTCTCGCCAATCAACGCCCACGCCGGCCACGTCTACGGCGGCATCATCGACACCAACGGCACCTCCGGCCTGCAAGCCGGCGACGCTCTGGCGTTCATCGACACGCTGACCTCAAGTCCCGCCTATGGCAGCGCCATCACCGGCTCCAGCCTCGGCGTGCAGATCATGCCGCTCGTCACCGGCGGGGGCGCGCAGAACGGCCTCTACCTGACCAGCAACATCTCGTTCACAGCGCTCAGCGACGGCCGGGCCTTTTCCTCCACGTCGCCAAGCTATGCCTACTTCGCGGCGAGTCCGTTTGCGGCGCAGCCGGGTTCGTTGATCCAGCTGGAAATCCAAAACGTCACCGGCCCGGACGGCGGGACCTTCAGCTTCTGGGACAATGAGGTCAGCACCACGAGCCCCGTCACAAGCTACCAGGTCAACACCGGCCTCACGCTCGGCACCGGCATCTGGAATCTCACCGACCTCGCGCTCACGGTAGGCGACGGCGTGACGCCGAGTCCCACTGGGGTGAACAATCCGCCAACCGATCCCTACGGGCACATCCACGGGCGCAGTTTCACCGTGGACATGCCCGGCGAATACACGGTCAGATACATTCTGCACGACGCCAGCGGCATCCAGGCGGACAGCGCGCCGTTCGTCGTGAGCTACTCGGCCGTTCCGGAGCCGGGGACGATCGCCCTGCTGGCCGGAGCCGGGGTTGCCAGCCTCCTCCTCTTCCGCCGGCGCAAAGCGGGCGTGAAAAAGATCGTCCTTTCCGCAATCGTCGCCTTGAACACGGGACTAGCCCAGGCCCACGAGCATTACGCCGCCGGTTATCTCGACATGAACGGCGACAACATCGCCGATGCCGGTGACAAGCTGCAGCTTGTCACCGCGCCGCCCGACGGCATGGTTTTTCACATGCTCCTCCAGCCTGCCGGCCAGCGCTACGCCGGTTACTACGTGATCGAAGACGAACTGCCCCGCACCCTATATCCAAACGACCCCTTTACCTTCATCGCGCTCTCGGACGGCCAAACGGAGCTCGACGGCCCGCAGCATGCTGCGACCGGCTCCGACATCTGGATGGAAATTACCAGTGTGACCGGTCCGGACGGAGGCAGCCTCGGATTTTGGAACATCGATCCCGACAGCGGCATTGCCTGGTCCTACACGCACACGACGCCTACGGTCTCCTTTTTCACGAACGAACCGACCGGCGGCTATAAATTCGAGATCAGCGAGCCGCTCACGAATCCCGTCGCGCCCACGGAAGATCCCTTCGGTCACATCCACGAGCGCGCTTTCACCGCCGACATGTCCGGCACCTACACGGTCGGCTTCATGCTCTACGACCTGGGCACGAACGGCCCCGACGGCGGCCCGATCGAGCAGCCGAGCCAGACCTATTACTTCACCTTCGTGGCCGTGCCGGAACCTGGGACGCTCGCCCTGTTGGCGACCGCCCTCGGAGCGGGCGGCATCCTCTGGTGGCGCCGCAGGCGCATACCTGCTCCCCTGGGTGCGCGCTCGGCTAAACCTCGGTGAAAATAGTGGCATTGCGCCGGGCGGGCGTATACGACCCAAGTATTACGCGACATGAGTGAAAACGAGGCAACTTCCGGTCCAATCTCCGCTTGGACCAGTTTGGCAGCAACTCTCGAGCGAGGGGGATCGACACGATGGACTCTGCCTGGAAGTAACATTTGAGAAGTCTCAAATTCAGAGGTTGGCCCACCGGCGCCGAAGAGATTACTGGTGCATTGGTGCTTGGCACCACTCTGGTGTTCTACCTGGCCGGGCTATTCGCGGTTTGGAAAAATCAGTGGGTTTTGGGTCTCGGTGACCGCCCGGTCCGCGCTCTTACCGCGCTGACTGGCCACTTTAATTTTTCAAGCCTCTGGTCGGTAAGCGGGTTGACGAGTCCGTGGCCCCAGGGTCATCGGTTGATCACGGGAACGCTTACGCGGCTACTTTCGCCGGGCTCCGATAGCTTCACCGCTATCCACTGGTATCAGACCCTTTCGCTGACCGCCTTCGTTGCAGGGGTTCTGCTTTTCGCAGTGGTGGCATGGCGGATTTACGGCGTGCGCTCGGCAGTGGTCGCGATGCTTCTGATGCTCGGGTTTCAGGTCGGAACTAGCGAGGCCGCAAGTGGCCTGACGGAAATCTATGTCTTCTTTTTTTCGTCCTGTGCTCTGGCTGCGATCATCAGGCGCGACACGCAGAATACTTTCCTCATTTACCTCGCTGCGCTGGCGAATCTTCTCGCCTCTACCATGCGGACGGAAATCATCATCATTTCCTTTCTGCAATGGTTGTTCCTCATCGGGCGGGTGCGGATATTTCACCTTTTCGCCTTCGGGTTTATCTCCTCGTTTTTCTTTCTCTTGAGGCTCGGATACTCGACCGCGATCTATAAAGGCCCGGTCACCTTCCTTGACAAGAACAAGACCCTTTTCAATACAAACGCGGTCCAGAACTCCGAGGCCATGTCCGGATATCTTTTCCAAAGCTTTGGGTGGCCGCTGGCCATCTTGCTTGGCTTTGGTTTGCTGTGCCTCGTTTTCCGGGCCTGCAGAAAGCGCGCCATGGCAGCCACCGCAGGTCAGCGACCGGCATTTATGGCTCTGCGGCGCTTCGCCGTTTCGCCGGAGTTCTTTCCCGTCAGATGCTTGATTTTTCTCCTCTCGTTTATGGCCGCGGGTCTGAGAAGCGGGAATTTAGAGGCTCTCCCGCGCTATTGGATCGCGCTGATGCCTTACATTTGCCTCAGCGGTTCATTCCTCTTTTCAGGGCTCCCTTTGGGAGAGACACGAATGAAATCTGCGTCCGCAAAACTATGCATGGCAGCGTTGGCGGTCGCTTGCTTTGCGAGCCTCATTTCCGCGTGGCAATCCCGAACCCAGTTCGACAAGGGAGAATTGGATTTCATCAATTGGTTGCGAAGCCGCCCTCAAAAGGGCGCCGTATTCGACTACATGCGATTTCGTGACGGCCGATATATCGTTTACGCTTCACCCATCCGAAAAACTCCCCGCTACTGGGGTCGCGGCAGCTTGAATCCTTTTGGAATTCCTCATGTTAAGCCGACCGATGGAGACTTCATTTCGAATGAGACCGCGAACGATTTCCTACTCGCACACAAAAGTTTGCTTTCCCCCGAATGCTCAATGCTCGTTGTTCCCAGCGCGACCTATTTCAAAGACAACATCGAGGAAATGCCGCCGTCCAATGCCACGACACCCGTCTCGTATTTCGAGAAGGACATGACGCGAATGAACCGGGACGGCTCGATAAGAGACTTTAAATCCACGGTGGTATCGGATGCACCCCCGATCCGATTGAAGGCAATCTACTCGACCCCATATGTGGAGGTCTTTGAGAAAGAACCCCAAAGCCCGGCAAAGTGAGATGTCTGCTCGTCGAGGATGAAACAGCGAAGTGTTTTCGACTTCGCAATCCAGCGGGTGAAGTCGCGGGCCAATTCTCGCGAGTTTCGCAAGCCCGGGCCTTTCCTGAATCCAATGGCGCCACCTAAAAAATGGCCAAGCGGGGACCATTTTAAGCACGTTGCTTGCCTTTCCATCCTTTGCGGAAGAGTGCCCCCGCCGGGAATCGAACCCGGATTTAAGGTTTAGGAAACCTCCGTTCTATCCGTTGAACTACAGGGGCGAAAATGGAAGCTGCCTAGAATGTGTGAGCAGCCAAAGCGGATCAAGCCTGGTATGGCGCCGGCGCCGGCGACGCACTCCGTTCGACAGCCTGCTCGATCTGCGTGGTGATTTTCGCCACTCCCTTCCGCGGCAAGCTCGAGTTTTCCACAATGCGGATCACCTTCCGCGCCAGTTGATTCTCGTTCGCATTGTAATTGTTGAAAGGCAGTTTGCTGATACCCCAGCGGAAGTAGCGATTCGCATATTTCGGCTGCAATTTAGCCAGCTTGAGCACGAGCTGGCTTACTCGCGCCGGCGGGGCCATTTCGGGCGGAAGATGGATAAGCTGATTCTGCAGGTGCTGGATCTTCCTGGCGCAATCGCAGTCCGCGGCGCGCATGGCACCGGCCGCGCCCAGGGCGAGAAGAAGTGCCGCCGTAATTTTCCGCCGAAAAATATCCATCGGTTTTGGAACTGCATAAATCATACCGCAACGCGGATGCACGTCGAACGGTTTGCCGCATTTCGCTTTCCCCGATACCATGCGCGCCATGCTTCACGTCGTGCTCATCGAGCCGGAGATTCCGCCCAACACCGGGAATATCGCGCGTCTTTGCATGGCCGCGGGCGCGCGCCTGCACCTCGTCGAGCCCCTCGGATTCTCCCTCGAAGATCGCGCCCTGCGCCGTGCGGGCATGGATTACTGGCGCGAAGTCGACGTGCGGATCTGGCGCGATTTCGCAGCCCTGCGCGCCGACGCCGGCAATGCCGCGCGATTTTTCTTTTTTACGACAAAAACCCGACGGCTCTACTGGGATGCCGCTTTTCGCGAAGGCGACCATTTCGTCTTCGGACGGGAAACAAAGGGCCTGCCCGAGTCCCTGCTGGCCGCTCATGAGGCCTCCTGCCTCACCATTCCGATGCAGCCCGGCGCGCGCAGCCTGAACCTCGCCACCTCCGCCGGCATCGCGCTCTACGAAGCGAAGCGGCAGATCGCCATGGCTAGTTGACGGCGACTCGACTATCCGTTTCACAAATGCCCGCCGTCGAAGCTCGCGATCTGCGAAAAGTCTACCGCACCTACCGCAAGGAAAATGGCATCGCAGGCGCGCTGAAAGGGCTTTTCCACCGCCGCTACGACGAGACCGCCGCCGTGGACGGCGTGAGCTTTTCCATCGAGCCGGGCGAATTCGTCGGCTTTCTCGGACCAAACGGCGCGGGCAAAACCACGACGTTGAAAATGCTATCCGGCCTCGTCCAGCCGAGCGGCGGCGGCGCGAGCCTCCTCGGTTTCGTTCCCTGGCAGAGAAAAAATGCGATGAAGCGCCAGTTCAGCCTGCTCATGGGCCAGAAAAACGCGCTGTGGTGGGACCTTCCCGCGCGCGAGTCGCTGGAGTTGAACCGCGCCATCTACGGCATCGATCGCGCGGACTTTTCGCACACCGTCGACGATCTCACCGCCATGCTCGACTGCGCCGACAAGCTCGGCGTGATGGTCCGCGAGCTCAGCCTCGGAGAGCGAATGAAATTCGAGCTCATCGCCGCGCTGCTGCATCATCCCAAGGTGCTCTTCCTCGACGAGCCCACGATCGGCCTCGACGTGATCAGCCAGAAAAAAGTGCGGGAGTTCCTGAAAGCCTACAACGAGAGCAACGACACCACGATCCTGCTCACGAGCCATTACATGCAGGACATCGCCGAGCTCTGCGAACGCGTCATCCTCATCGATCACGGAAAGCTTTTTTTCGACGGCCCGCTGGAGTCCGTGCTGGATCGCTTCGCCACGACCAAGATCCTCGACGTGGAATTCGCGTCGCGATGCGATGCGGATTTCGCGCGCCTCGGCCGAATCGTCGAGCAGGAGGGAGCGCGCATCCGCCTCGAGGTGCCGCGCCAGCAGGTCGCCGACGTCTGCCGCGAGTTGCTGGCCTGCGGCACGGTCACGGATTTTTCCGTCCAGGAAATTCCCATCGAGGAAATCATCCGCCAGGCCTTCGGAGCGCAGCGCGAGCTGTCGGATTCCGGCGGCAAGACGGCCGCCGCTACCGCACCCCGCTGAGCTTGCACGCCTCGGCGAAACTCGATTTCCGCTCGAGCAGGCTCGCGAGATAGGCGTCGACGTGAGGCAGGCTGGAGGCCGCCGCAAGCCGCTCCGGCCGCTCCAGCCGTGAAAAAAGAGCGCGCGCGATCTTCGACTTCGGCACCGATTTTTCGCCGAATCCGTCCGGCTTGTTGCTCGACCAGTAATGCACGAACTCGACGCCATCCCGCGTCTCCATCCCGAGATAAATGACCGAGTGGCCGAATTCATTCGAACCGACCGCGTCGCGCCAGAAAATCTTCAAAAAATCACCCGGGCGCGCCTCGTCCCAGCTCGTGAAATTCCTCCCCGCCCCCAGTTCGTAAAACAGCCGCGCCGTGCCCGGCCCGTTCGCATTCCACCGTCCCCAGACGCCCTCGCCATCGCGTTGCAGCGTCGGCGCAAGCGGCTGCATGTCGAACTGCAGCGCACCGGAGGAGCGCGCGCGCTCCACGACCTTCAAGAGCACGAGATACGTGGCCGCCGAGCAGTAACTGGGCGGCGCAAGCGCCGGGCGCACCCGCAATCCCCCGCCCTCGACTTCCGCCGCGGCCCGCAGCCGGGCGCTCGCCTCGCTCGTGGCGGAGAATCCCCCGCCCGACGGCATCGCGCGCACGGCGGAGAGCACGGCGGCATTCCAATCCGCCGCCGCGGCGCCACGCGCGAATACAAGCAGGGTGAGGAGCAGAAGAATTCTCATTGAGCAGGCTCCACGAAGAAATACCGTATGCGCATGATCGCAAGGCGGATTTTCGCGGCCGGCACCATTCTTCTGCTGGCCGCCTTCGCCGCGGGGGCATGGTATTGGCTGGCCCCGCGCACCCTGCTGCCGCCAAGCGGCGGGCTCTATTTCGTGGGTGAAAAGGTGATCGATGTGCCGCAGTTTTTCCAAGGCGATCCGCGCTGGGCCGGCAATCCGCTCGGCCCCACGCCTGCGACACTCGGCGCCGAAGGCTGCGCGATCTCGTCCGCAGCCATGGTGCTGTCCAGCTATGGAGCGGATGTCGATCCCGGCCGATTGAATGCCTTCGTCAACAGCCATGCCGGATACACGCCCGAGGGGTGGCTCTATTGGGAAGCCGCGGCGGCCTATCCCCCGGCGCTCGCCCGCAAGGCCTACGAGGACAAACCGTCCTACGCGCTCATCGACCAGAATCTGCTCGCTGGCAATCCCGTGATCGTCCGCATCCGCTTCCCGGGCGGTTCCACGCACTTTGTCGTGATCGTCGGCAAGCGCGGGTTCGACTACCTTATCCGCGATCCGGCCGGCCGGGGCGGAGGCGGCGTCTACCCATTGCGGGAGACCGGCCGCCCCATCGAGGCGCTGCGATTTTTTGAAAAAACGGCCCCCGGCGCCGTGGCGTGGACCGGCCCTCCGGATAAAAAGAATTGAACTCCGGCACCGAGCGCAGATGCTATCTCTGCCGATGAAATCCGCGCTTCTCGCTGTTTCAGCTGTCTCCGCCGCCATCCTGCTCGCCGCATGCGAGACGGAAATCAATCCGCCGCACCCCTCGAAGCCCCATCCGGCCCATACCGGCGACACACCGACACCCAGCCCCGCGCCGCTGCTCGAGGTCACTCCCACACCGTCGCCCTCTCCGTCACCGACGCCCGGTGACATGCCTCCTACTCCCACGCCAACGCCGGTCGGTACGTCCCCCACGGGCGACCTTCCATACGGCACGCCTGTGCCCGGGAAGCCGGGCTTCGTGGTCAGCCCGTATTCAAATGCCGGCTACGTCGACGTCCGCGGATTCCCTCCGAATAGCGAGGTCAAGTGCCCGTATACCGGAAAAATTTTCCGCGTTCCCTAGCTTCCGGCATGGCTGTTTGGGCGAAAGACGCACCATGTCCCCCAAAAAGGGTTGAAGTCATGGGGCGAAACATGGTCTCTATTGCTGTCGTCACGACCTTATGAAAATCTCCTCTTTGATCATACCGGCAGCTCTCGCTCTCATGCTTCTCGCCGCTTGCGGGGATGAATCCGGGCCGCGCACACGCCAGAATGCCGCTCAAACCGGCTCGAACAACTACGGTTACCAGCAAGCCACGCCCGGCACGGCCACGGATTTCGTAACGGACGCCACGCCGACACCGACACCGCCTGCCACGACAACCGATGTCACCAGCACGACTTCGACCACCACGACGACGACTCCGCCCACAGCGCCTGCCACGGAGCAGAAAAGCATTCCTTACGGCACGCCTGTCGCCGGCAAACCCGGCTTCGTGACGAGCCCGCATGCTCCTTATGCCGGCTATGTGGACGTCCGCGGATTCCCTCCGAACACCGAAGTAAAGGATCCCTACTCGGGCAAGATTTTCCTCGTCCCCTGAGCACGGCGGATCCCCTGAGCATCGAGAATCCCTTTAGTCCGGTCGCCATCCTCGGCCCCGGCCTCATCGGAGGTTCGCTCGGGCTTGCCCTTCGGCATCGCAGTCCCGGAACGGAAATCCGTGTCTGGGCGCGCCGCGAAGCATCCCTTGAAGAGGTGCGCGGCCTTGGCTTCGCTCGCGAGACCGGCGTCGACCTCTCCAAAATCGTCTCCGGCGCGCGTTGCGTCGTGCTCTGCACGCCCGTCGAGACGATGTCCGATCTTACGAGCCGCATGCTCCCCGCTTTGGATGATGCCGCCGTTCTCACCGATGCCGGCAGCGTGAAAGGCCCGATCGTCGACGCGTGCGAATCGCTTGCCGGCGGCCGATTCATCGGCGCCCATCCCATTGCGGGTTCGGATCGCGCCGGCATCGGCGCGGCGCATGCGGACCTTTTTCAGGGAGCGACATGCGTGCTCACGCCCACTGCCAACACACGCACCGCGGCGCTCGAAACAGCCCGCACACTTTGGGAATCCGCTGGCTGCCGGATTCTGGAAATGTCCCCCGAGACGCATGACGCAGCGCTCGCGCGCACCAGCCATCTGCCGCATGCGGCCGCCTCCGCGCTGGTCGCGGTCATCTCCGAGGCCGTGCCCGGCTGGGAAAATCTGATCGGCGGCGGCTACCGTGACAGCACGCGCATTGCCTTGGGGGATTCCGATTTGTGGACGGGCATTTTCATGGCGAACCGCGGGGAATTATCGACTTCGATTGCGGAATTGGGCGAAATCCTCCAAAATCTCCGCGTCGCGCTTGATGCCGGCGATGGGGAGGCTGTTCGCACTCTGCTCGCCAGCGGCCGCAGCGCCCGAAAAAAACTCGATGCAATTTAAGGTTTCCAAGTCATCCACACTCAACGCGGAACTCACCGTGCCCGGCGACAAGAGCATCTCGCATCGCGCCATCATGCTCGGCGCGCTCACGAACGGTCCCTGCGTCATTACGAATTTCCTCGAGGGAGAGGACTGCCTTTCCACGATGGAAGCCATGCGCAAGCTTGGCGTGCAGATCGAGCATCCGGAGAGCGGCACCGTCATCGTGCATGGCTGCCGCGGCAAATTCACCGCCCCGGCGAGCGACCTCGATTGCGGCAACTCCGGCACGACCGTGCGCCTGCTGTCGGGGATTCTCGCCGCGCAGCCGTTTCGCACGCGCATGGTCGGCGACGCTTCGCTCTCGCAGCGCCCCATGCGCCGCATCATGCAGCCGCTCGCGCAAATGGGCGCGCGCCTCACCGCCGAAGGCGCGCGGGAGACCCTGCCGCTTGTCATCGATGGCGGTCCGCTGGCCGGCATTCGCTATGAAATGCCGCATGCCAGCGCGCAGGTAAAAAGCGCGATTCTTCTCGCGGGCTTGTTCGCCTCGGGCAAGACCACTGTCGTCGAGCCGGGACCGTCGCGCGACCACACCGAGCGCATGCTCGATTATTTTCTTGTTCGCACGATTCGCGAAGGCAACGAAATTACGATCCACGGCGGGCAGACGCTCGAGTCCCGCGATTTCAAAGTGCCCGGCGACATATCCAGCGCGGCCTTCTGGCTCGTCGCCGCGGCGGCGCAGCCCGGCGCGAGCCTGCTCATCGACAACGTCGGCCTGAACTCCACTCGCAGCGGCATTCTCGACGTCCTTGTTCGCATGGGCGCGCGACTCCGTGAAATCGTGGAAGTCGTCGACGAAGGCGAACCCAGCGGCGCGATCGAAATCACCGGCGCAAAGCTCACCGGCACCGTCATCGAGGGCGAGGAAATTCCCAACGTCATCGACGAGATACCGATCATCGCCATTGCAGCGGCGCTCGCCGAGGGAAAGACAACGATCCGCGGCGCGAGCGAATTGCGCGTGAAGGAGACGGATCGGATCGCGGCGATCGCCAGCAACCTCCGCGCCATGGGCGTCGAGGTCGTGGAATTCGACGACGGGATGGAAATCACCGGAGCCAAACGGCTGCGCGGCGCGCGGCTTCCCAGCTTCGGCGATCACCGCATCGCCATGGCTTTCACGATTGCGGGCCTTTTTGCGGACGGCGAAACGATCATCGATAATGTCGAGTGCGTCGCCACGTCCTATCCTTCATTCGAGGAAACCCTGCGCCTCGTCCGTTCCGGCAAGGCCATCCGCCGCAAGCCGGCCGGCGAACGCGGCACGGTGGGCGCCAGCGTCGAACGCAACCGCACTGGAGCTTCCACATGACGATTATCGCCATCGACGGTCCGGCCGCCTCGGGAAAAAGCAGCGTCTCTCGCGGCGTGGCAGAGCAGCTTGGCTTTTATTACATCAATACCGGCTCTATGTATCGGGCCGTCACATGGCATGTGCTGCACAGCGGAACCGATCCGCAGCTCGCAGGGAATGTCGAATCCGCAATGCGCGACGTTAAAATTCACACCGGCTTCGAGGAGCATCGTTCATTCATCGAGATCGACGGCATTCGCCTCCATGAGCAATTGCACGACGAAAGCGTGAGCCGGTCCGTTTCCGCGGTCTCGTGCGTGCCGGCCGTGCGCGAACGGCTCGTCGCGGAATTCCACCACCTTGCCAAAACAGGCGACTGCGTCGTCGAAGGGCGCGACATTGGGTCGGTCGTCTTTCCGTCCACTCGCTATAAATTTTATCTCGATGCGAGCCCGGAGGTGCGCCAGTCGCGGCGGGACAAACAGGGCCGGCGTGACGAAGTCGCCGCTCGCGACCGCGTCGATTCCTCGCGGCACACCGCTCCGCTCACCATTGCCAACGATGCCACCGTGATCGACACGAGCCATCTCGATCTGGACGATGTCATCGGGGCGATTCTCCACGCGCTTGCCGCCAAAGGACTGCCCGCATGCCAGCGCGCGTAAAGTTCACGTATTGGTTTTTCGCCACGCTCGCCCGCATCTTCGCGAAGCTGCTTTTCCGCTTTCGCATTCTTCATCGGGAGCGTCTGCCCGAAACCGGCGGCGTCATTCTCGCGGCCAATCACCAAAGCTACTTCGATCCCCCGTTGGTCGGAATCTGCTCACGCAGGCCCGTGCATTACCTGGCCCGCAAGACTCTCATGGAGTGGCCATTTTTCGGGCCGCTTTTCCCCGACATGAATGTCATTCCCGTCGACCGCGGCGGAAACGACATGTCCGCGCTCAAGACGGTCATCAAAAAAATTCGCGAGGGAGAAGGTGTCGTGCTTTTTCCCGAGGGCACCCGCTCACCCGACGGCAACCTGCAGCCCGCCCAGGCAGGCGTCGGGCTCGTCATCGCCAAGACACTCGCGCCCGTGGTGCCGATGCGCATTTTCGGATCCTACGAGGCATTCCCGCGCGGGTCGAAGGGCGTGAAATTTCATCCCATCCGCGTGGTCGTCGGAGAACCGATCGTCTTCACGAAGGAAGACGTCGGCAAAGGAGGCCGCGACGATTACCAGCGCCTGAGCCAGCTCGTGATGGACGCGATCGGCACACTCCATCTCGAATGAACGAGCGTCACGCCGCCATGATTCTTCTCACGGTCGGAGCCATCCTGATCATCGGCAGCGTCCGGTCCATTCTCGCGGCGAGCCATCGAACTCCGGAAAATGCAGCGATCACGTTCGAAGCTCCTGCACAATCTTCGACGCCCGCCGCGGAGCCCATTTTCCCGGGCCTGCCGGCACGATAAACAGAAAGCGCCCGCGGGCAATGCCTTCGGGCGCTTTTACAGATGGTTTTTGCGATCCGTCCGAGCTTACGCCGCAGCCTTCGGCTTGAGCGCGCGGCTGAGCTTGCTCTTGCGGCGGTCGGCTACATTCTTGTGAATCACGCCGCGCTTGGCCGCCTTGTCGAGCGTTGACACGAGGCTGCTGTAGCCGGCTTTCACGGTCGCGAGATCGCCATCGGCGATCGCCTTGCGGAATTTTTTCTGCTCGGTTTTCAAGCCGGAGATTATGCTGGAATTACGCGCGGTGCGCACGACTGCCTGCTTGGCGCGCTTCGCCGCGGATTTGATATTGGCCATGGTTTGTTTGCGATAAATGGTGGTGCCAGAGGAGGGAATTGAACCCCCGACCAAAGGCTTATGAGTCCTCTGCTCTACCCCTGAGCTACTCTGGCTTTCGGTAGGGAGGGAGACCGTAGCGAAGCAGGAGAGTTTTGCAACCGCAAACCACATCTGCTCTGCAAATGACGATCTTCGAATTGTGACCCCCGATTGCAGGACATCATTCGGTCTGTTTAAGAATTTCGGACTCACGCAGCACCGATGTTCCCACTCGGGCGGCAGCGTAGTCCGCATATTCGCTGTCGATTTCGAAACCAATGAATCTGTCCACTCCCTGGCGTTGTGAGGCTTCCGCCGAGGCTCCCAGCCCGAGGAAGGGATCAAATACCACAGCCCCCTCTCTTCCGTGCATCAGAATACAGCGCTCAGCAAGCTCCACGGGAAAAGTAGCCGGATGCGGACGCTGGCCCGCGCGGCTCCGAATCGTTCGATACGGCACAAACCACACGTTGCCGCCACAGCGTCGATCGCCTCCCCTGGTATGTCGCCACCTCGAGATGTTGCTCTTGTCCGCATAGGGCACGCCTATGGCGAGGCGGTCAATTGCGACATTTCCGGATTTGGTGAAATGAAACACGTATTCATGCCCATCGTTCAGGTAGCGAGGCGAATTGATCGGCTTGAAATGCCCTTTGGAAAATGTGCTCCCATCCTCCTGCGGAATCGAAATCGATTTCACCCAATGGATTGTGTTTTGAAGATGGAACATCGTTCGCGAAAAGCGCAATACGACTTCGAAAGGCAGCGTGGGATCGGAATTTGCAGCCCCGAGGTTAAGAAAGAACGATCCATCAGCTTTCAAAATTCGGCGCACTTCCGTCGCCCAGATTTCGCTCCATTTGAGATAATCGACTCTCTCTCGATTGTCCTGATAACTGCGATAGGCAATCCCCAGGTTATAGGGTGGCGATGTCACTGCCACATCCACACTCCCATCTGCAATCTTCCGCATACCTTTCACACAGTCGTCGCAGTGAATTTCCATGATTGTCATCCACTAAGCACACCACAGTTCACCAAAATGTACACGCAAATTTTTGAAATGCCTTTCATAGCAATTTCAAATGTGCAAAAAAAAGCCCCGTTCCTTGTTTCCAAGGAACGGGGCATAATACTGGCAACGACCTACTCTCGCACAAGCTATACAAGCACTACCATCGGCGCTATGGCGTTTCACTTCCGTGTTCGGGATGGGAACGGGTGGGGCCACCATGCAAGGATCACCAGAAGGACAGCGCACAATT
>JAATET010000028.1 GCA_015655545.1 Chthoniobacterales bacterium | reverse complement strand
TTTTCCTTCCGCCTTCGCTTCGGTGCACTCGATGGTGATGATGTCCTGTCCCATGTTAGTCCTTTTCTTTGGTGTCGGTCGCGGGTTCTTCGTCGTCGCCGTCGGATTCGTCGTCGGTCAAACCGAAGAGTGACGTGACTGGCTGGCGATTGCGCTGATAGCGGTTGCGCTTCTCGATTTCCGCCTGGCACTCGACGGTATACCGGGTGAAGGGCAGGGCTTCAAGCCTTGCTTTCATGATCTGCTTGCCGGAAACCTCGCAGACGCCGTAGGTGCCGTCGTTGATGCGCTTGAGGGCCTGGTCGATCTCGTAAAGGCTGTCCTGTTCCTGCGAAAGGAGGCTGAGCGCGAAGTCGCGGTCGTAGGCGTCGCTGCCGGCGTCGGCCTGATGCATGCCGAAAGCGGAGGCGTCGCCGCCGGTCTGGCTGCGCAGGCTGTCGCGGGCGACACCGTTCATGCTGTCGAGGAGCGTGTCCTTGAGGATGAGCAGGCGCTCGCGCTGCTTCTCGAGAAAAGGAGTGAGCTTGGTCGCGGTGCGATCGACCGCCTTCACGGGCGGCTGGAAGATCGAGCCTCGGCTGCTGGAGGTCGCAGCGACGGGAGGCTTCGCTTTGGCGGCGGATGCCTTGGAGACGGTTTTAGGAGCGGGTTTGCTGGGAGATTTGGCCACGGGTTTTGGGGCAGCGGGCCTGGCTTTCTTGGCCGCGACGGGCTTGGCTGCGGGTTTGGCTTTCGCCTTCGGGGCGGTTGCCTTGGGTGCTGGCTTCTTGGCCGGAGCTTTGTTGGCGATGACTTTCTTTTTTACCACGGCCGGTTTCGTCGCCGCGGGCTTGGCCTTTTTGGCCGAAGATTTTGAGACAACGGCTTTTTTGGTGGCTTTGACGGGTTTCTTACTGGCCATGACTAAATTGGAAAAGGGTGGCGAAGGTATGCTCGCGCTCGCGTGGACGCAAGTGATTTTTAGGCTCGGGAGTTCGCCAGAGGAGGGAGGATTCGTGAGGGCGGCCACCGATGGCGCCTTCGTTGGAAGGCTAGCGGCCGATGAGGACCACGATCGAACGCTCGGTGACGGTGAGGGCGGCCGGGTCGGCGAGCGGGAATTCCTTTCCGGCGTCCGCGATGTCCGCGGGCTCGGCCTGCGCGGTATCGATGGCGCGCGACCACGCCAGGCGTTTCGGCAGCACGGGCAGCGTGAAGGTGAGCGGCTCGTGAAACATGTTGAAGGCCGCGTAGATGAAATGCGGGGGGCCGCCGGCGGCTTTCGCATGGCGACCGCAAAGCAGGAAGGCGAGGCTATTGCTGCCGGGCGTCCAATCGGGCTTCCACGGCTTCACGCCGTGCCAGCTGATGTCGGGGTAGCCGCTGCCGACGGTGTCGAGGCCGGTGAGAAATTCCTGGCGGCGGAGTGCCGGTTGGGCGGAGCGGAAGGCGGCGAGCTTGCGGTAGAAGCGGAGCAGGCCGTTGTCTTTTTCGGTGAGAGCCCAATCGAACCAATTCCACGGCTCGTCGTGGCAGTAGGCGTTGTTGTTGCCGCGCTGGGTGCGTCCGCATTCGTCGCCCATGGTGATCATCGGCACGCCCTGGCTGAGGAAGAGCAGGGTCAGCGCGTTTTTCTGCAGGCGGAGGCGGAGCTCGTTGATCTCGGGGTCGTCGGTCTCGCCCTCGATGCCGCAATTCCAGCTCGCGTTCCAGTCCGAGCCGTCGCGGTTGCTCTCGCCGTTTTCGAGATTGTGTTTCTCGTTGTAGGAATAGAGGTCGCGCAGCGTGAAGCCGTCGTGGCAGGTGATGAAGTTCACGGACGTCGTCGGCTTGCGGCCCGCGGCCTGGTAAAGATCGGGAGAACCGAGGATGCGCTGCACCATTTCGCCGGCGACGCCGGGGTCGCCTTTGAGGAAGCGTCGCGCGGCGTCGCGGTATTTTCCGTTCCACTCCATCCAGCGGCCGTAGTCCGGGAAATGACCGACTTGATAAAGGCCGCCGGCGTCCCATGCCTCGGCGATGAGGTGGCAGTTCGCGAGGATCGGCGCGTGTGCGAGCTCCTCGATGAGCGGCGGGTCGGCGAGCGGCGTGCCGTCGGAATCGCGCGCCATGACGGAGGCGAGATCGAAGCGGAAACCGTCCACGTGAAATTCCGCCGCCCAGTAGGCGAGCGCGTTGCGGATGAAGGTGCGGACGACGGGATGGTTGCAGTTCACCGTGTTCCCGCAGCCGGTGTAGTTCGCGTAGCTGCCGTCGGGCAGCAGCATGTAGAAGATCTGGTTGTCGATGCCGCGGAAGGAAAGCGTCGGGCCGTCCTCGCCGCCCTCGGCGGTGTGATTGAAGACGACGTCGAGCACGACCTGGATGCCCGCGGCGTGCAGATCCTTCACGAGCTGCTTGAACTCGTCGGCCTGGCCGCCGCGCGCCCCGCTGGCGGCGTAGCCGGCCTTTGGCGCGTTGAAGCCGACCGTGCTGTAGCCCCAGTAGTTGCACAAGGTCTCTCCGTTCGTCGGATTGGTGCGCGTGTTCTCGCATTCGTCGAACTCGAAAATGGGCATCAGCTCGATGCAATTCACGCGGATGGATTTGAGGTAGGGAATCTTCTCGCGGATGCCGTCGAACGTGCCGGGATTCTTTACGCCCGAGCTGTCGTGCCGCGTGAAGCCGCGCACGTGCATCTCGTAAATCACGAGATCGGTCACGGGCACGCGCAGCGGCCGATCGTGATCCCAATCGAAATCCTCGTCGCAAATCTGCGCGCGCAGGGGGTAGACGGAGCCGTGATTCGTGCGCTGCATCCACACACCGCGCCCGCCGATGGCGCGGGCGAACGGATCGAGCAGAATGGCCGAGCGATCGTAGCGCTGGCCGAGCTTTTTGTCGAACGGCCCCCCCAGGCGGTAGCCGTATTCGATGCGCGTCTCATCGAGATCGTAAACGATCATCGCCCAGACATGGCCGATGCGAAACTCGGCGGGGAAAGGAATTTCCACGAACGGCTCCGCCGCGCCTTTCTCGAAAAGCACAAGCGTGCAGTCGGTCGCATGCGCCGAGAACATCGAGAAATTGATGCCTCCCGGAATCAGGCTCACGCCGAAGGGAAGCGGGTGACCGTAGCGCAGCTTGTAGTCGCCGTGCTCGTGCGTGTGATGCGTGACGGCGAGGTCTTCCCGGCGGTGGCGGTGCGGTGTGACGTGTTTCCCAGTTTCCATCGAGGAATAAAGATGGCGGGATCGAGCGATTTGAAAAGTCGGGAAAATCGCGCGCCCTTTTACGCGAGCCGCTTCTCGACCAGCGCGTAGGCGTTGTGGTTGTGGATTGACTCGAAGTTCTCGGCCTCCACGCGATACCACGTGATGTTCGCATCCTCGTCGCAGCGCTGCGCGACGTTGCGCACGAGATCTTCGACGAAGACGGGATTCTCGTAGGCGCGCTCGGTCACGGCTTTTTCATCCGGCCGCTTGAGCAGGCTGTAGAGCTCGCTGCTCGCGCTGTCCTCGACGAGGCGGACGAGATCCTCGATCCAGATCGGCCTGCGGAAACGCACCGCGAGCGTGACCTGGCCGCGCTGATTATGCGCGCCGTGCGCGCTGATCGCTTTCGAGCAAGGGCAAAGCGTCGTGACGGGCACGATGACCGTGAGGACAAAATCCATGACGCCTTTTTCCAGCGTCGCATTGAAGCGCGCAGTGTAGTCCATTAATCCGATGGCGCCCGTGACCGGAGCCGGCTTTTCGAGGAAGAAGGGAAATTCGAATTCCACATGCGCGCATTCCGAATCGAGCCGCTCCGTGAGCTGCGCGAGGATGTCGCGGATGTTGTCCACATGCAGCACCGGGCCGTGGGAATTCAGCGCCTCGACGAAGCGGCTCATGTGCGTGCCCTTGTGCTGGTGGGGCAGATCGACGGTGAGCTGAGCGGTCGCGATCGTGCTCTGCGTGGAGCGGTGCTTGTCGCGGACCTGGATGGGGTAACGAAGCGACTTCACCCCGACGCGATCGATGGCGATCTGTCGGTCGTCGGATTCGCTTTGGGTATCGCGCAGAGTCATGGCAGGAGCACGACGTTAATGCGGCGCGGTCTCTCCGACAAAGCCTGTTTTCATCGTCCCGCCGGGCTGCTAGCGTGGAAAACGTGACTCATCAACCCGACATCAGCGACGGCGCGGTGCTCCAGGCGACGGGCCGGCCCTGGCGGGAGTGGCTCGGCCTGCTCGGCAGCGCGGGCATGGCGGAGAAAACGCGCGAGGAAATCATCGTGTTTCTTCGCGAAGATCACGGCGTGCCCTCGTGGTGGCAGGAGTCGATCGCGAACGCCTTCGAGCAATCGATCGGCCGCAGCTCCAACGCGGAAACCGACGACGGTTTTCAGGTGAGCGTTTCCGGCACGATCGGACTTTCCGCGGACACGATTTTCCACGCCTGGATCGACGGGGAGCAGCGTGCGAAATGGCTGCGGCATGGCGACTTCGAGCCCGGCGCCGTCAAGGAGCCCGGCACGGTGCGCGGCAAATGGATCCCCGACGGCTCCCGGGTCGATGTGGATATTTCCGCAGCTGGCGAAGAGCGGTGTGAATTAATGATCGGCCATCGCAAGCTGGCCAGCGCCGCCGCCGCCGAGCGAATGCGGGAATTTTGGAAACGCTCCATCGATCGAATGGTCGAGCGCGTCGGGCAAGCCCAATGAGCCGCGGCGATGTGGTGCTCGCCATCGACGCGGGCACATCGTCCGTGCGCGCGGCGCGGTTCGATCTCGCGGGCCGCCGCGTGGCGCGCTCGCTGGCGCAGCGCGCGTATGCGTTGCGCACCGACCGCGCGGGCAAGGCGGTGCTCGAGTCCGATGATTGGCTGGAGACGACGATCGATTGCGTGCGTCAGGCGGCCACGGGGCGGGCCGTGCGGGCGGTGGGGGTTTCCTGTTTCTGGCACAGTCTCCTCGGCACGGATGCCGAGGGAAACGCGCTGACGCCGATTTACACGTGGGCCGATTCGCGCTGCCGCGAGGACGCCGCCGCGCTGCGCGAAGAGCTCGACGAGCGCGAGGTGCACGCCGGGACCGGCTGCATGCTGCGCGCGTCGTTCTGGCCGGCGAAACTCCGCTGGCTGCGCCGCACCGAGCCGGCGCTTTTTCGTAAAGTGGCGAAATGGCTTTCGCCCGCCGAGTGGCTCCAGTGGCGGCTCACCGGCACGGCGACCTGCGCGACGGGCATGGCGACCGGCACGGGATTGTTCGACCCGACCGGGCAGCGCTGGAGCGAACGCATGCTCGAAACGTGCCGCATCGATTCCGGTCGCTTGCTGCCGATTTCCGACGAGCCGGCGGAGTGGGAAGGCGCGCAATGGTTTCCCGGCATCGGCGACGGCGCGGCGAGCAACCTTGGTTGCGGGGCGACGGCGCCTGGCCTGGCCGCGATCAATATCGGCACCAGTGCCGCGTTGCGCTTGATGCGCGAAGGCCGGGCGGTGAAACCGCCTTTCGGACTTTTCGGATACCGCGTGGATGCCAGGCGTTTCCTCGTCGGCGGCGCGGTGAGCAATGCCGGTAATCTCCATGCGTGGTGCGTGCGGGAGCTGAAGCTGCCGCGCGACCTCGCGGAGGTGGAGGCGGAGCTCGCGACGCGTCGGGCGCCGGAGCACGGGCTCGCGGTGCTGCCATTCTGGACCGCGGAGCGAGCGCCGCGCTGGAACGAGGACGATACCGGCAGCATCTTCGGGCTGCGCCAGAGCACGACTTCGCTCGATATTTTGCAGGCGGTGACCGAGGCGTTTTATTACCGGCTCGCCGCGATCGCGGATAAAATCGGCACGCCGCGCGATGGCGTGCCGAAGTGGATCGTCTCCGGCGGCGGCATGAAATCCCGCGCCGCGCTCAAGCGCCTGGCGAATGTCCTCGGCCAGCCCGTCTATGCGAATCCCGAGCCCGAGGCCTCGCTGCGCGGCGCCGCGGTTCTGGCGCTCGAGCGGCTCGGCGAACGGCCGGCGGTTTTAAAGCTCGGGCAGCCCGCGGTTCCCGACCCGGAAGTTTCCGAACGCTATCGCGAAGCTCGCGCTGAACAATCGCGGCTCGAGCTGCTGCTGGGCGGGGAGGCGTCGTGAACCTCACGATCAACGAGATCTACACGTCGGTGCAGGGCGAGAGCACATGGGCGGGGCTGCCATGCGTCTTCGTGCGGCTCACGTTCTGCGATCTGCGCTGCACGTATTGCGACACGGAATATGCGTTCTACGCCGGCACGAAGCGACAGGTCGCGGACATTCTCGCCGAAGTGCTGGCCATCGATTGTCCCTTGGTCGAGATCACGGGCGGCGAGCCGCTTTTGCAAAAAAACGTGCTGCCGCTCATGGCCCGGCTTTGCGACGCGGGGCGCACGGTGCTCATCGAGACGAGCGGAGCGCACGATATCTCGAAGATCGACCCGCGCGTGCATCGCATCATGGATCTCAAGACGCCCTCGAGCGGCGAGTGCGACCGCAACCGCTTCGAGAACATCCCGTTTCTCACGAAAGGCGACGAGGTGAAGTTCGTGCTCGGCTCGCGCGAGGACTACGAATGGGCGAGGGCGCGGATCGCGGAGCACGGGCTCGGCGCACGGGTCGGCGCGGTGCTGTTGAGCCCCGTCTTCGGGAAGATCGACCCGCGGGATATCGTCGAGTGGATGCTTGCCGACAAGGTTCCCGCGCGTTTCCAGCTGCAGATGCACAAATTCATCTGGGACCCGAAGAAGAAGGGAGTTTGAATCTGGAACTCAGGAACTCAGGAAAAATGCAGTCGTATTTGAAGTTCTTCCTGATTTCCTGAGTTCCAGATTCCTTATTTGTATCGAGATGAGAGCCAGACTGACCAAGGACTACCGCTTCGAGGCGGCGCAGACGCTGCCCAAGGTGCCGCCGACTCACAAATGCGGCCGGATGCACGGCCACAGCTTCCTGATCGAGATCTCCATCGAGGGCGAGGTGAATCCCGACACGGGCTGGATTTACGATCACGCCGAGATTTCCAGGGCGATGAATCCCCTCGTCGAGCAGCTCGATCACGCCTACCTGAATGAGATTCCCGGCCTGGAAAATCCGACCATCGAGCTGATGGCGGCGTGGTTCTGGCAAAAGCTCGCGCCGCAGGTGCCCGGCCTCGCGGAGATCGTGATCCACGAGACGCCGACCGCGCGCTGCAGCTATCGCGGGGAATAGGCTACCGCGCCGGAGTGAGTGAAAACGAGTGGGAAGGATCGCTATCGCTGAAGGTTTCCACCGAGCCTTGGATGTCCCAGGAGCCGGACTGCACCAGGCGAGAGATTTGGACAGGCACAGCTAGCGGCACTGCGCCTTCCGGGGCCGCGAACCCCTCGGAAACTTTCACCAGTCGAGTGCCGGCGGGATATTCCGTGTCGTTCAGGAAGGTGGCGACATTCAGGACAATGGGCGGGAGCTCACTCGCGTCCGCGGGAATATCGATCCCGGGAGGAAATGCCAGCCAGCGGCCTGCGGACAATATGTCCGAGGGATTGGATTGGAGCCACCATGTCCCGATCACGCCGCTTCCTTCAAGCTGGAGCGTGTCGGCCGAGTTGGAGATCAATCCCGACGAAACTGACGTGGTATAGGTCGCACTGGAGTAGGAATACGTGCCGGACGAGGTGGAAACGGTGGCGTTTTGAAACACGGGGCCGTTGGCGCGGACGGAAGATCCGTCGGGGCTCACCCGAAGCCACAGCTTCTTCGCGGGGGCGGGTAGATGCGCGGTGACGAGATGTCTCTTGGTCGCGTTTATCAGGGCGCGCTGCAGGTCGATAAGGAACTTGAAGGCCAAGCCGGTGTAGTTCGGGTAAATGGCCCTGGTGAAGGAGACGTTTTCGTAAGGATAATTCTTCGTGAATTTCGGCAGGAAACGCGTGGTGTCGCGCAGGGCGATCCCCAGATGACGGATCGTCGCAGCGGCTTCTTTTCGGGTCACGCGGCGGGACTTCGGGTCGGAGAGCCGCTTGACGATCGGACCCGCGCGCTCAAGCGCGGCGGCCAAGGCGCGGAAGCCCGATTTGCCATAGACCCAGCTGACGGTGTGGAAATATTCGCTGATCGCCTCGCCTGAGCGGAGAATCACCCGCAGGTCGCGCAGCTTTTGCAGGTCGGAATTGTAGTCGGACAGACCATTGTCCATCTGAATGTATTCTACAGGATCAACAGCAACGAAGGTTTCCTCCGCCAGGAGCGACGAGGCAGCGCCACAGATCGCGAGCAGTAGGAATTTCACGTAACCGATGCGCATGGCGGGATGACTGTGCGACCGCGGGATGCGCTTCGTCTAGGATTAATTTACCGCTGAAATTTCGGCCGTTTTTCGGATGTGAAAGCCTTTTTTCGAGGCAAATCTCGAGAGATCGATAGCCCGAAGCGGCTTTTTGAGGGGCCAGTCGTGGTTGAGTCCAGGCGATCGTTTTCCCTCTGTAATGCCGTCTTTCTGGGGCGCCTTTTTCCGAACAGTAGGACGGCTGCGGATGAGAAAAGTGGTTGCGCTCCCCAAAACCCCGCGTAGGGTCCGCGCTCCATTTTGGAGCCTATGAGTTGTAAAAAAACCTTCCTTACCTTCCTCCTATCGATCGCCACGGCCTGGGTCTGCGCCGCCTCCCGTCCGGCAGATAGAGAGATCAGCGGACCTTGCATCGACGGCGTAAAGACGACCGCGTATTGCGCGGGCGCGGACAACGGCGGCTACGAGGCGAAGAATGCGCTCGGCAAGCAATTGAAGTCCGGCGCGGTCAACAGCGCGGCGGCCGATTGGTCTCGCTATCCCGTGGGCACGCGATTCCGCATCGTCGAGACCGGCCAGCAATACATCGTGGACGACTACGGCAGCGCCCTGGTCGGCACCGGCACGATCGATCTTTACAAATCCAGCGGCGCGCAGGTGGATCGCTGGGGCGTGCGGCATGTGACCATCGAGATCCTGGAATGGGGTTCGCCGCAGCGCAGCCTCGAGATTCTCAAGGAGCGCGGCGGAATGCGGCACATCCGCGAAATGGTGCAGGCGCTGCGCGACCAGAAAGCGGTTTAAGCCGCGGTTTGCGCGACGGAGCGCTTGCGCGAGGGATTGCGTCGCCTATGCTCTGGCGCGCATGAGTAGAATTCTGGTCGTTGGTGGAGCGGGCTACATCGGTAGCATTTGCGTCGAGGAGCTTCTGAACGCCGGCCACGAGGTCGGAGTGTTCGACAATCTTACCGAGGGACACCGCAAGGCCGTCGACACGCGCGCGCGGTTTTTCCAGGGCGATCTGGCCGATCCCTCGGTAATCAAGCTCGCGCTTCAGGAGTATGCGCCCGACGCGGTGATGCATTTCGCGGCGAACGCCCTCGTCGGCGAGTCGATGGAGAAGCCGGAAAAGTATTTCGACAATAATGTCTGCAACGGCCTGAACCTGCTCAATGCCATGCACGAGACCGGCGTGAAGCGGCTCGTCTTCTCCTCGACCTGCGCGACCTTCGGCATCCCCGACCGCGTGCCGATCGACGAGACCTTGGTGCAAAACCCGATCAATCCCTACGGCGAGTCGAAGCTCATTTTCGAAAAGATCCTCCGCGGGTATGGCGAGATCCACGTCCTCAAATTCGTCGCGCTGCGTTATTTCAACGCCGCCGGCGCAAGCGGGCAGTTCGGCGAAGATCATCGCATCGAGACCCATCTCATCCCGAACGTTCTCAAGGTCGCCCTCGGCCAGAAGCAGGCCGCCGAGATCTACGGCACCGACTACCCGACGCCCGACGGCACCTGCATCCGCGACTACATTCACATCCTCGACCTTGCCCGCGCCCACATGCTCGCGCTCGAGGCGCCGCAGAGCGGATTCTATAATCTCGGCACCGGCGGCGGCACCTCCGTGAGGGAAATCATCGACGTCTGCCGCGAAGTTTCCGGCCGGGACATCCCCGTCATCGAACGGCCGCGCCGGGCTGGAGATCCGCCGCGCCTCATTGCCGGCTCCGACAAAGTCCGCAAAGAATTAGGCTGGGAGCCGCGGCATCAGGACATCCGCCGCATTATCGAGAGCGCCTGGGCCTGGCACGTCAAGCACCCGAACGGCTACGGCGACTAGAATAAAGGGACGCCAATTTGCTTCCGCCTTTTTCCTTGCGCGCCCCTCGACGCGCTCTAGCCTCGCGAGTCTGCATGAAGTCGTTGTGGTTGGCATTCCTCTTTGCACTGTTGGCGCCCGTTGGCGCATGGGCGCAATTTGGCAATTTCGGCGACGTGCCCGTGGACATTACGACGTCTCAGGAAGGCGAGACCCGCTTCGAGAACGGCGTCGCCATCGCCGACAACGGCGTCCAGATTCACTACAACGACATCAGCATTTACTGCGATCACGCGGAATATAATCCCGACACGCGCGACGTGCTTCTCGTCGGAAACATCCGCATCTACACGACCGACAATGTCTTCACCGGCCAGCGCGCGCTTTACAATCTCGAGAGCAAGCAGATCCGCGCCCTCGAGTTCAAAGGCCAATACACGCCGCTGAAATTCCGCGCGACCAGCGTCCAGGCGCCCTCGCTGCATCAGTTCAACGTCCGCGGCGCCGAACTCACGGTGGACGATTCCTCCGAGCCAAGCTTCCACATCCGCGCGCATTCCGTGCGCATCTATCCCGACGACCGCGTCGTCTTCTCGAACTCCACGCTCTACATCGGGCAGCTGCCCGTTTTCTGGTTCCCATACTTGTTCGCCTACACGAACAACACCGGTTTCGAGCTCCGCCCCGGCTACGATTCGAACTGGGGCTACTATCTGCTCACCGGCTACAATTTCCCGATCGGGAGCGGTGGCAACATCATCGCCACGGCGAAGTCCGACTATCGCACGAAGTTCGGCATGGGCCTCGGCCTCGACGCGAAGTTCGACTTCGGCAAGAACGACCGCAGCTACGGCACCTTCAAGAGCTACTACGCCTACGACCAGGATCCGAGCTACCGCCTCGCTCCCGGCGAACCCGCGGGTCCCGACGATCACAACCGCTACCGCGTGAGTTTTCAAGACCGCCTCTTCCTCACCGACGACATCTATTTCACCGCCGACATCAGCAAGCTCAGCGACATCGATTTCCTCGAGGACTTTTTCCCGAACGAGTTTCGCGTCGATCCCCAGCCCGACAACTACGTCTCGCTCACGAAATGGAACGAATTCTACACGCTCACCCTGCTCACCCGCTGGCAGATGAACGACTTCTACGAGACCACCGAGCGCCTGCCCGAGCTCTCGTTGAATTTCAAGCAGCACCGCCTTTTCGATTCGCCGATTTTCTACGACGGCCAGAATAGCGTCGGCTACTATCGACGCGCGTTTCCGAACGGCAACGGCGCCACCACGATCTTCCCCGACTACTCGTCCACGCGCTTCGACACCTTTCACCAATTCTCCTACCCGAAGACCTACTTCGGCTGGCTCTCGCTCATTCCGAAGGTCGGCATCCGTGGCACCTACTACAGCAAGACCGGCCGCACCGTCAGCGCGCTCAGCGAGCAGCAGCAGATGCGCGTCGCCACTCTCCAGGAAAATGCGCAGAACAATCGCATCGCCGCCGCCGAAACCGGAGCCATGATCTCCGGGCTGCAAGGCCAGCTCAACACCACGACCGATCCGGTCACGCGCGCCACTTTGCAATCGAAGATCACGTCCCTGAGCAACAGTCAGCAGAGCCGCATCGCCGCCGCCGAGAATCAGGAAGCCCAGGCCAACACCATCGAGACCGGTCCGCAAAACGGGGCCGACCTCGAGAGCGGCGGCAGCACCTTCCGCCCCATCGTGAATTTCGGCTTCGAAGGCTCCTTCAAACTCGCCCGCAAATACGAATGGCTGCAGTCCCGCATGCTCGGCCTCGATGGCGTGCTCCACACCATGCAGCCGTATTTTAACTACAGCTACGTTTACAACGCCGGCCTGGCGCGCGATCAAATCCTCCAGTTCGACCGCGTCGTGCCCGCCACCGAGCCTCTCCCGCTCGACTTCCCCGAGTTCGTCGCCATCGACTCCATCGACAGCTGGAATATCCTGCGCCTCGGCGTGCGCAACCGCCTCACCACCCGCCGGGGTGACGATAATTTCCAGTGGTTCTTCCTCGATACCTTCATCGATCTCGATTTCCAGAACCCCTACCTCGACAACACCAACGGCACCGTTTCCAACGTCGTCAACCGCCTGGAATTCCGGCCGCTCAACTGGGCCTCGCTCCGCATCGACGCGCAACTTCCCGTCACCGACGATGGCTTCACCGATGTGAACACCTCGGTGCTCTTCATGCCCTGGAAAGATATCCTGCTGCAAATCAGCGATCGCTACATCGAGAACAATCCCTTCTTCCAGGACAGCAACCAGATCTCCGCCTACGGCTACTATCAAATCACGTCGAACTGGGGGGTCAGCGCCCAGGCTGTTTACGAGGCCGACGAGCACCAGCTCATCCTCCAGCGTTATTTGATCAACCGCGATCTCTCGTCCTGGATCGTTTCCTTCGGCGCCGAGGTGCGCAACAACAAGAGCGGCAGCAGCCGCGGCTCGAATGTCAGCAACAACGGCGGCGACGCGACCGACTACGGCGTCGTTTTTTCGATGACGCTTAAAGACGCGCCGCAGGTCACGCTTCCGCTCGCCTTCGACCAGGCCACCACGCCTCTCGGCGGCGATACTTCCTCGCAGTAAGGGAATTTTTAGAAATGAAACTCTGCATCATCGGTTCTGGTTATGTCGGTTTGGTCTCGGGCGCCTGCTTCGCCGAAGTCGGCCATCACGTCATCTGCGTCGATAACGACGCGCGCAAAGTCGAAATGCTCCGCGCCGGCGGCATCCCCATTTACGAGCCCGGCCTCGAGGAAATCGTCAAACGCAACGTCGCCTCCGGCCGTCTGGAATTCACCACGAGCACCGAGGAAGGCGTCGACGGCTCCGAGGTCGTCTTCATCGCCGTCCCCACGCCGCCGCAGGCCGATGGCAGCGTCGATCTTTCCTACATCGAAAAGGTCGCCCGCGAGATCGCGAGCGTCCTGAAGGAATACCGGGTCATCGTGGACAAGAGCACCGTGCCCGTGAAAACCGGCGAGAAAGTGGCCGACACGATCCGCCGCTACAACAAAGCCGGCGCGGATTTCGATGTCGTCAGCAATCCCGAGTTCCTGCGCGAAGGCTGCGCCGTGCCCGATCTCATGAAGCCCGACCGCGTGGTCATCGGCGGAAACAGCGACCGCGCGATCGCCCTGATGAAAAAGGTCTACGAGCCCTTCATGGCGCCGATCATCGTCACCGACATCAACAGCGCCGAGCTCATCAAGCACGCGGCGAACAGCTTCCTCGCGCTCAAGATTTCCTACATCAACGCCGTCGCGCAGATCTGCGAAGCCAGCGGCGCCGACGTCGAAAAAGTCGCCGACGGCATCGGGTCAGACAAGCGCATCGGCCGCAACTTCCTGAACGCCGGCATCGGCTACGGCGGCTCCTGCTTCCCGAAGGACATCGCCGCCTTCATCGCCATCAGCGACCAGCTCGGCGTGCCGTTCACGCTGCTCAAGGAAGTGCAGCGCATCAATCGCACCCAGCGCGACCGCTTTCTCGCGAAGATCCGCGAGGCGCTCTGGGTCTTGAAGGATAAAAAGATCGCCGTCTGGGGCATCACCTTCAAGCCGGACACCGACGACGTTCGCTCCTCCGTCGCCGTCGAAGTGATCAGCGACCTGCTCAAGGAAGGCGCCATCGTCACCGCCTACGACCCCAAAGGCATGGAAAAAGCGACCGAGTTCAAGCTCATCGAAGGAGCCAGGCTCGTCGCCAGCCCGGTGGAGGCCGTGCAGGATGCCGAAGCGCTGGTCATCGCGACCGAGTGGAACGAATTTGCCGCGGTCGACCTCGCCGAGGTGAAGAACCGCATGCACACGCCGCTCATTTTCGACGGCCGCAATCTCCTCGACCCCGACCGAGCCCGCAGCCTCGGCTTCACCTACACGAGCATCGGCCGCCCGGAGTGATTTCTCACAGGAGCTAACGGAGGAAACGGAGAGGGGAGTTTCCTCTTCTCTGTTAGCTCTGTTTCCTCCTGTAAAATCACCTGCACACTTCATCGATGCCGCGCAGGATCGCGTGGATGGCCGCGGTGAGTTGCTCGTCCGTCACGCAATACGGCGGCATGAGGACGATCGTGTCGAGGACGGGACGCGTGAGCAGACCGTGCTTCCGCGCGGCCTCACAGACCTGTGCGCCGCGCAGTTCCGTCCACGGGTAGGGCGTCTGCTGGTCGGCGCCGATTTCAATGCCCGCGATGAATCCGCATTGCCTCACCTCGCGCACGTTCGGGTGCTCCGCCAGCAGCCTCAGCAATTCCGCCATGCGCGCGATCTTCGGCTTGAGATTTTCCAGCACGTTTTCCTCTTCGAAAATATCGAGACTGGCCAGCGCGGCGGCGCAGCCGAGCGGATTCGCCGTATAGCTGTGGCCGTAATAGAGCGTCTTTTGCTCCGCCACTTCGCCGAGAAATCGTTCGTGGATCCGCTCCGTCGTGAGCGTCGCGGCCAGCGGCAGATAGCCCCCGGTGATTCCTTTCGCGAGGCAGAGGAAATCGGGAAACACGCGCTCCTGCTCGCAGGCGAACATCGTGCCGGTGCGGCCGAAGCCGGTCATCACCTCGTCGAGGATGAGCAAAATGCCGCGCACATCGCACCACGCGCTCAGCTCGCGCAGCATGCCCTCGGGCCACAGGCGCATGCCCGCAGCGCCCTGCACCAGCGGCTCGATGATGACCGCGGCCACCGTGTCCGGGTTTTTCACGGAAGCGAGATCGTCCAGCGAGCCGATGCGGTCGACGGGAAAATGCAGATCCGCGAACCGTCCGTGAAAGCCCGCGATGCCGCCCACGCTCGATGCGCCGGCCGTGTCGCCGTGATAGGCGCGGTCGAAGGCAAGGAAGCGATTCCGGTCCGGCCTGCCGCCGAGCTGCCAGTATTGGACGGCCATTTTCAGCGCGACCTCGATCGCGGTCGAGCCGTTGTCGGAGAAGAAGACGCGCGTGAGATTTTTGCGTGGAAACAATGCGCAGAGCCGCTCCGCAAGCCGCGCGGCGGGAGCGTTCGTGCTGCCGAGGAAGGAAACGTGGGCCACGCGCTCGAGTTGATCGCGAATGGCGGCGTTGATTTTCGGATGGTTATGACCGTGCAGATTCGTCCAGATGGAGGAATTGCCATCGAGGTATTCGCGTCCGCGCGAGTCCCGAAGGATCGCTCCTTCGCCCTCGACCAGCACGAGCGGCTCGTGCGCGGGGTCGCACCACGCGCGCATTTGCGTGAACGGGTGCCACGTGTGCTGTTTGTCAGCGACGACAAGGGCGTCGTGGTCCGCGGCGATGAGGGCGTCGGTGTCGTCCGAGAAAAGCATTTCGACCGGCAAACTAGCTGCTAAGTTGCGGCGCGTGAATCCTCTGGCGAAACTTTCGCTCTATGTCGTGGCCGTCGTTTTGCTGGCGGCGGTGCTTTCGCCTTCCGTTTACTGGTTGGTTCACGACTTGCATCCGGCACTCGCCGCCGTGCCCTTCCGCCGCTTTTTCAGCCGCACGACTCTTGTCGTCGCGCTCGTGTTGCTCTGGCCGGCGCTGCGGTGGCTGAATGTGCGAAGCGCGGCCGAGCTCGGATTGGTCCGCAATCCGCATCGCATTCGCGACCTCTCGGCCGGCCTCATGCTGGCCCTCGTGCCCCTGGCCGTGCTGGCTGGCTTTTACTATGGCTTCGATCTGTATCGTGTGCGGAAGGACATCCCGTGGGAAAATCTCATTCGCATTGCCGGCACGGCGGCCATGGTTCCGATCGTCGAGGAAGTTCTTTTCCGCGGCGTGCTCCTCGGTCTCGCGGTGCGTTCCCTTGGCCGCGTGTGGGGGGCGCTGTCCATTTCCGCCGTCTTCGCGGCGGTGCATTTCATCGAGTCGCGGAGTGAGGTTGCCAGCGTGCATTGGTGGAGCGGATTCGAGCTGCTCGGCGGCGCGTTCTCGAACGAGGACGGAACCGCCCTCACCATCGCGGGAGCGGTCGCGCTTTTTGCGATCGGACTCATTCTCGCGCTGGCCACGCTGCGCACCCGCTCGCTCTGGCTGGCGATCGGCCTGCATGCCGGATGGATCTTCGGCCAGCAGGCGATCAATCTCATCGGAAAATTCCGCGTGAAGCCGCCCGACGCGTTGCTGCCCTGGGTGGGGCCGAATGTCGTGCACGGCATGGTGCCGACGGGCCTGGCGCCACTGGCCGCGCTGCTTGTCACCGGCGCGCTGGTCTGGTGGTATCTGGGCCGTGCATCCCATGCGCAGCCTGCTCCGGCCAGCGTTCGAGACGCTGGTTGATCTCGTCTATCCGCCGCATTGCGCGGGCTGCGGCACGGCGCAGCCATCCGGCAAATGGATTTGCGGAAAATGCGAAGCCGCGGTGCGCCGGCTGGACGGTCCCAAATGCGCGATCTGTTCGCGGCCGTTCGACGGCATGCTCGATACGTTCGCCTGTCCGAATTGCCGCGGCGCGGAGCTGCATCTGGATTTCGCGGTCGCCGTGATGCATTCGCACGGGCTCGTGCGGGATTTGATTCATCGATTCAAATACGGCCGCGAGTTTCATCTGCGCCGCGTGCTTGGTGACTGGCTCGTGGAATCCTTCGAGGACTCGCGTCTGGCGGCGATGGAAAATCCGACGCTCATTCCCGTGCCCTTGCATCCCGCCCGGCAGCGCGAACGGCGTTTCAACCAGTCGGCGGCGCTGGCGGAATGGGTCGCGGAAAGCCGCGGCCTCCGCCTGGAGCACCCGTTGCGGCGCCGATTGCACACCGTCACCCAGACGCACTTCGACCGGCGGCAGCGGATGCGGAACTTGCGCGATGCCTTCGCTTTGCGCCACAATGCGGACGTGAAGGACAAAAGTTTTCTCCTGGTGGACGACGTGCTCACCACCGGTTCCACGCTGGACGAATGCGCGCGCGTGCTGCTCGAAGGCGGTGCCCGTTCCGTCCGCGCCATCACCGTTGCCCGAGGATAAATCATGGCCATTTTTCGCAAACCCGTTCTCAAAACCCTCGTCTCCAAAAGCCGCGAGATGCCCGAGGGGCTCTGGACGAAATGTCCGTCCTGCGGCGAAGTCATCCACAATCTCGCGCTCGACGAAAACCTCCGCGTCTGCCCGAAGTGCGAGCACCATTTTCCATTCGTCTCCTCGGCGCGCATCGCCTCGCTGGTCGATGAGGGCACCTTCGAGGAAACCGCCGCGAATCTCATTGCTGTCGACACGCTGAAGTTCAAGGGCGTCGCGACCTACGAGGACCGTCTGAAAAGCTATCGCGAGAAAACAGGCCTCAAGGACGCCGTGCTCACCGGCACGGCAAAAATCGACGACAAACCCGTGTCGATCGCGGTCATGGATTTTACTTTCCTCGCCGCCACGATGGGATCGGTCGTCGGTGAGAAAATCACCCGCGCCATCGAGCTCGCCACGAAGAAAAAGCTGCCCGTCATCATTGTCTGCGCCTCGGGTGGCGCCCGCATGTATGAAGGCATGCTCAGTCTCATGCAGATGGCCAAGACCAGCGGCGCGCTCGCCCGCCATGCGCAGGCGAAGCTGCCCTACATCTCCGTGCTCACGAATCCCACCACCGCCGGCGTGATGGCCAGCTTCGCCTCGCTCGGAGACGTGATCCTGGCCGAGCCGAAAAGCATGATCGGCTTTGCCGGTCCGCGCGTGATCAAGGAGACGACGCACCAGGATTTGCCGCCCGGTTTCCAGACCGCGGAATTCCTCGAAAAACACGGCCTCGTCGATCACATCGTCCACCGTGCGAAGATGCGCGGCCTGCTCGCGCAGCTGCTCGGCTACTTCGCCGCCGGAAGAAAGTGAACTATCCCGAGGCGCTGGCGTGGCTCTATTCCACGCAGCAATTCGGCATCAAGCTCGGGCTCGAAAATACGCACCGACTGCTGGCTGCGGCGGGAAATCCCGAATCGAAGTGCCGCTTCCTCCACGTCGCCGGCACGAATGGCAAGGGCTCGGTCTGCGCCATGCTGGATTCCATCCTGCGCGCCGCCGGCCACCGCACGGGCCTCTACACCTCGCCACACCTCGTAAACTTCCGCGAACGCATCCGTGTGAACGGCGAAATGATTCCCGAGATCGACGCGGCTCGAATCCTGACGAGCCTGCGCGCCGCGACGCGCGACTGGCCGCACGCGCCGACATTTTTCGAGCTGGCGACGGTGCTGGCGCTGCGTCACTTCGCCAACGCGGGCACGGATTACGTCGTGCTGGAAACCGGTATGGGCGGCCGCCTCGATTCGACGAACGCAATTGTTCCTTTGGTTTCCGTGATCACGCCGATCGCCATGGATCACGCTCAATGGCTCGGCGGGACGATCGAGGAAATCGCCGGTGAGAAGGCGGGAATTCTGAAGCCGGGAGTTCCCGCGGTGAGCGCTCCGCAGGAAGCCGCCGCCGCCGCGATTTTGCAATCTCGCGCGAGCGAGATCGGCGCGCAGCTGCGCACGATTTCCGATCCTGCACAAGTGCCTGTAAATTTGCGCGGTTCGCACCAGGCGCGAAATGCGGCGCTCGCGATCGAAGCTTTGCGCGCGTCCGGAATCGCCGTTCCGGACGACGCGATTCGCGTCGGCCTGGCATCCGTTCAATGGCCGGCCCGTTTTCAAGAAATGGGCCGTTTCGTGCTCGATGGCGCGCACAATCCCCATGGCTCCGCCCAGCTCGTGATTACCTGGCGCGAGGTTTTTGGAGACGAAAAAGCGCTCGTGATTTTTGGCGCGCTGCGGGACAAGGACTACTCGGAAATGCTGGCGGCCCTCGCCCCGATCGCGGAGGCCTTCTGGTTTGTCCCGCTGGAGAGCGCTCGCGGAGAAGAGCCCGGGAGGCTTGCGGAAAAATGCGAGTTCCCACACCGGGTGTCCACGAGCTTCGCCGCCGCCATGGAAGAGGCGCGGGAACAGCCGTTGCGCGTGCTCGTGACCGGTTCGCTTTTTCTCGTCGGCGAGGCGCTCGAAATTCTCGAATAGACCCCCTACCCCGATTGGGCGGCGCAGCGCAGCTTTTCGATCTCGATGGCCCGGTCTGCCGCGCGGAAAACCGACGTGCCGGCCACCAACAAATTCGCGCCCGCCTCGATGGAGGTCCGTGCGGTTTCCACGTTGATGCCGCCATCGACTTCGATCTCGAAATCGAGGCCGTGTTTTGTTCGCAGCATGTCGCCGAAGCGCACCTTCTCCATCATCTCCGGCAGAAATGGCTGGCCGCCGAAACCGGGATTCACCGTCATGATGAGCAGAATGTCGAAGAGTCCGAAATAGGGCTCGATGCGCGCGATATCCGTCGGCGGACTCACCGCCAGACCGGCCTGGCAGCCCGCTTCGCGCACGCGTCGAAGCGTATCGGCGACGTCGTGCCCGGCCTCGACATGCGAGGTGATCGACGACGCGACGGAAAGGTAGCGCGGCAGGTAGTGATCCGGTCGCGTGATCATGAGATGGACGTCGAGCGGCAGTTTCGTGTGCCGGCTCACGCCCTCCACAAACGCGGAGCCGAAGGAAATATTATCCACGAAATGTCCGTCCATCACGTCGCAGTGGATCCAGTCTGCTCCGGCGGCGGTGACGGATTCCACCTCCTCTCCGACGCGGGCAAAATCCCCGGCGAGAATGGATGGGGCAATGATGATTTTTCGGGAACTCACGGCGATAAATTTAGCGACGCCGGCTCGCGTGCGCTATACCGAATGCATGGAAGAGGAGCCCGTCATCGATCTGGCCAGCGACGCACATTTCATGGGCGAGGCGCTGCGCCAGGCTCACCGCGCTTACGAAGCGGCGGAAGTGCCGGTCGGCGCGGTCGTCGTGCGCGAGGGAAAAATCATCGCCCGCGCGTGGAACCAGGTCGAGACGCTCAAGGATGCCACCGCCCACGCCGAGATGCTCGCGATCACGCAGGCGGAAAACGAAGTCGGCGATTGGCGGCTGAACGATTGCGATCTCTACGTGACGAAAGAGCCCTGCCCGATGTGCGCCGGGGCCCTGGTCCACGCCCGCCTGCGCCGCGTGATCTTCGGCTGCGGAGACCCGAAAGGCGGCGCCGCCGGCAGCTGGATCAATCTCCTGCAAACCACCGAGCTCAACCACCGTTGCGAGGTCTCGAGCGGCGTGCGCACGGACGAATGCGCCGGGTTGCTGAGGGCCTTCTTCAGGCAACGCAGGCTGGATTGATCGCACGCTGCACGGAACATCCTCATCGGGAATTGCTTATCTGGACAAAAATACATCCTTTACGGCCTCCAGATACTGGTATCCGTGTTGCTTGTCCGGCTCGAGATAACTTCCCTCCGCCCATTCATTCCAAGCGTTGATCGTGATGAGTCTGGGCTGCTTCGGATGCTGGTCGACGTATTTTTTCGCCTTCTGCAAAAAAGCTTTGAAGTCCGACGGATTGGCATTGGTGACCCTTCCTTGGACGACTTCCCTCGGGAATCGGGGATTGTTATCCCAGCTTATCGAAACGTGCGGAAAGAAAGGTACCGTGAATTCCTTGCTGAATTCATCCCAGGATTGAATCGCGATCTTTCCCCATTGTTTGTAGTCTTGAACCGGGACGTAATGCACCCATTGATAATTGGTGAGGCTTTTGATCCCGAGATCCAAAATCGTATTATTCTGTGTCGCGTCGGTGTCTCCGGGGACGCCCGAAAGATTCTTCGGAATGGCACCCCACAAAATCCCCTGGAGATGTAGTCCGGGGAAGCCGGCGTCCTTGGTTTTTTGAGTGAAATAGGCCAACGCCTCCTTGGTCTGCGGGAGGCCTCCCAGTCCGTTGATCAGCGTGGATAGCTCATAAATCGCAAAGACCGGCTCTCCGTTGATTTTGTAATAATTTGGCTGTTTGAAATAGTCGCGGATGATGTGATCGATCATCTTGTCGAACGTGTTTCGATCGATCGCTCCATGCCAATAGATCCTGGATTTATCGGCCGTCGTGTAATCGAGGTAGCTGGAATGATCATGATTGGCCCACATGAGGTAAAATTTCATTTTCCCCCGGTTCGAGGCTTTTAAAAACCCATTGTTGAGACCGTTCTCGAGAAACGATCTCCCCTCATACCAGTACCAATCGTAGATAAAGACGTTCACTCCATGGGAGGACGCCGCTTCGATTTTTTGTTCGACGACTTTAGGATCGGACTCATCGGTATACCCCCAGAGAGGAACATGCGGCTGGTGATCGCCGGGAAACTTGGGCCTGGCGTTGTAGATGGCTTCCCACTCCCCTTTGCCGTCTTTGAAAACGCCAATATCCTTGAACCTTTCGTCCGGCTGATAGGCAGGCCAGACAAAGGCCGCAATGTCGTATTTGTATTGCGGAGCGCCCGCATGCAGATGCTGCGGGCCGAGAGACAAAAGAATAACGACGAGGAGGCGTAAATACATAAGGGTGGGGAAGGAAGGGGAGGGATACATCCTATTGCCGGCAAGTCCAACACGGCTTGTTGTCTCTTCGCAGATTTTTCAATTACAAAATCAACATGCAGTCGCCGTAGCTGAAGAAGCGGTAGCGCTCGCGGATGGCTTCCTCGTAGGCGGAAAATATGTGGTCGCGGCCCGCGAAGGCGCTCACGAGCATGAGGAGCGTGGATCTCGGGAGGTGGAAATTGGTGAGCAGCGCGCTCACGCGTAGAAATTCGCAGGGCGGGCGGATGAAGATCGACGTGCGGCCGCTTCGCGCCTGGACGAGCCCCGGCGGTTGCGACTCCAGCACGCGCGCGCTCGTCGTGCCGACGGCGACGATGCGTTGCGCGGCGTTGATGGAAAACGCGTCGGGCTCGCTGATCTTGTAGCGCTCCTCGTGCATCGCGTGGTCGGCGAGATCCTCCACCTTGACGGGCTGGAAGGTGCCGATGCCGACGTGGAGAGTGACAAAGGCGTGTGGAATCGTGGCGAGAAGCTCGGGGGTGAAATGCAGGCCGGCGGTGGGCGCGGCGACGGAACCCTCGGGATTTGCAAAGACGGTCTGGTAACGAGTGTCGTCCTGCGCGTCGGCTTCGCGATGCATGTAGGGCGGGATCGGAAGCGCGCCATGATGCTCGAAATCGATCGGACCATCCGCTTCGACGATGCGCTCGCCGGTGGGTTCCTCAATGGCCACCACTTTCAAGGTCACGCCGCCCGCTCGGCAGGTGGCGCCCACGCGCATGCGCCGCCCGGGTTTTACTAGGCACTTCCAACGTCGCGGCGCGATTTCCTCGAGGAAGAGCAGTTCGACGCGTCTGGAGGAATGACAAGGCCCCTCTCCCGCCAAATCGCTAAACATTCGGGCCTTGGTAACGCG
This sequence comes from Chthoniobacterales bacterium, assembly GCA_015655545.1. Classification (GTDB taxonomy): domain Bacteria; phylum Verrucomicrobiota; class Verrucomicrobiia; order Chthoniobacterales; family JAATET01; genus JAATET01. The sequence goes on along the minus strand of JAATET010000028.1, from coordinate 24,212 downwards.
CGAATCGTTCAGCACGACGAGATCGCCGTCGCGCAGATACGAGGGAAAGTCCGTGAATCGGCGATGCGAAATCGTGCCGGTCGCGCGGTCGAGCACGAGCATCCGGGAGGCGTCGCGCCGCTCCAGTGGACGCGAGGCGATCAGTTCGTCCGGGAGATGAAAGTCGTAGTCGGAGAGGCGATCCACGGAGAAAGCTCACGCGAAGGCGCGAGGGCGCAAAGAATTGCTTCCCTTTGCAGCTTCGCGCCTTCGCATAAGGCTCATTTTTTCACTCGGGTGAGTTTGCAGCGCTGGCCGGCGGCGCCGACGAGCTCGGCCACCCGGCGTTTCAGGCGGCGGGCCTGACGGAAAAGCACCAGGGCAAAGATGAAATACAGAATCTGAGGCACGAAATCCCAGGATTCCATGTGGGTCAGTTGCCGGTAGGCGAGGATGCTGAGCAGAACGACATTCACGAGCAACGTCGTCGGCACCATGTGCGTCTTGAGGCGTGCGCGGGTGAGGCATTTTGGGCCGCCATGGTATTCGGTGACGGTGAGCAATTTGATGCCCCACCAGAAATTGCCGAAGACCTGGACATCCCAATCCTTCCAGCCGGTGTCCATCGAGTAGCTCCAATTCTCGCGCTCGAGGGTCTCGATTACGGCCGGCAGCAAAACTTCGCGGCCATGGCCTTCCTCGCTCCAATATTCGAGATTTGTGATGCTGCTTCCGCGCGCGGGACGGAAATTCTCCTCTGGCGTCGCGATGACAGCCTGCGGCGTGCGCTTGAATTTCAGCCACACGTAGTAGCGGGTCCAGCCGCGGACGAGCGGTTGGGCGAGGGCGAGAAAGATGACGAGCAGGCGCGCGCGGATGGTATCGAAGCGCGGCTCGAGCTTCGCATGGATCATGTAACTCAGCGCGACGAGCAGCGTCGCCCCGAACATGAGGTAGGGGACGATGCGCAGAAACGGGAACGGAATGGAGACGACGAAAATGGCGGCCGTGAGCACGACCCACTCGATGCAGCTGACGTAGGCGGCGATTTCCGATTGGGGCGTCGGATAGATGCACTGGAACAACCCTTCGCCGAAGACGCCGTGGTAGATGACGGGCTTGTTGATGAGCCAGGTGAAGCGCGGCGCGCCGTAGATCTGGCCGCGCCATTTCGCGGTGCCGGTGGGGCCGAAGAAAACGAGGTGCTTGAAGCGCAGCAGAGACTCGGCCTCGCCGTAGCCTTCCTGCTGCTTGCGGAAGGCCTGGAGCGTGAAGCGGCGGTAGTGCCAGACGATGGCGGCGGGGCTGAAGGCGATGACCTGGCCCTCGGTTTGCAGGCGCCAGCAGAAATCCACGTCGTCGCCGGCTTTGCGATATTCCGGATCGAAGCCGCCGATTTTTTCGAAGGCCCATTTGTGAAAGGCCATGTTGCAGCCGGGGATGTGCTCGGCGACGACGTCGGTAAGCAGCACGTGGCTGGGACCGCCGGGCGCGGCGGAGACGCAGGCCTGGATCCAATCCTCGGCGGGCGGCGAGATATTCGGACCGCCGACGCCGGCGTAGTCGCCGCTGGTGAGCGTGTGAACGAGAAAGTAAAGCCAGTCGGGATCGGCCATGCAGTCGGAATCCGTGTAGGCGATGATCTCGCCGGTGGCCGCGTAGCCGCCGACGTTCCGCGCGACGGAGAGGCCTTTGTTTTCCTGGCGGATGTTGACGACCCAGGAATGCTTCGCGGCGATTTCCGGCGTATTGTCCTTCGAGCCGTCGTCGACGAGGATGACTTCGTAGTTCGGGTAGTCGACTTCCTTGAGCGAGGAGAGGCATTGGTCGAGCGTCTTGGCGCCGTTGTAGGAGCAGACGATGACGGAGACTTTCGGGTAGCTCGCGAGGCCGATTTTGCGCGTCATCGGCTCGTCGCCGGCGAAGAGTTTGCTGATTGCGGCGTAGGATTTCTTCGGCGTGCGGTCGCGGCGCACGAGCCCGAAATTCCAGTCCATGATCTCCATGCCGCCGCGGAACCATTCGTCGGTCCACGCGTAGAGGACGGTGCCGGCGAGCCCGCCGCGCACGACGCTCTCGATGTGCCAGGTGAGCATCCCGGCCTGCTCTTCCTCGGGATGTCGGATCGTATCCATGCCGAACTCGCCCATCACGAGCGGGCGATCCTCGGCGAGATTTTGCAAACGCGCGAGGTAGCGGTCGAAATCCTCCTGCCGGTGCAGGTAGACATTGAAGGTGAGGAAGTCGACGTTCTGCGGGAGCAGGTATTCCGTGGGAGGGAAGCTGGCGTAGGAATAGAGCGCCTCGGGATCGGCATCACGGGCGATGTTGATGAGCTCCTCGACGAATTCGGTGACTTTCCGAGCACCGAGCCAGCGCACCATGCTGGTCGGGATCTCGTTGCCGACGAGGTAGCCGAAGACGGCGGGGTGGCCGGCATTCTTCTTCACGCCGTCGCGCACGGCCCGCACGACCTCGCGGCGGATTTTTCCGTTGTTGAGAAACTCGATATGCTCCGCCCACGGGATCGTGACGAGCACGCGAATGCCGGCCTCGGCGCAGGCGTCGAGAAACCAGCGCGGCGGCACGTAATAGATGCGCAGGAGGTTGATGCCGGCCAGGCGCATGAGGCCGAGGTCGTTGGCGAGCTTTTCGGGATTGCCAAAGTGCTCGCCATCGGCGTCCGGCGCGAAGGGGCCGTAGGTGACGCCCTTGATGAAGAACTTCTTGTCGCCTTCGAAGAAAAATTTCGCGCGGACGCGGATACGGGATTGCACGGCGTTAACGGCTATCGGCTTCCGGACAGGATGCAATTCCGGAAAGCATTGCGGCTATTCGTCCGGGGAACCCTCTTCGCGCGAGTAGTCGGCCAGGCTGATCAAAATCGCCTGGAGCCGGCGGTTCGTGCGGGCCTGGAGGGCAAGCGTGCCGAGCGCATCGGCCATGCGGCGATTCAAGCCCGCGGCGGCGCAGGCTTCGATCACCGCCGCGGGAAAGTCCGTGCCGTAGGGGCCGGCGGCTTCGTTGATTTGCAGCCCGGAAACGGCGTCCTTCACGGATTGAAGGCGAATGCGGCTGTTGCCTTCCAGTTTGTCGGAGAGATATGCGACCAGCAGTTCCGCTTGCAGCTCTGGCGACGTGCCGAGGCCGGAAAGGAGACTTCCAAAGGTTTCCGGGGAAAGGTCGCGGACCTGTCCGTTGCGAAGGCGGCTGAGGTGCGCGGGATCGATCTGCAGTTTCTGGGCCATTTGTCCGGCGGTGAGGCTTTCGCGCTGCATTTCCCGATTGATCAATTGCCAGACTCGTTTCATCGAAGGCCGCGAGCTTAGACCCAAAGCCGCTTAAATCGCAACGCACTCAGAGATTGACACTTAATCAATTGATAAGTAATCAATAACGCGATGGAGCTTGGCTTGCACCTTCTCGAAACTTGCCGGTTGCGAAAAGAGATCGCAAGGGGAGCCGCGCAAGCTGAGGCCGAATGGTGGGAGCGAAGAATTCTTTGCGACATCGAGGAGTTCGAAAATGCTCCGAAACCGCCGAAAATTTCTGGAAAATCGAGTCCCGTGCGCGAGAGCCCGCCGGAGGGGAATGCCTTGCGGCGGTGTGCGGTCTGCGGCGACGAGGCGCAGATCGCGGACGGCTTGTTTTGCGAAAATGGACATTTCGTCTGCGCGAAACCGGAATGCAAACATGTCGGATTTTTTTCTCAGATCCGCCGGGCGATCTGCCCGATTTGCGCAAGGCTGCTGAGGTAGCGGAGGCCGGGGGATTTACACTCGCAGCGCCTTGCGCGCGATCTCGGCGGTCTTTTCCAGGTCCGCGGCGGTGTGCGCGAGCGAGAGGAAGCCGGCTTCGAATTGCGAGGGCGCGAAATAGACGCCGTCCGTGAGACAGGCGTGGAAATAACGATTGAAGGCTTCGCGGTCGCTGCGTTGAGCCTCGGCGAGATTGCGGACGGGCTCCGGCGTGAAATAGAGGCAGAACATCGAGCCGATGCGCTGGAAAGTGAGCGGCAGGTCGGTGATGATTTCGCGCATGGCGGCTTCGAAAGCGGCACCGAGATTTTCCAGCGTGCGCCAGCCATCGCGGCGTTCCATCTCGCGGAGTTGGGCGAGGCCGGCGGCCATGGCGAGTGGGTTTCCGGAAAGGGTGCCCGCCTGATAGACCGGCCCGTCGGGCGAGAGCTGATCCATGATGTCCGCGCGTCCGCCGAACGCCCCCACCGGCAAGCCTCCGCCGATGACTTTCCCCATGGCTGTGAGGTCGGGCCGAACGCCGCAAAGCTCCTGATAGCCGCCCGCGGCGACGCGGAAGCCGGTCATCACTTCGTCGAAGATGAGCAGCGCACCGTATTCGTCGCAGACGGCGCGGAGACCTTCGTGAAAACCGGGCTCGGGAAGATACAGGCCGGCATTCGCGGGCACGGGCTCGACGATGACGGCCGCGATGCCGCGTCCCTCGCGGGCGAAAACCGCGCGCACGGCGTCGAGGTCGTTGAAGGGAATAGTGATCGTGAGTTCCGCGAGCGCGCCGGGGACGCCCGCGCTATCGGGCTGGCCGTGAGTGAGCGCGCCGCTGCCGGCCTTCACGAGCAGCGAATCGACGTGGCCGTGGTAGCAGCCCTCGAATTTCACGATGCGGTCGCGGCCGGTGAACCCGCGCGCGAGCCGCACGCAGCTCATCGTGGCTTCGGTGCCGCTGTTGACCATGCGGACTTTTTCCACGGAGGGCACGAGGCGACAGATCGTTTCGGCCATCTCGACCTCGAGCGGATTCGGGATGCCGAAGCTCAGGCCGCGCCCCGCGGCTTCGCGCACGGCCTCGATCACGGGCTGCGGCGCGTGGCCGAGGATCGCCGGACCCCACGTGCCGACGTAGTCGAGGTATTCCTTGCCGTCCACGTTGCGGATGCGCGCGCCGTTCGCGCTCTCGACGAAAAACGGCTCGCCGCCCACGGAGCGAAACGCGCGCACGGGCGAGTTTACGCCGCCGGGAATGCGGCGTTTCGCGGCCTCGAACAATTTGTGAGAACGGCTGGACATACGGACTACGTTATCGCGTTTTGCCTGCGGCCGGAAGCTGGACGATGCGGCGGGAATCTGCTGTGGTCGGGCTCCCACCGTCTCCTCGATGAAAAAATCCTCCCTTGGTCTTTTGCTGTGCGCCCTGTCGTTTGGATTCGCCTCGTTTGCGGAGGCGCAGCTTCGCGGCGGCGATTATCTCGCGATCTGCGGCGATTCCATCACCGAGCAGAAGATGTATTCGGTTTACATCGAGGATTACCTCCTCATGTGCCAGCCGGCGGCCGATTTGCAGGCCTCTCAGTTCGGCTGGGGCGGCGAGACGTCGTGGGGTTTTCTGGACCGAATGGCGAACGATGTGCTGCCGTTCCAGCCCACCGCGGCGACGCTGTGCTACGGCATGAACGACGGCGGTTACACCCAGACGAACCCGGAGTTCCTCGCGCATTACCGCGCGGCGCTCACGGACATCGTGAAGAAATTCAAGGCCGCGGGCCTGCACGAGATCGTCGTGAGCGGTCCGGGCGCCGTCGATTCCACCTCGTTCAAGGGCGGCTTCCTGCGGCCGATCACGCCGGCCGACTACAACCAGACGCTGGCCGACTTCACCGCGGCGGCCCGAGAGGTCGCGAAGGCGCAGAACGTCACGTTCACCGACCTTCATGCGCTCATGATGGACGTGATGGCGAAAGCGAAGGCGAAATACGGCGCGGATTATTTGTTCGTGGGCGGCGACGGCATTCATCCGCCGGAGAGCGGGCATCTCGTCATGGCCTACGCGTTTTTGAAGGCGCTCGGCTGCAAGGGCGACATCGGCACGATCACCTTCGACCTGAAGCTCGGCCGGGCGCAGGCGACCGAGGGGCACAAGGTGCTGTCCGCGTCGCGGAACGCCATCGAGCTCGAGTCCACGCGGTATCCGTTCTGCTTCCAGGGCGAGCCGGACAAAAACAACGCCACCAGCGGCGTCATCGAGTTCTTCCCCTTCAACGAGGACCTCAATCGCCTCACGCTCATCGTGAAAAACGCGCCCGCGGGCCCGGTGAAAGTGACCTGGGGCTCGGCCACGAAAACCTTCTCCGCGGAGCAGCTCGCCAAAGGCGTCAACCTCGCCGCGGAGTTCCTCGACAATCCCTTCCAGCAAGCCTTTCAGCGGGTGCAGGAGGCGGTCGCGCGCCAGCAGCGCTACGAGACGCCGATGGTCAAGGACATGATGCACTCGCTGCCCGAGTGGCGGGAAAACGTGACGGAGAAAGGCGCGCTGTTCGACGCGTTCCGCGAGAACTTGATCACCGTCGACCGCGCCCTGCGCCGCTCCGCCCGCGCGGCGGTCGTGCCCGTGCGGCACGAGATCAAGGTCGAGGTCGGCTCCTGACCGCCCGCAAATTTTCGGCATGAAAGCTCTTCTCCCCCTCGTCCTCGGCGCCGCGCTGACGCTGACTCCCGCCTCGCCCGCCGCCACGGAACGCTGGTCCGCGGAAAAGGCCAACGAATGGTATGCCCGACAGCCCTGGCTCGTCGGCGCGAACTTCAGCCCCGCGAGCGCGGTGAACCAGCTCGAGATGTGGCAGGCCGACACGTTCGACCCGGCGGAGATCGACCGCGAACTTGGCTGGGCGCACGATCTCGGCTTCAACACGGCGCGCGTCTTCCTCCTCAACCTGCTGTGGGCGCAGGACGCCAAGGGCTTTCTCGCGCGCGTCGCACCCTGTCGGCCCTCACCGAGCGATGGATCTTCAATCGCCTGATGGCGCTGGCCCCGCTGCTGCCCGGGCCGCGATGGGCCGGGCGCTACCTGCGCCTCCTGCGAATCGACGACGTGTTTTGCGACGGGCCGTATCCCATGATCTTTTCCGGCATTCTCCAGAAGGGCCACATGAACGAGCACCTCGTGCGCCGCTTGAGGCGGACGCCCGCCGGACGCGAGACGCTCGTGCAAATTTCCGCCGCGCACCGGGCGATGTGTGATGCGCGGACGGCGTGCGGAGAAAAATCTTCTCCGTGTCCCGGTGTCTCTGCGTTCTAATGGAACGCCATGAGTCGTTTTGAAAACCAGGTCGCCATTGTCACCGGGGCGGGCCGCGGCATCGGCGAAGCCATTGCCCGCCGCCTTGCCGACGAGGGCGCGAGGATCGCCGTCGTCAGCCGCTCCGAATCCAATTCCCAAAAAACCGCGGATGCCATCAACGCCGCGCATCCCGATGCGGCGAAGCCCTACGCGGTGGACGTCGCCGATTTCGACGCGGTGCAGAAAACGGGCGAGCAGATTCTCGCGGACTTCGGCCGCGCCGACGTGCTGGTGAACAACGCCGGAATCACGCGCGACACGCTGGCGATGCGGATGTCGAGCGAGGATTGGGACGCGGTAATCAATACGAACCTCAAGGGCGCCTTCAATTTCAGCCGCGCGGTGCTGCGCGCGATGGTCAAGCAGCGCGGCGGCCGCATTATCAACATCAGCTCGGTGAGCGGATTGATGGGGCTCGCCGGGCAGGCGAATTACGCCGCGAGCAAGGCCGGCCTCATCGGCATGTCGAAAAGCATTGCCCGCGAGCTGGCCTCGCGCGGCATCACGGTGAACGTCGTTGCGCCTGGGTTCATCGAGACGGATATGACCGCCGTGCTTTCGGAGGAAATTCGCAAGGGCGCGCAGGCGCAGATCCCGCTGGCGCGCTTCGGAGCCGGGGAGGACATCGCGTCCACGGTCGCTTTTCTCGCAAGCCCGGAGGCGGGTTACATCACCGGCCAGGTGCTTGCTGTCGATGGCGGTATGAGCATGTAAACGCGCGTCATTCTTTTCGGCTTCGAGAAATCATCGTCTTGCCACAGATCCAATTAATCCCAAACAGCAAAAGCCATGAGCCAGATCCACGCATACGCCGCCATGAACGTCAATGGAGCCCTCGAGCCATATGCTTATGACCTGGGGGAACTCGGTCCCGAGGAAGCGGAAATCAAAGTGTCGCATTGCGGGATATGTCACTCCGACCTTTCGATGCTTGGCAACGACTGGGGCATGTCGGCATATCCGTTTGTTCCTGGTCACGAGGTCGTGGGAACGATTGTCGCCCTTGGCGAGCAGGCCAAGGGGCTGAAGATCGGTCAGACGGTCGGCCTGGGCTGGTCGGCCTACAGCTGCCTTGCCTGCCCGGAGTGTCTTTCGGGAAATCACAATTTGTGCGCGACCACGCAGGCCACGATCATCGGACGTCACGGTGGGTTCGCGGATCGTGTGCGAGCGCAGTGGGCCTGGGTGCGTCCGCTGCCCGAGGGGCTCGATCTGGAAAAGACCGGCCCGATGCTTTGCGGCGGTGTCACGGTGTTTGCGCCGTTCCTCGTTCACAATATCCCGCCGACCGCGCGCGTCGGTGTGATTGGCATCGGCGGCCTCGGGCACATGGCGCTGCAGTTCGCGAACAAGTGGGGCTGCGAAGTCCATGCGTTCACAACGAGCGACAGCAAGGAGGCGGAGGCCCGCAAACTCGGAGCCCACTTCGTTCATAATACGAGGAATGCCGACGCACTGAAAGAGGTCGCCGGCAGCCTCGACTTCATCATTTCGACGATCAACGTTCCAATCGATGTTCCCGGGTTGCTTGGCGCGCTCGCTCCGCAGGGCCGGTTGCACGTCGTCGGCGCGATACTCGAGCCGATGCAGGTGCCGGCCCTCGGCCTCATCTTCGGTCAGAAATCCGTTGCCGGTTCGCCCACGGGCAGCCCGAACGTGCTGGACAAAATGCTCAGCTTCAGCGCGCGTCATGGGGTGGCGCCGGTGACCGAGTTGTTCCCGATGTCGAAGGTGAACGATGCGATGGAGCATCTGCGTGCCGGCAAGGCTCGCTATCGCATCGTGCTCGAGAACGATCTTGCGTGAGTCCGTGGGTCAAAACGAATCCGGACCGCTCTCCAATCCGTTCCGATCGTCGCCGGGGCGCCCGCCAGCGATGCCGGATGGGAAGGCCCGGAGAAGGATCGAGGATTGCTGCGACGGGCCGCGCCGTCTTAGGCTGGCCGTCCCATGCTGCTCTACTTTCTCCGCCACGCCGAGGCCGAGGCCGAAGTCACGACCGACTTTGACCGGAAGCTGACGCCGAAAGGCCTGGAGCAGGCGGACAAGGTCGGGAAATTCTGCGCGCGGTTCGGGTTGATTCCAGACGTGATTCTCACCAGCCCGGTCGTGCGGGCCGAGCAGACGGCGCGTGCCGTTTCCAAGCGCCTCGACGATCGCGAGCTCGTCGTCGAGAGGTGGCTTGCCTGCGGCATGTCGCCGGAGATATGCCTCGAGTCGCTGCAGGCTTGCGCGAAGTTCGACCACGTCATGCTCGTCGGCCACGAGCCGGATTTCAGCGGCGCCATTTCCGCCTGCCTCGGGCTGCCCGAGCCGGATAATTTCAACATTCGCAAAGCATCTCTCACCGCAATCGCCATGCCCCGGCTTCGCGCCGGCACGGGGCGGCTCGAATTCACCATCCCCGTGCGCCTCATGTCACCGCCATGAAACCCGACATCATCCACTCCAAAGATTTCGTGAACGACGCCGTCGCGCTCATCGAAAGCGCCGCCAACGAAGCCATCGCCGCGCGCGGAACATTCAGCATGGCATTGAGCGGCGGCAACACGCCGAAGCCCGTTTTCGAGGCGCTCGCGAAGCGCCCGCTCGATTGGAGCAAGGTGATCGTCACGTTCGGCGACGAGCGCTGCGTGCCGCCCGACGACGGGCAGAGCAATTACCTGATGGCGCGGCGCACCTTGCTCGATGCGATTCCAATCCCCGCGGAAAATGTTCTACGCATGAAAGGCGAGATCGATCCCGCAACCGCGGCGAAGGAATACGAGGCGGAACTGCTCGCCCGCGCCGGCTGCGACGTGTTTCGGCACGATTTGATCCTGCTCGGCATGGGGCCCGACGGGCACACGGCGTCATTGTTTCCCGGCACGCCCGCAGTCGCCGAAAAGAAGCGACTCGTCGTCGAAAATTACGTGCCGAAAATGAGCATGTGGCGCATCACGTTCACGTATCCGCTCCTCGACGCGGCGCGCCACGTTTGCTTCCTCGTGAACAGCGCGGGCAAAGACGCGATCCTCGACGAGGTGTTCAGCGGAAAGTCGGATTATCCGTGCGCGGCGGTGAGTCCGACCGACGGCAAACTCACATGGCTGCTCGGCGCGTAGTTTCGCTCTTTGGATGAAAACTCTCCTCCTCACGAACGAATATCCCCCGCACATCTACGGCGGCGCCGGTGTGCATGTTGAATATCTCAGCCGCGGGCTGGCGCGTTTCATCGATGTCGAGGTGCGGGCGTTCGGCGATCAGGATGTGCCGGCGGGCAATCCCACGGCGAAAGGCTTCGAGCTCGATGCGAGCGGCTTCACATGCCCGAAACCGTTGCGCCCGGCATTCGGCGCCGTGCAGCGGTGCGTGGATTTTAACACGACGAATATCGACGCGGACATCGTGCATTGCCACACTTGGTATGCGCACTTCGGCGGCATCCTAGCGAAGCTGAACTACGGCATTCCGCTCGTGATCACCGTGCATTCGCTCGAGCCGCTGCGCCCATGGAAGCGCGAGCAGCTCGGCGGGGGCTACGATTTCACATGCTGGCTGGAAAAGACGGCGCTCGAAATGGCGGACGCCGTGATCGCGGTCTCGAGGGAAACCAAGGCCGACATCCTGCGGTTGTTCGACCTTCCCGAGGAACGCGTGCCGATCATCTACAACGGCATCGATCTCGAGGAATATCGCGCGACCGATTCCCACGCGGCGCTGGACGCGCACGGGGTCGATGTCTCGAAGCCCTACATCCTTTTCGTGGGTCGCATCGCGCGGCAAAAAGGCATCATTCACCTGGTCAATGCGATCAAATATCTCGATCCCGGCTTCCAGATCGTGCTCTGCGCCGGCGCACCGGACACGCCGGAAATTGCCGACGAAATGAAGACGGCCGTCACGGCCGCGCAGCGGGAGCGCGAGGGCGTGATCTGGATCGAGCAAATGGTCGATACGCCATCGAAGATCGAGTTCTACAGCCACGCGGCGGTGTTCGTTTGCCCTTCGATTTACGAGCCGTTTGGCATCATCAATCTCGAGGCGATGGCGTGCGAGACCGCCGTGGTGGCGAGCGCGGTCGGCGGCATCAAGGAAGTCGTCGTCTCCGGCGAGACGGGCACGCTCGTGACGCTCGATCAAATGACCGGGAGCCCCTTCGAACCGATCGATCCCGACGAATTTTCCCGCGAACTTGCCGGCGCGGTGAATGAGCTGATGGCCGATCCCGAAAGGTGCGCAGCTTACGGGAAGGCAGGCCGCAAGCGCGCCGAAGCGCTCTTCGGCTGGGACGCGATCGCGAAGAAAACCGTCGAGCTCTACGAGTCGCTGGTGAAGTAGAATCGCTTGCCGGCGCGAACCCGCGAGGGGGGGGAAGGATTTATTTTCTTCGCGTCATCGCGCCGCCGCGTGAGAACCTACGGACATGAAGTTTGTTGATCAGATCCGCGTCCACGGCCTCGCCGGCGACGGCGGCAAGGGATGCGTCAGTTTTCGCCGCGAGAAATTCGTGCCGCGTGGCGGACCGAATGGCGGCGATGGCGGCGATGGCGGCGACGTCATTCTGGTCACCGATTCCCATACCGATAACCTCGTCTCGCTTTACTTCGAGCCGATCATTCGCGCCGAAAAAGGCGGCTTCGGACAGGGCAAGGACAAGCACGGCCGGAACGCGGCGAACCGCTATGTGAAAGTCCCGGTGGGAACTCTGGTCTATCGCCTGCCGGATGCCTTCAAGCCACAAGCGCACGATCCGGAAAATTTCGACGAAAAGCCGAAGGATAAGCCGAAGCTGCAGGCGGCCGATTGCGAATTGATGGCCGACCTCACCGAGCTCGGGCAGGAATACGTCCTCTGCAAAGGCGGCAAGGGCGGCAAGGGGAACACGCATTTCAAAAGCTCGCTGAACCGCGCGCCCAGGCAGTTCACCCCGGGCGAGCCGGGCGAGGAAGGCTGGTTCCTCGTGGAGCTGCGCACGATCGCTTTTGCGGGCTTGGTCGGCTTTCCGAACGCCGGGAAATCCACGCTTCTCGGCCAGCTCTCCTCGGCGCATCCGAAGGTTGCCCCGTATCCCTTCACCACGCTCAATCCGGTGGTTGGCGTTGTCGAGTTCGACGATTTCAAGCGGCTGACGGTCGCGGATATTCCCGGGCTGATCGACGGCGCGAGCGAGAACAAGGGCCTCGGACACGAATTCCTCCGCCACATCGTGCGTTGCCGGCTGCTCCTCTTCGTCATCGACATGGCGGGCAGCGAAGGCCGCGATCCGGTCGCCGATTTCAAAACACTGCGCGCGGAGCTCGACCTCTACGATCCGACGCTGAGCGCCCGCCCGTGGGCGGTCGTCGCGAACAAGATGGATCTCGAACCCGCCGCGGAAAATCTCAAGCATTTCAAGCGATCCGTGCGCAAGGCGACGATCATTCCGATCTCCGCGGACCAGGCGGACGGAGTCGTTTCGGTAAGAGAATTCCTGCGCGAAGAGTTGGATAAACTCGGGGTGGCTGCTCCGGAATAATCTGGGCGGGAGAGATATCGGGCTGGCGGGATTCGAACCCACGACCTCTTGAACCCCATTCAAGCGCTCTACCAAGCTGAGCCACAGCCCGTTTCCGGATGCCCGAATGTCACGGGCAGGACGGCAAGTAAACGGCAGTCCGGACACGAGGTCAAGCGCCACGGGGAATTTTGGCACATGCTTGCGAAGGCCGGGGAGCGTCGGTAACTTCGCGCGTGATGAAAACCAAGGTCGCGATCGTCGGTGCGAACGGCTACTCGGGCGAGGAGCTGTGTGCCCTGCTGTGCCGGCATGCCGGGGTCGAGATCGTCGCTGTCAGCTCGCGCACGCATGCCGGGAAACCGGTCGGCGAGGTGCTGCCGCGGCTCTCAGGGACTCCCGCAATCGCGGGACTTAGTTTTTGCGATTCGAAAATCGACGTGTTGCTCGCGAGTGGTGCGGAGTTTTTTTTCCTGGCGCTGCCTCACGGGTTGGCGTCGGAATTCGCCCTGCCGCTCATCAAAGCCGGCAAACGGGTAATCGATCTCAGCGCGGATTTCCGGCTGCGGGACGCGTCCATTTACGAGGAATTTTACGGCGAGGCGCATCCGGCTGCCGAGACGCTCGGCGAAGCCGTTTACGGAATTCCCGAATTGCATCGCGAAGCGATCGCGAAGGCGAAAATCGTCGCCTCCGCCGGCTGCTATCCCACGAGTATCGTGCTGCCGCTCGTCCCGCTGCTGGCGGCGGAATTGATCGAACCGGACAGCATCGCGGTTTCCAGCGCCAGCGGCGTAAGCGGCGCGGGCCGTAAAGCCGACGTGAGCCTGCTTTACGCCGAGTGCAATGAAAGCCTCAGGGCCTACGGACTGCCGAAGCATCGGCATCTTTCCGAGATCGAGCAGGAGCTCGGCGCGGCCGCGAAGAGGCCGGTGGTGATCACGTTTGTTCCGCATCTCGCGCCGATGACGAGAGGCATCCATTCGACAATCTTCGCGCAGCTCGCTCCGGGCGTTCAATTTGCGCAGGTCGAGGAAGCGCTCGCCGCTGCCTATGCGGACGAACCATTCGTGCGGTTTCGTGGCGCCCTGCCCGATACGAAAAATGTGAACGGCACCAATTTTTGCGACATCGCGGCCCGATACGACGATCGCGCCAGGCGGCTCATTCTGCTCAGCGCCGAGGATAATCTCGTGAAGGGCGCGGCCGGGCAGGCGGTGCAGAATTTTAATCTCATGGCCGGTTTCGACGAAACGACGGCGCTCCTTTAATGCCAACCAAACTCCGTAAAATCAGCGGAGGCGTCTGCGCGCCTCATGGATTCACCGCCGCGGCGATTTCCGCCGGCATCAAATATCCCGTCGGCTCGCGCGACGACATGGCTCTCGTGGCCAGCGCCGTGCCATGCGTCGCGGCCGGCACCTTTACGACAAACAAAGTGAAGGCCGCCCCGGTGCTCGCCTCCATGAAGCATCTGCTCTCGAAGAGCTGCCGCGGCGTGATCCTGAACAGCGGCAACGCGAATGCCTGCACGGGCCAGCCGGGGCTGGCCGATGCCATCGCCATGGCCGGCACGACCGCGGCGGTATTGAGCGCCAGGGTGGAGGAAATTCTGGTCTGCTCGACCGGCCGTATCGGCGTCGCGCTGCCGATCGAGAAAATGACCGCGAAAATATCCGCGCTCGCCGCGAAGCTCGATCCAAAGTCGAGCACGGCCGCGGCGAAAGCGATCATGACTAGCGATACCGTGCCGAAAGAGGCTGCGCGGGAATTCGCTTCCGGTGGCCGGAAGTTCCGCGTCGGTGGTCTCGCGAAAGGCGCCGGCATGATCGATCCGAACATGGCGACGATGCTGTGCGTGGTCACGACCGATGCCACATTTCCGAAAGCCGAGCTGCGCAAGATGCTCAAGCTGGCGGTCGAGCGATCGTTCAATCGCATCACGATCGACGGCGACATGAGCACGAACGACACCGTCCTTCTCCTCGCCAATGGCGTGGAAGGCCGCCCGTCCGCGGAGGATTTTCAGACGGCGCTCGATGCCGTCGCACTCGAGCTGGCGCACAAAATCGTCCTCGATGGCGAAGGCGTGAGCCGTTTCGTCGAGGTCGAGGTGCGCGGCGCAAAATCCGTAAAGGATGCGCGTCTCGCCGCGGAGGCGATCGCAAATTCCACGCTCACCAAATGCGCGTGGGCCGGCGGCGATCCGAATTGGGGCCGCATCCTCGACGCGGTCGGCTACTCGGGCGCGGCGATGGATCCGGACGCGGCCTCCATCCATTACAATAAGGTTCCGGCCGTGCGAAATGGCATGCCGGCCGACACGCCTTTCGCGAAGCTGCAGGCGGTGGCCGCGAAAAAAGCTTTCAAGGTGACCGTCGATTTACATGGCGGCCAGGCAGCCTATACGGTCTTCACCACGGATCTCACCGAGGCTTACGTGAAGTTCAACCTCGGAGAATAATATGGCCCGCACCACCAACACTTCCACGGCCCGCGCGGCGAGCCTCGTCGAGGCGCTTCCTTACATTCAGAAATTTCGCGGACAGACCTTCGTCATTAAATACGGCGGAAGCGCCATGGAAGACGAGCAGCAGGTCGATCGGCTGCTGCGCGACGTCGTGTTTCTCGAAGCCGTCGGGATCAATCCCGTGATCGTGCATGGCGGGGGCAAGGCGATCTCCGCGAAGATGCGCGAAGCCGGCCTTTCTCCGCAGTTCGTAAATGGCCTGCGCGTGACCGACGAAGAATCGGTGCGCATCGTCGAGGCGACGCTGGACGGCGAGATCAATCCCGGCATCGTGAGCACGATTCACGAGCATGGCGGCACCGCGCGAGGTTTGTCGGGCAAGGCGGTCTTCGTCTCCCGCAGGCTGCCTCTCCAGCGCCAGGAGGACGGCACCGAGGCCGATCTCGGCCATGTCGGGGAGGCGGTGAGCGTTTCCACCAAGGAAGTCCTCGCGGCGATTAAAAAGGAAATCGTCCCGGTGATATCGCCCATCGGCGCCACGGCGGATGGGCAGGTCTTGAACATCAACGCCGATGTCGCCGCGGCCGCCCTCGCCACCGGTCTCAAGGCGCAGAAGCTCATCTTCGTCAGCGATGTTCCCGGCATCATGCGCAATCCCGCGCAGCCCGACTCGCTCATTCCCACGGTCACGATCGAGCAGACCCAGATGCTTATCGAGACGAAGGTGATCGACGGCGGCATGATCCCGAAGGTCGAGAGCGCCGTGCGCGCGCTCCAGGCCGGCGTCGGCAAGATCCATTTGATCGGCGGACAGATTCCGCATTGCCTGTTGCTGGAAATTTTCACGAATTCCGGGATCGGCACCGAGATCGTGCTCTGATCCGGGAATTCTTTCCGCGGAAGAATCGCACTCCGAGCAAAGGCTGGCCTTGCCCGCCGAAATCGGAAATAAGGCGGAATCGCCGCTCCGATGTCCACGCCCGTTTCGAAAAAAGCCCCCGCTCTGGCGCTCGCCGCGCTGGGCGTCGTCTTCGGCGACATCGGCACGAGCCCGCTCTACACCTACCAGACGGCGCTCGGCGCGATTGCCCGGCCCGACGCGGCCGCGGCCATCGGAGTCGCATCGCTCATCGTGTGGAGCCTGCTCATCATCGTGACGCTCAAATACGTCGGCGTCGTGATGCGGGCGGATTTTCACGGCGAGGGCGGCGTGTTTGCGCTGCTCGCCTTGCTTCAGCGGAAGATGCCGGCGGCCGGGGGGCTGCGGCTTCCGGCGTATGTCGTGATGTTGCTGTTCGGCGCCGCGCTGCTTTATGGCGACGGCACCATCACCCCCGCGATCTCGGTTTTGAGCGCCTTGGAGGGGCTTGAAGCGGTCAATCCGAAACTCCACGCCGCCGTCCTGCCCGCGACGGTCGCGCTGCTGTTGGCGCTCTTCGCCGTGCAGCGGCTCGGCACCGGGCGACTGGGTTTTGCTTTCGGCTGGGTGATGCTGGCATGGTTTCTCGCGATTGGCGGCATCGGCCTCGCATGGGTCGTGCAATGCCCGCGGGTTCTGGAAGCATTCAATCCCGTTTGCGCACTGGAAACCCTGCGGCGGAGCGGCTGGTCGGCGGTATTTCTGATGGGCGGTGTCGTGCTCGCGGTGACCGGCGTGGAGGCGCTGTATGCGGACATGGGGCATTTCAGCCGCCGGGCGATCTCGCTCGCGTGGCATGGCGTGGCGCTGCCGGCGCTTTTGTTGAATTACCTTGGCCAGGCCGCCCTGGCGGTAAAAAGTCCGGCCGTCTTCGCGGCGGGGACGCCATTTTTCCAAATGGTGCCGTCCGGTTGGATGACGCTCGCGCTCGTGGCGCTCGCGACCGCAGCCACGGTGATCGCGTCGCAGGCGCTGATCTCCGGTGTGTTTTCGCTCACGGCGCAGGCGCGCGATTTGCGATTCCTGCCGCGGCTGCGCATCATTCACACCAGCCGCGACGAGCGCGGCCAGGTCTATGTGCCGCTGGCGAATTGGCTGCTTGCCGCCGCGTGCATCCTGCTCGTGGTGACGTTCCGCACGAGCGCGAACATGGCCGCGGCGTATGGCCTCGCGGTCGTCGGCACGATGCTCATCACGACGATGGCAATCGGGCTGATCGCCTGGAAATGCTGGGAATGGCCCTGGTGGCGGACGGCGGTGCTCGTCGCGAGCCTCTTCTCGCTGGAGTCCGTCTTCCTGTTTTCCAGTCTCACCAAAGTCGCCCAAGGCGGTTGGTATCCGCTCGTGATCGCCGGAGGACTCCTCGTGGTGATGCTCACCTGGCATCGCGGCCGCGCAATCATCGCGGAACATGTGCGCGCGAATACCTGCCCGATGGAGGAACTGCCCCGAAAGCTTCCCGGGCAAAGAGGTCTTCCGGGACAACTCGTGCTCGTCACGGCAAATCGCACTCCCGCGCACGCGGTGGCGCGGCTTCAAGAGATGATCCGGGAAGGCATCGCCCCGCGCGAACAGATCATTTTTCTGAGCTTGTTGAATGTCGTGAAAAGCAACGTGGATATCGCGCGAAGCATCGAGGTGAAACAGCATGGCCCGCACGTGTGGCACGTCGTCGCGCAGCATGGCTACATGCAGGAGCCGCATGCGCCGCGCATCCTCCAGCGCGCGGTGGAAATCAGCGGCGGCGGCATCCGGGCGGGCTCGGAGAATACGTTTTTCGTGCTGCCGCGGGAATTGATTGTCGAATACGTCGGCAACAGTCTCGAGCGCTGGCGGCGCGTGCTCTTCGGCGTCTTGAGCCGCAACCAAAGCTACGCGCCGGACTATCTCCACATCCCGCAGACGCAGCTCATCGAATTCACCTGGATGATGAAGGCGTAGAGTGGGCTTTGCGGAAAAATCAGGGTAGTTCCTAGGCGGACATGGACAGAGCGCTCGCGAAATTGAAAGAGGTCTTCGGCTACGACGCCTTCCGGCCGTTGCAGGCCGAGATCGTCGCGGATGCGCTGGCCGATCGCGACGTCTTCGCGCTGCTTCCCACCGGCGGCGGCAAGTCGCTGTGCTATCAGCTTCCCGCGCTGTTGCGCCCGGGCCTCACGCTCGTCGTCTCTCCGCTCATCGCGTTGATGAAAGATCAGGTGGACGCGCTCACGGCCAACGGCGTGGCGGCGACGTTTTTGAACTCCTCGCTCGAAGCCGGCGAAGGCCGCCGGAGGCTGCGCGGACTGCACCAAGGCGAATACAAACTTCTCTACGTCGCCCCGGAGCGGCTGCTGCTGTCGGGATTTCTCGAGGATTTGAAAAAATGGAACGTCACGCTCGTCGCGGTGGACGAGGCGCATTGCATCAGCGAATGGGGGCACGATTTCCGACCGGAATACCGGCGGCTCGTGGAGTTGCGCGGCGTATTGCCCGGCGTGCCGGTGATGGCGCTCACCGCGACGGCGACGGGCCGGGTGCGCACGGATATCGTCGAGCGGCTGGGTTTGCGCGGACCGCGCGAATACGTCGCGAGTTTCAATCGGCCGAACCTGCTTTATCGCGTGCTGCCGAAGGCCGGGGCATTCGACCAGTTGGCGGAATTTCTCGGCGAACGAAAAGGCGAGAGCGGGATCGTTTATTGTCTCTCCCGCAAATCCGCCGAATCGCTGGCGGAAAAACTAAACCGGGGCGGCGTGCCGTCGCGTGCCTACCATGCGGGGCTCACGCAGGAAGAGCGGAGCAGGAATCAGGAAGCGTTTCTGCGCGATGAGGTGCGGGTGATCTGCGCGACGATCGCTTTCGGCATGGGCATCAACAAACCGAACGTGCGCTTCGTGGTCCACTACGACCTGCCGCGCAATATCGAGAGCTATTACCAGGAAACAGGCCGCGCCGGCCGCGACGGATTGCCCTCGGAATGTCTGCTGCTCTACAGCCGCGGCGACATTCTCAAGCAAAAGCGGATGATCGATGAGAAGCCGGACGAGAACGAGCGCCGCGTCGCGCAGAGGCAGCTGAACGAAATCGCGGCCTTCGCGGAGAGCGGAGATTGCCGCCGCCGCGGGCTGCTTGGGTATTTCGGCGAAGTTTTCGCGGAGCGGAATTGCGGAGGTTGCGATAACTGCATCGCGCCTCCCGAAGAAACCGATGTGACGATTCCGGCTCAGAAATTTCTCTCGTGCGTGTATCGGGTGCGCCAGGCGAGCGGATGGAGTTTCGGGCTCAATCACATCGTCGATGTGCTGACCGGCTCGAAGTCGAAGGCGATCCTGGACCGCGGCCACGACCAGCTGCCCACGCACGGCATCGGGAAGGACATGGCGGCGGATGAGTGGAAGCAGCTTGCGGGTGAATTGATCCGCATGGGCTACGCGTCGCGATCGAACGATAAATTCTCGACGATCGAACTGACCGACGACGGCCTCGAAGCGCTCAAGTCGCGCCGCGAAGTGCGGGTGAGGCGCGCGCCGCGAATCGAAAAGGCGCGCGTGGCGAAGTCACGGCGCAAGGTGGCGGAGGATTTCGCCTACGATGAGGCGCTGTTCGAGCATCTGCGGAAATTGCGCCGCGACCTTGCTGATGCGCGCGATGTGCCGGCGTATGTGGTTTTCTCGGACGTGACGTTGCGCCATCTCGCGAGGTTCTATCCGGATTCGGATCTGGCTTTCGAGGCCACGCCTGGCGTGGGCAGAAAAAAGGCGGTGGAGTTCGGGAAGGTCTTCATGTCCGCGATCCGCGACTATGTGCGCGAAAGCGGAAGGCAGGTTTTTCCGGATTGAACAAGGAGAGCAGGAAGGCGGGAAAGGGCTCGCCGGGGGTGGGAGCTGAGCGTAGACTGCGAACCGTGAGGCCGATCGTTAATATTGATGATCCTATTGGGAAGACCGTGGGACGCCGGACGGCGGTCGATCCGTTGCGAATCGTGCCGGGCGAGAAACATGCGAAGATTGGCTGGTGTGAGGCAGGCTTTTTCCCGCGCATTCGCAAGGGAGTTTATCGCTTTCATTCCCACGAGGAGGCCGACCAGTGGCTGATGGACCATTTGACCCGGAAACGGGTGAACTGATCCCACGGGAGCCCGGCTCTCGAGGACTTGGTGTCGCTCTGCCGGGAACTGAATACCCGTGAGGTAGACTATGTCGTAGTGGGCGGTTTCGCGATTCGAGTGGCAGGACTCTCGCGGACAACCGGCGACGTCGATCTCGTGGCGAGCGCGTCGGGCATCGACTATGCGGAGGCGTCGAAGAGCGTGGTCGTGCATGAGGTGGATGGCGTGGCCATTCCATTTGCGAGCCCGGAATTGCTTTGGCGGATGAAGCGACGCACGCACCGCGAGAAGGATCGTGGCGACTTGGAGTTTTTGCGGCAATGGTTCGCCGCGCGAGGGCAGACGCCGCCGGAGGATTGAGAATCTCTTCTGTCCTGCGTTTTTCGGTGCGCCCCCTGGTAGGGCTGCGCGTTATGGCACACCGGTGTCCGATGGCCAAAAGGTCTCAAGAAATCACGAGAAGAAAAGCGTGACGCCGGTCACGGCGATGGCTGCGCCCGCCAGGCGAAGAACAGGCGCGGCGGCATGGCGCTGGATCAGCATGCCTAGGCCGATGCCCACGCCATGGAGGAAGGCGGTCGCAATCACGAAGCCGGCGGCGTAGAGGAAACCGGATGCGTTGACGGGCATTTCCGCGCCGTGCGCGTGGCCGTGGCAAATGGCGAAAAGCGCGACCAGCGGAATGGAAAATCCGAGCGGGAGCTTTGCGGAAAAAGCGATCAGAAGGCCGAGCAGGAGGACGGATGTGGCGATGCCTTGCTCGACGAACGGCACGGGGACGCCGGCGATGCCGAGAGTCCCGCCGACGGCCATCACTGAAACAAAAGTCAACGGCACGGCCCAGAGCGCGCGGCCGCCGATCTGCGCGGCCCAGAGGCCGATGGCGACCATGGCGAGAAGGTGGTCGAGGCCGAAGAGAGGGTGCTCGAATCCGTGGGCGAATCCGTGGGTATCGCCGACGCCGGTGTGCGCATGGGCGAGCGTGGGAGCGAGGAGCAGCGCGGCGAGGAGGAGGGAGATTTTTTTCATGATCGGTCGAGCCAGTTAATGCGCCTGCGGGACGCGGTTCGCAACAATTTATTGAGAGATCAATGCGCGCCCTGAAGCACGATTTCGCTGACGGCGATGCCAGGGGCCTCGCGCCCCGGGTAGGTCTCCAGGATCTCGAAAGTCATGCGATCGCCCGGCTTGATGATGATGTCGTCGAACCAGACGGACTGCCAGCGCGGACTGTCCGCGAGCGCGACCGTGTAAAGCGTCTGGCCGTTGTAGGCGAGCCGGAGCCTCTTAATGCGTGCGTGCTGTTTCCAATTGCGGATGTTCCCGCCGGTGCCGTCGTCAGGAGCCCAATTTCCATTGATGATCTGAAAACCGTATAAGGGAGTTCCTGGCATTTCCTTCACCAGCTCGTCCGGGAAAACAAATTCCAGTTTCGACCCGACGCTGCCGCCGGGACGGCCGTCGATCCAGGCGGTGCGGGCGCTGTTGTCGTTCGTGGAATAGACCGGCTGCGATTTTTCGCCAAGGGCGAACACCTGCCAAGGAAAGGCGCAATGCAGCGAACAGCCGCCCATCAGTTCCTCCACGACGGGCGGCCCAACTTTTGCCTTGAGAGTCGGCAGGGCGCCGGCGTGCGGTGCGGACGCAAGAAGCAGAGTCAGGCCCAGAATGCGCGGGATCATTCTATTAGCCGATTCCCGGCGTCAATCCATGAAAAAAATTCCATGCTTCCTCCTTGGCCTCGCGGCCTTCGTTTCATCGGGTCCTGCCCAGACTGCCGCCAAGGCCGGAGCCGTAACGCAGCTCGACACGGTCGTCGTGACGGCCAGCCCGCTGCCGCGCAGCGCGTTCGACCTCGCGCAGCCGGTGAGCGTGCTCGATGGAGACGCGCTCCAGTTGAAATTGCAGCCGACGCTCGGCGACACGCTCAACGGCGAGCCGGGCATCGCGGCCAGCCATTTCACGAACGGGGCCAGCCGGCCGATCATCCGGGGCCTCACGGACAATCGCGTGCTCATTCTGCAGAACGGCACCGACATCTTCGACGTGTCGAACCTGAGCCCCGATCACACGCCGAGCGTCGAGCCGCTCAGCCGGCGCATCGACGTGGTGCGCGGACCGGCGACGATCCTCTACGGGTCGAGCGCGATCGGCGGCGTGGTGAACGTGATCGACAACCGCATCCCCACGCAGGCGCTCTCGAAGATGTTCAACATGGAACTGGACAGCCGCTACGGCAGCGCGGACACGGAGTTCGGCAACGCGTTCTCGATCGACTTCATGCCCGTCCAGCATCTCGTGCTCCACGTGGACGGCTCGCTGCTCACGACGAACGACGTGCACATCCCCGGCTACGCGCTCACGCCGGCGATCCAGCGAGTGCTCAGTCCGGAGCAGAAGGCGCGCGTGAACGCCTTCGGCGGAAACCCGAAATTTCTCGTCCCGAACGCGCGCGTGAACACGAAGGACATCGGCTTCGGCGGCTCCTACGTGTGGGACAGGGCTTCGTCGGATTTTCCTTCAGCGAATACGCGAGCTACTACGGCGTGCCGGACGACCCGCAGGTGGACGATCCCGTCGCGATGCCCGATCCGGTGCACATCACCGCGACCAAGCAGCGCTACGACTTCCACGCCGGCGTGCAGGATCCGTTCCCGTATTTCACGAACGCGGACCTGAAGTTCTCCTACAACGACTACAAGCACGAGGAGCTCGACGGCGTGGCGGTGGGCTCGACGTTCCTCACGCACGGCTTCGACTCGCGGCTCGAGCTCGTGCACCGGAAGTTCGGCCCGGTCGAGGGCTCGATCGGCGCGCAGCTTTCGTGGCGCTATCTCTCGGTGCTCGGCGAGGACGCCTTCCTGCAGCCGACGAATACCTGGCAGGGCGGCTTCTTCGATTTCGAGGAGATCAGGCTCGAGACGCTGCCGCTGCGCTTCCAGATCGGCGGCCGCGTGGAGATCAACGACACGAGCATCGACTCGGACGACCCGGAGCTCACCTCGCTCACATCGTCGAGCCAGCGGACGCAGACCTTCGTGCCGCTCAGCGCGGCGGCCGGCGTGATCTACGACTTCGCGAAGGACATGAACGCCGCGCTCACGGTGCGCTACTCCGAGCGGGCGCCGACGCCCGAGGAGCTCTTCGCGCGCGGGCCGCACGACGCGACGTTCCAGTATCTCGTGGGAAATCCGGACATCGGCCTCGAGCAGGTGCTCGGCACGGACCTGAGCATCCGCAAGAAGGACGGCGTCGTGACCGGCAGCGTGAGCGGATTTTACAACTATTTCTTCAACTACATCGAATCCACGCCGACGGATGAATTCGTCGACGATCTCCAGGTCTTCCCCTACGAGCCGAAGCGGGCGAACTTCCTCGGCGGCGAAGCGCAGGTCGCCTTCCACCTCCTGCCGAGGAGCGTGACGCGCACGGTCGCGCCGGATGACAAGAGCGTGAAGAGCGTGATCACCGGCGAGAGCGGCGACGCCGTGCCGAATCCGAACGATCTCTACCTCGAGGGCAAGTGCGACTACGTCTACGCGCAGAACCTCACGGACAACGGCCCTCTGCCCTACATGCCGCCGCTGCGCTACACCTTCGCCCTTGTCTACCAGGGCGAGGCGCTCGGCGCGCGGATCGAGCTGATGCACGCGGTGAACCAGGACCGCGTGCCCGAGTTCGAGACGGCGACGCCGGGCTACACCTTCCTGAACGCGAGCGTGGACTACACCTTCGCGATGGGGCCGGCGAACTGCAGCGTCTACGTGCGCGGCACGAACCTGCTGAACCAGACCGCCCGTGAGAGCACGTCGTATCTGAAGGACGTGCTGCCGCTGCCCGGCGCGGGCGTGACGGTCGGCGTGAAATTGACGTTCTAGCCGATGCTGCCGATCTTCCTGAAAGGCGGGCCGGTGATGTGGCCGCTGCTCGCCATCTCCCTCGTCGCGCTGTCCGTGATCGTCGAGCGCATCCTTTTTACGGTGCGCACGCAGCTCCGGCGCGACCGCTCGGTGGTGGAGCGCATGTTTCGCGAGGTCGAGCGCGGATCGGTCGACGAGGCGGCGCTCCTCGGCGCAAGCTCCCGCGATTTCCTCGCCCGCACGCTGGGCCGCGCGCTCGCGCATCACGACGTGTCGTTTTCCAACGGGCTCCTGCAGGCGGCGGGCGCGGAGCTGCGGCGGTTCAA
>JAATET010000045.1 GCA_015655545.1 Chthoniobacterales bacterium | reverse complement strand
TCGCGGATTCGAGCTTTTCGCCAGCATCGACGGAGTCAATGATTTCAACGCCGACCTCCTCATTAATGAGACCGCTGCGGGTCAGAACGGGGGCATGAACACGGGGTTTAGCCGGACCAACCCGCATCCTTATTCCGTTGATTTGACGGATCCCCGCTATGCGGACGCCACCTCGATCACCTTCCGCTACATTCCGGTGATCGAGACGCACAGCCCCGCCTATGCGGCGGAATTCAGCGGATTCACCGTGAATGGCTCCATCACGGCCGTTCCCGAGCCCGCTACGTGGATCATGCTGGCCATTGGCTTCGGAGTCGTTGTTTTTCGGCTTCGCCGTCTTTCCTCGAGAGGCAATCCGTCGTCGTCGGCACGGCTGTAGATCGCGCAAAGTCCCAGCCTCGAAATTTCCCAATCGAGGCGCCGATCCTCCGGCTTGCCGGGAATGATCAACGAAGGCCCCGGAGCACGCTCCGGGGCTTTTTCGTGCATCAAAAGCGGTTATGGAGTCTGGCCTGAAAATTTTGCCACCGTCGCATCAGCTGTCGCTTCTTTCCCATCGACCATGCAGGGCGTCGCGAGATATCCGCCGCATCTTGTCGTTGCCTCATCACGTTTTTTTCTCCAAGTCGGTAAATTTCAGAGAGAAACACAAAAAAAAATTTAGAAATTCCCATTGACCCGTGCCGATCAAGCAATTATCCTCCCATAGAGTCCCCGAATTAACTCAACCATATGAATATATTGACCCCCTCGGAAAAATCGAAGCCAAACCGTCAACTCAACCAAATGAATATACTGACCCTCTCGGAAAAATCGAAGTCAAACCGTCGCCTGCTTCCCGCATTCGCATCTCTCCTTTTGCTGGGCGCCGTGTCCCCGGCGGTCGCGGACACGCTTTATTCGATCTCCACGACCAATACTGGAGGCGGCAACGCCTACAACCAGTCGGGCGTTTCGGTCTCGGTGGCCGCGGGCTTGACGTCCAACATCGCCACGGCTCAAAACCTCACCGACATGGCCTCCGCCAACGGCCTCACCATCTACAATGGCAACTGGGCAGGGTTTAGCGTCCTCAGCAGCACGACCTTCGCCAGCCCCTCCGCACTGACCTCCTCGAACTGGCTCACCACAAAGGCCTTCACCTTCACGCTGACCCGGCAGGAGGGATACGAGTGGGATTTGTCGTCGCTGACTTTCCTCGGCGCTCGTGGCGGCACCGGCGGCTTTCGCGGATTCGAGCTTTTCGCCAGCATCGACGGAGTCAATGATTTCAACACCGACCTCCTCATTAATGAGACCGCTGCGGGGGTGAACGGAGGCATGAGCACGGCGTATAGCCGGACCAGCCCGCACCCTTATTCCGTTGATTTGACGGATCCCCGCTATGCGGATGCCACCTCGATCACCTTCCGCTACATTCCGGTGATCCAAACGCACAGCCCCGCCTACTCGGTGGAATTCAGCGGATTCACCGTGAACGGCACCATCACGGCCGTTCCCGAGCCCGCTACGTGGGGAATGGTTGTGCCCATTAGCCTCGGAATCCTTGTTGTGGCATTTCGGATTCGCCGCCGGGGCAATCTCTCGCCGGCAGGGATTTGAATCGGAGCGCGCATTAAGTCCTGGCCGGGAACTTTCCCGGTCGGGAATCACGAGGGCCCCGGAGAATGATCCGGGGCCTTTTTGCATATCGAAGCAGTGAGGGGAGTTTATTGCCCTCTTTCCCGCGTTCGATGCCGTATTCATCGAATCTGCTCCGGATGTCGCGTGGGGGTAGTGGGCGAGGCGAACGGCGTTCGCGCCGATCTCCCGAATGAGTGCCATGTCCCGGTCCTGATCGGCCTGGGTGATCGCCCAGCCGTGGTCGCCATCGTCCTGGTGCCGGTTGAGCTAACCAGCGCAAGGGAATCGTCGTTACCCCTGCGAATATCCACCGCGATCTCCGCCTTGAGCGGATCATTTTACTCTAAATTCGCTTAATCTTTCTCCACGACTGAACAGCTGTGCTCAAGAAGCTTTGCCCGCGTGTTTAGCGAGTTTATCGGCAAGAGTTTTGAAGGCTTGTCGACAGTCCAGTCGCGGCCGCCGATCGGGTGTAAGCCTACTTCAACTTCCGCATCAGGATCTCTCCGACCAGCGCGGGATTCGCCTGGCCTTTGGAGAGCTTCATGACTTGGCCCTTGATCGCGTTGATCGCCGCAGTCTTGCCGGCCTTGTATTCCGCGACCGCTTTGGGACTGTTCGCAATGGCTTCGTCGCAGAGGGCCTCGATCGCCCCGGTGTCGCTCACCTGTTTGAGCCCCTTCTCCTCGACGATGACGGCCGCGCCTTTCCGGGTCGCGAACATCTCCGCAAAGACGTCCTTGCCCTGCTTGCCATTGATCGTGCCGGAGTCGATGAGGTTCACGAGCTCGTCGAGCGCCGCGGGCGGAATGGGGCAATCGCCGATCGCGAGACTTTCCGCCGACAGCGCGCTCTGAAGGTCGTTGAGGATCCAGTTCGCGATGTTCTTCGGCTTCTTCGCGCCCTTGGCAGCGGTCTCGAAATAGGAGGCAAGGTCGAGATCGTTCGCCAGCACGCCGGCATCGTAATCGCTCACGCCATAGTCGGCCACGAAGCGCGCGCGCTTGTCCCAGGGAAGCTCCGGCATGCGATCGCGCGCGGCGGCGACAAGCGTCTCCGTCTTGACCGGCAGCAGATCGGGATCCGGAAAATAGCGGTAGTCGTGCGCGGATTCCTTGATGCGCATGAGCGTGGTCTCGTTGCGAATATCGTCCCAACGCCGCGTTTCCTGGTCGAGCTTCCCGCCGGCTTCGAGCACTGCGATCTGGCGCGGGATTTCGTAGAGCAGCGCGCGGCGCACGCCGCTGATCGAGTTCAGATTCTTGAGCTCGATCTTCGTGCCCCACTGCGCCGTATCGGCACGGCGCACGGAAACGTTCACGTCGCAGCGCAGCTGGCCTTTTTCCATGTCGGCGTCGCTCACGCCTCCGTAGATCATCACCTGCTGTAGCACGGTCAAATAGGCGAACGCCTCTTCCGCGGAAGCGATCTCCGCCTCGGAAACGATTTCCATGAGCGGCGTGCCGGCGCGGTTGAAATCGATGCCGGTGCCGCTCTCCATGTGAAAGCTCTTGGCGACGTCCTCCTCGAGGTGGATGCGCGTGAGGCGCACTTTTTTATCCGGCGTGGCGATGGTTTTTTGCGCGTCCTTCGGATACGCGAGATCGTGCAGCGGCACGGCGCCGTTCAGGCAGATCGGCAGGTCGTATTGCGAGATCTGGTAGTTCTTCGGCATGTCCGGATAGAAATAATTCTTCCGGTCGAACTTGCAGCGCGGCGCGATCTCGCAGCCGAGCATCAGGCCGGCGAGCGTCGTCAATTTCAGCGCCTCCTCGTTCATCACCGGCAGCGCGCCGGGCAGGCCCATGCAGACGGGACAGACGTTGGTATTCGGCTCGGCGCCGTATTCGACGGCGCAGGCGCAGAACATTTTGCTGCGGGTCCTGAGTTGCACGTGGACCTCGAGTCCGATGGTGGCGATGTAGTCGTGGGGCATGTTAAGGATGCGATGGATGCGGTGAATGGGCGGGCGCGGGCGTGCTGAGCGCGTAGTCGAGCGCCTTCTCGATATCAATCTTTTGCAGCTTCGCGATCAAGGCGGGATCGTTCGCCGCGGCGACGATTTTCGGATTCCGAAAAAGAAGCGATAACTGCTGCCCCCGCGCCGCATCGGAAGCATCGGGATCCACGGTGATGGCCACGATTTTCGGATCTCTCATCGCCTCGGCCACGGGCGGATACTCGAGCAGCCGCTCAAAGGCGGCCGGGCGGGCGGCCACCGCTCCCAGCTTGTCGAAAATCCGATAGACCCGGGGCGGCATCACATCGATCGACTCGAGGGTCCGGCCGGAAGCGCCCGCCTCGATGGACCGCTTTAATTTCACCAGCGCCGCGGCGGCGGCATTCGGCGGCGGCGGCAATTTCGAGGCTCCCGGCGCGAAACCCGGTTCATAAAACCCACCCAGTCCGCGCACGACCAGCAAGGCTCCCCAGACCAGCGTCACTCCGACGAAAAGCCCCACGGCCGCGCCGCCCAACCCATAAAAAAGCCGCACGATCATGGTGCGCTGCTGCGCGGTGCGCTTGAAAAGCAGGGCGCCGAGAAACCACATCGCCAGATAAACGCCGATACCGACGGCCAGCCCGGCCAGCACGCCGATAAGGAGCCCCGGCAGCGGTAACAACCGGCCCAGCAAGGGCCCCAGAACTCCGCCCACCGCCAGCCCGACCGATCCGCCCGCGAAGACTCCGCCGAGCGCCAGCGCCTCGCGCACAATGCCCGCGCGCCAGCCGCTCCAGACGCACCAGCCGACGAGGACGAGGACGAAAACGAGAAAGGCGTTTTGCCAGAACGGCGAAGCTTCGGGCATGGGAAATTATCCCTGCAGGCAATCCTGCGCGCGCTGGCGCAAGGCGTGGTCGCAAAGCACGAGCGCGGCCATGGCCTCGACCATCGGCACCGCGCGCGGCAGCACGCAGGGATCGTGGCGCCCGCGGGCCTTGAGCTCCGCGGCCTCGCCGGATGCCGTCACGGTTTGCTGCGCCTTGGAAATGGTCGCGGTCGGCTTGAATGCCACGCGGAAGACAATCGGCTCGCCATTGCTGATGCCGCCCTGCACGCCTCCGGAGCGGTTCGTCGCGGTGGCCACGCGGCCGCCGCGCATCACGAACGCGTCGTTGTGCTCTGAACCGCGCAGCCGCGTCCCGGCGAAGCCCGAGCCGATCTCGAAGCCTTTCGTCGCGGGCAGGCTGAGCGCCGCCTTCGCAAGGTCGGCCTCCAATTTATCAAAAACCGGATCGCCCAATCCCGCCGGCACCCCGCGAATCACGCACTCGATCGTGCCGCCGACGGAGTCGCCCTCGCCGCGCACCCGCTTGATGAGCTCGATCATTTTTTCCGCAATGGCGGCATCGGGACAACGAACGACGTTCGCTTCCACGTCCGCGGATTTGACCGAAAGCGGATCGACGGCCCCGGCGAGATCGTGAATCGACGAAACCCACGCGACGATCTCGATTCCTGGATGCAGCGCGGCGAGCACCTTGCCCGCGACGGCTCCCGCCGCGACGCGACCGATCGTCTCCCGTGCCGACGCGCGACCGCCGCCGGCCACCGCTCGAACTCCATATTTCGCATCGTAGGTGTAGTCCGCGTGCGAAGGCCGATACATCGTCTCCATCTCGGCATACGCTTCGGAACGCTGATCCTCGTTCGGAACCATGATCGAGATCGGCGTGCCGGTCGTCAGTCCGCCGGTGACCCCGCTCAGGATACGGCAAATGTCGCTTTCCTTGCGCGGCGTGACGATGTCGCTCTGCCCCGGCCGCCGCCGGTCGAGCGCGGGCTGGATGTCGGTCTCGGAGAGCGGCAGGCGGGGCGGGCAGCCCTCGATGACGACGCCGACTCCGCCGCCGTGGGACTCGCCCCACGTCGCAATGCGAAAAACCTGACCGAAAATACTGCCCATATCCCGGCCACGCTAGCGCACCCGCGGCCCCTTGCCAATCATGCCGCGCCTAGCTGCCTGCCGCGGGCACGGGCTTCGGCGCATCCCGGCCTTGAGCGGCGACCTTCTTCGCGTCGAGCGGGATTTTCGCCTCGTCCGGAGTGATGAGCGGAAGATCGTCGGGCAGTTTTTTCAAAAAGAAATCGCGATACTCGATCTTCATCGGCGGCCCCTTGTGCACCTGCACGCCGAGCACGCCCTCCAGCGCACGGCCTTTCTCGTCGAGGTCGATCACGTCCACGGTCGGATGGCCGTCGATCCAATGCCGGAGGTGGTTTCCTTCCGCCAACACGCGATACGCATGCCATTCGCCGGGCGGAAATTTCCGCAGGGGAAACTCGCCCGCCAGCCACGGCTGCCCTTTCGGATCCACGATCACTTTCTCGCTCGCGTGCGCCAGGATGCAACGCTCGCGCTCCTCGTAGAGCTGGCCGTCATAATCCGCGCGCGTCGGCACGACGTCGCATTGGTAGCCGACGACCACGGACTCCCCGAGATCGGGCCGCTCCGCGCTGCGATATTGCAGGCCGCTGTTGCCCAGCGGATTCACGCGCACCATGACGCGAAGTTCGAAATTCTTCACCTTGCCGCCCTGCCACACGGCGAAGCGATTGTGATCGAGATTCCCGTCGGTCGTGCCGGTGAGAATGCCGTTCCCGACCTTCCAATATTTCGGATCCGCGTTCCATCCGTCGAGGTTTCGACCGTTGAAAATGGCCTGGAATCCCGCGGGCGCCGCCGGGGCATTCGGCTCGGCGGCGAAGGCCGCAAATGCAAAAGCCGCGAGGATCGACAAACAAAGCGAACAAGAGATGCGCATGGGAGAACCTTGGGGAAGCTGCGTATCCTGTAACGAATCCGCGCGGGATTGACCAGCCGCGAGACGCCCGCGCGCTGTCCGCTTGATCCGCAAGGCGGCCCCGCCTATTTCAACAGCGTGCCGTTCATTCCCCGACGCTGGCCCTGGCCGGAAATTTTGATCCTCATGCTCGCCGCCGTGCTGCGCTTCACGGAGCTCGGCCTCAAGCCGCCGCATTTCGACGAGGGCGTGAACGGCTGGTTCGCCGACCAGATTTCGCAGAACGGATTTTATAAATACGATCCGACGAACTACCACGGCCCGCTCCACATGTATGCGGTCTTCGTCGCCCAGAAGCTCCTCGGCCGCGACATCGCCGTGCTGCGCCTCCCCGCCGTGCTCGCGAGCCTCCTCGCGGTTTGGCTCATGCTGAGGTTCGGGCGCTTTGTCGGCCCGAACGCCGCGCGCTGGGCCGCCGCCGCGATGGCCGTCTCGCCCGCGTGCGTTTTTTATGCCCGCTATTCGATTCACGAATCGGAATTGCTCGTCTTCGTGCTGCTCACCGCGTGGGGCATTCTCGAGCTTTGGAAAAACGGCACCCGCGGCGGGCTCTTCGCGCTCGCCGGCGGCATCACCGGGATGATCCTCACGAAGGAAACGTATTTCATCCACCTCGGCTGCTTCGCGCTAGCGCTCGGCTGCCTGCTCGCGTGGCAGCTCGTATCGCCATCGCGACCCACCCTGCCGCTCAGCCGTCAATCCTGGACGGCGGGCGACGCGGGCTGGTCCGTGTTTCTCGGCGTATTCGCGATCGTATTTTTCTACTCGGGCACGTTTTTGAATTGGCGGGGCGTGTGCGGGCTTTACGAGGCTTACGCCGCCTGGGGCCAGACCGGCATGGGCGTGACCGGCCACGAGAAGACCAGCTACGAGAGCGCGCATCTCCAGTTTTTTGGCCGCGGCTGGACCTTGAAAACTTATCTCAATTACTACTGGCTCGCGCTCATGTTCCGCTACGAGTGGCCCGCGCTCATCGGCGTGGCAGCCTGTTTCCGCCTGCTTTGGCCCGCGCCCGCGCAGTTGCGCTATCTCGCGATCTACGGCGCCGGCGCACTCGTCGCCTACTCGATCATCCCTTACAAAACGCCCTGGCTTTTGCTTGCGCTGCTCTGGCCTTTTCTTTTTCTATTCGGCGCGCTCGTCGAGGAGCTCATCGGGACTCTCAAAGCAAACTCCCTCGCCGCCTCGACGCCGCCTTTCCTCGCATCCGCCTGCATCGCGATGTCGATGATGTGGAGCGCACGATTGAATTTCATCCACTTCGCCGACCCCGCCGAGCCCTACGTCTATGTGCAGACGTCCTCGGAAATCCGCCGCCTCACCGATCCGCTGCTCGCCCTTGCGAAGCAGGATCCGTCGGCCTACCAGCTCACCGGCCAGCTCATGCTCGGCAGCTACTATCCGCTGCCGTGGATGCTCGCGGACTTCTCGAACCTCTCCTATTTCTCGACCGACCAATGGCCGTCCGAATTCAACGGTGATTTTCTCGCCGCGGAACAAAGCAAGGCGGCGCGAGTGGAGAAAGGCTTGAGCGCACCCTATTACCGGCGCGTATTCCGGTTGCGCGACGCGCAGGAGGATTGCGTGGCGTGGTTCCGCGTCTCGACCTTCCGATCGCTCATGGATGGCGAGCCGGTCGTGGGACCCGACAAAAAATAATCGTGATGCGATTTCCCGCCGCCCTTCTCGTTGCCGTCTCCGCGGCCGTGGCGCTCGGCCTCGGCGCGGCTTTCGGCTGCGGCGGCGTGTCGGCGATTCCCGCCGCGCTGGCTCTCGCCGGCGGAGCGATCGCCGGAACATTTGCCTTCCGCCAGATGGCCGCTCGCGCCGATCGAGCCGCCCGCGCCCCTCATCCTCTCGAATGGCTGATGATCGGCATTTTTGCGTTCGTCAGCCTGCGCGCCTTTCTTTGGCTGATCTACGTCAAAAACGGCGCGTTCCACATCCTCTCGCCGAACAATCTCGGCGACCTCCCGCTGCACATGGACTTCATCCGCTATCTCGCGAGCGGCGTGCATTTCTGGCCCGACAGCCCCATTTTTGCCGGCGAGCCGCTCAAATACCCGATCGGCGTCGATTTCTTCAATGGCCTCCTGCTCGATGCCGGATTGCCCGTGGAGCGCGGACTTTTGTGGACCGGGCTCGCCGGTTCCGCGCTCACCGCGGTCGCACTCTGGCGCTGGGGCCGCGGCTTTGCGCTCGCGGCCTTTCTTTTCGGCGGCGGGCTCGCCGGCTTCGCATTGTTTCGCGATCTGCCGGCCCTCGCCCACGGTGCGTTGCCGGATTTTCAAGCCGGGGCCGAGTGGAAAAATCCCTTCCTCGCCATCTTCGTGACCCAGCGCGGCCTGCTCTACGCCTTGCCCGCCGGTCTTTTTCTCCTCGATCACTGGCGCGCGCGCTATCTGCGCGGCGAACGCGGCCTGCTGCCCGGTTGGGCCGCGCTGCTGCTCTACGCCACGCTTCCGCTCTACAACGTGCATGCGTTTCTCTACCTGAGCGTGGCGTTGGCCGGGATGTTCGCTTTCGCAAAAGATTCCGCCGCCCGGTGGCGGAGCGCGCGCTTTGCCGGGCTGGCTTTGCTGCCGGCGGCGGGGTGCGCCGCACTCGTCACCGGGGGGTTCTCGGCGGGCGGCGGGGTGCATTGGGAGCTCGGCTGGATGCAGCCGAAAAACGAGGACGTCGTGGCGGCGGCGTGGTTCTGGCTGAGCAACTTCGGTCTCTACCTGGCGCTTTGGGCCGCACTCGCGATTCACGCCATCTTCCGCGGACCCAGGGAAACACGCGCGGTCGTGCTGCCCGCCTCGCTGATTTTTCTGGCTTGCGGTTTTGTCTCCTTCGCGCCGTGGCCGTGGGACAATACCAAACTCATGCTCTGGAGCTGGCTGGCCGTCGCGCCTTGCCTATGGAATGAATGCCTCCGGCCGCTCCGCCAGTCGGCGCGAGCCGGCGTCTGCTTCGTGCTGTTTTTTACGGGCACCATCTCGCTCACCGCCGGGCTCGACGGACGCCACGACTATTCCATGAGCGACCTGCCGCTGATCCGGAATACCGTTCCCGCGCTTAAAAATATCAATCCCGAGGCCCGTTTCGCCTGCGCGCCGGAATACTGGCATCCGCTGATCATCCTCGGACGCAAAATCGCCATGGGCTATGACGGCCATTTGTGGAGCCACGGCATCACCTACCAGGGAAAGCATCGCGCCGAAGTGGAGGCGTTCCAAAATCTGATGATGGGCGGCCCCGGCTGGCAGGACGACGCCCGGAAACTCGGCGTCGATTATATCTATTGGGGACCGCCCGAAAGAGAACGCTACCGGCAATCCCTCAAGCCCTGGATCGGCACCCTTCCGATCGCCGAGGCGGGAAGAGATTTTGCGATCTATGCCCTGCCCCCGCGCTAGAGCTCAGGCTTTTTTCGTAGCCCCGACGACGAGAAGGCCCGCGCCCACGACGAGTGCGGAAACGCCCAGTATCGGCGACAACGGTATCGTTTTCTGTTTGTCGGCCGATGCCTGGATGGGACCGAGATCGACCACTTTTTCACGCGTGGTGTAGGTGATGCCCTGCATCACGAGCGCGAGGATTCCGACGGCGACGAGAATGATTCCAACAATTTTGAGCATACCCCGGAGATTCGCTCCGGATGCCGCTTATGGATGTATCCAGCCATACATGCCGCCGATCCAGCCCAGCAAACCGGCGGCGCCGACCACCAGGAGCGGATTCGCCTTGGTGCAGGTGAAGATGACCGTCGCGATCGCCGTGAGGATCCACTCTCCATAGCTGTGATCGGCGGAGCGCGCCACGATCACGCCGCTCGCGAGCACGAGACCGACCGTCAGCGGAGCGAAGCCCCGCTCCACCGCCTTTCGCCATTTTGCCTCCTTGGCGGAGTTCCAGAAGCGCGCTGTGAAATAGACCAGAAACCCCGCCGGAAAAATCATCGCGACCGTGGCAATGACAGCCCCCAGCACACCCCAGAGTCCCGTGCCGCCAGCTTTGTAGCCGACCAGAGTGACGATCAGGATGCTCGGACCCGGTGCGGCTTGCGAGATCGCAAAAAGATCGGCGAATTGCTTCGGAGACAGCCATCCGTTCGACTCGGACTTGAGCTGCATGTCGGGCAGCACCGTGTTGCCGCCGCCGATCGAAAGCATCGACAACGTGCCAAAGAGCGCAAGGATTTGCAGGATGGTTTTAGGGCTCACGCCTTCTCCTTCCCCGCGCGCGGCCAGCCCCACCACAAGGCAAACGGTCCGCAGATCGCCAGCGACAAAGGCAGCGACCACCTCACGACTCCGCTCAAAACAAACATCGCCACGAAAAGCCCGACCGCGATCGGACTGCCGAGGCATTTTTGACCAGTCTTCAGAGCCATGGCGAAGGTCATGGCGACAGCCGCGGGCGTCATGCCATGCAGGACGTTCTTGAAAGCCGGCACCTTGCTATAGGTGAAATAAAACCAGCCCATCACCAGCACGATGAGGACGGGAATGAAAATGAGTCCCGCGCTCGCGGCGAACGCTCCGGCTATGCCGCGAAATTTCACGCCGACGAAGACCGCGAGATTGATCTGATTCGCCCCCGGCAGGATGCGGCAGATGGTGAGCGCGCTGAGAAATTCCTCCTCGGTCATCCACTTCCGCTCGACCACGACGACCTCGCGCGACCACGCGGAAAGCCCGCCGCCGAAGCTCGCCAGCGCGATCTTATTGAAGGTCAGCGCAAGCTCGAGCAGCCCAGGGGGCTGAGTCATTGGTGGTTGGTCATTGGTCATTGGCATTTGGACTGCGACCGATGGATTTGAGGTAGGCGTTCAGCGCTCGGGGAAGTGTCGCAATGATTGCTTGGAGCGCGGCGCTCTCTTCTTGAGCACGTCGGAGAAAATGACGCGTCTCGTAGAGAGAATCTCTGGCGATTCCAACGAACCTTCGGTTATCCGCGTAGGTCTGACGCCCGCAGCCTTCGGCGATATTGGCTCCGATGCTATCGGCGGCGCGAACGAGCTGGCGGCCCACCGTTTCCCGCGCCAGTGGCTTCCACTTCGAGACGACATCCCAAACGAGATCGGACAATTCTTCCGCAGCAAGATAGACCCGCAAATTTTCGAATGAGCACGCCATGAAATGCCAATGACCAATGACCACCTCCATCACTCGTGATGGAGGTCCGGATCGTGCGGAAAGTCGTCCTCGACGTGATGAAAGGCACTGAGCGGCTCCGGCGGCTCGTATTTGTGCGAAAGATCCCAGTCGGACTCGAATACCTCTTTCACTCCCTCGATGATCTCCGGATCGCGGATCGTCGTGCCGAGTTCGCGGCGCAGGTCGAAGGCGCTGCGATCGATATTCATCGAGCCCACGAGCGCGTGCCTTCCATCCGCAATAAGCAGCTTCGCGTGCAGCCGCAGATTTTTCTGCTTGTGCACTTTCACGCCGAGATAATGCAGCAGCCGCAACGACGAAAACGTATCGAGAATGTCCCACTCGCTGATGCCATGCTTGCCGCCGCAGAGCACGCGCACATATACGCCGCGCTGCGCCGCCGCGGCAATGCGCTCGGTCACGGTCGCATCGACGAACTTCGGATGCTGCACCTCGAGAGTCTCCTGCGCGCTGTCGATGAAATCCGACATGAGCTTGCGCGAGTTGTTATTGCTCCAGAGCAGGCCGGTATCCTCGGTCGGGTGCCAGTGCTCGTGCGCCCAGTCGGCGTGGAATCCCTCGACGATCTGCGCGACCTGCACGGGATTTCCCACGATCACGCCGTAGTCGCGCGTCTGCGTGAAATATTTTTCGCAGAGATTGAAGGTCGCTATGAGCGCGGTTTCTTCATCTACGACGATCGACTTTTCGTGCGTGACCGCAAAATGCGGACTCGCCCAGCGCACGGGCACATTCGCCTTTTCAAAAAGCGCGAAGGTCTCGTCATTCGCCCGGCTGCCCGACGAACGCGCCGGATTCAGCATCACGCGCACATCGACGCCGGCCTTCGCCCGCGCGATCACCGCCTGCTGGATGGCGGGTTCGGTGAAGGTGAATTGCTTGATGTAAAGCGAGCGGGTGGCGCGGCCGATGAGCGCGATGACCGGCGCGGTGCCGTCGTCCGGCTGCACAATAAGGTGGCGGTGTTTCGACATACGGAGATGGGCGATTTTCACGCAGAGACGCAGAGACGCAAAGGAAAAGTCATGGCAGCCCTGCAAAATCCTGCTCCGCGACTCCGCGTCTCTGCGTGACACCCTTCCCGTCTCGCGCTAGGAACCGATTCCGTGCCCGACTTAAGCCCCGACCAACGCATCG
This sequence comes from Chthoniobacterales bacterium, assembly GCA_015655545.1. GTDB lineage: Bacteria > Verrucomicrobiota > Verrucomicrobiia > Chthoniobacterales > JAATET01 > JAATET01. The sequence continues at coordinate 6,971 of JAATET010000045.1, read as the reverse complement.
CCGGCGTGCTCGCCCCCGTCTTCGCCCTTCGCGGCTCGCAGGACCTCGGCATCGGCGACACGCTAGCCCTGCGTGAATTCGCCACCTGGGCCGCCAGCCACGGACTGCGCGTCGTGCAAATCCTGCCCGTCAACGAATCCGGCGCAGACAACAGCCCCTACAACATCATCAGCTCGATGGCGCTCGATCCGACGACGATCGCCACGTTTCCTTCCGAGCTGCCTGATTTGCGCAGGCGTGATTTTAAAAAGATCACCAAAGACTTCGATCTCGACGCGCTGTGCGCCGGTCCGGTGCGCTATGCCGAGGTCAAGAAACTCAAGCGCGCACTTTTGGACGCCGCCTTCACCGCCTTCTGCGAGGACGCGGACGAAGAACGCCACTCGGCGTTCGACGATTTCAACCGCCGCCACGACGACTGGCTCGCGCCTTACTCGCTCTATCGAGCGCTCGTTTCCCACCACGAGGAATCCGAGGTTTTCAGCCTCTGGCCCGCGCATCATCGAACGCTCGAAGCCGCCCGTGAATGGCTCGATACCCTTTCCGACGCCGAGCGGCAGCCGATCGAGCACCTCGCCACTTTCCACCGCTACGGGCAATGGATCGCCTTCTCCCAATGGCTGGCCGTCCGCAAGCATTGTCGGAATCTCGGCGTCTCGCTCATGGGCGACGTGCCGGTCGGCGTGAGCATTTACAGCTGCGACGCGTGGAGCGAGCCGGAGGTTTTCGATCTCACGCGCTCCAGCGGCGCGCCGCCGGAGAAAGTTTTCAAGAGCGATCCGTTCACCGAGAAGTGGGGTCAGAACTGGGGATTCCCGCTCTACGATTGGTTCGCCATGTCGAAGGACAACTTCGCGTGGTGGCGCCGCCGCCTCCAGGCCATGGCCGGCATGTTCGACCTCATTCGCGTCGATCACGCGCTCGGTTTTTTCCGCATCTACAGCTTCCCCTGGCGTCCGGAAAACAACGCCGACTTTCTCGAACTCGACGAGGAGCAGGCCAGGGCGCTCACCGGCGGCCGCCTGCCCGGTTTCATGCCGCGCGACGATTCCACGCCGGAAAACGAAGCGGCCAATTGCCGCCACGGCGAAGTGCTTTTCAAAATCATGCTCGAGGAAATCCCCGCCCCGTGCCTCATCGCGGAAGATCTCGGCACGGTCCCGCCTTACGTCCGCCCGGTGCTCCAGCGGCTCGAGATTCCCGGGTTCAAGATTCCCCAATGGGAACGCGAGCCCGATGCGCCGCTCACGCCCGGCGAGGACTACGAGCGCCTCTCCCTCGCGACCTACGCCACGCACGATCACCCGCCGGTGCATACGTTTTGGAATGCCTGGTTCGCCCTCACCAAATCGCCGGATAAGGACGCCGCGCAGCAAGCCGAGGCGGAAATGAACGGCCTGCTCGCCTTTTGCGGCGAGCCGCCCATGGAAGAACCGCATGCGTTCGACGACACCATTCATCACGCCACCATGCGCGGGCTGATGGCCACGAACTCCTGGCTGGCGATTCCCATGATCACCGACATTTTCGGCACCGAAGACCGCTTCAATGTCCCCGGCGCGATCGGCGACCAAAATTGGACCGCCCGCCTCAGCTCGAAAACGGCCGCGCTCGACCAGCGATTCCAACCCCAGTTGGCCGCTCTGCGACAAATTGTTGCGCAAACCGGCCGAATGACGAAATGAGTTTGCCCGCCGGTCCGATTTCTGCTCTTTCAAGCTCGAAACCAGCCAAGGAAAACATGGGAAATCTGACGAAAAGGGACTTGGTCGTCCGTATCAGCAATGAGACGGGCCTCGTGCAACAGGATGTCTTCGACGTCGTCCAAAAGACGCTCGACTACATCACCGACGCGCTCTCCACGGGGCAAAACGTCGAGCTGCGCAACTTCGGCGTCTTTGAAGTGCGCCTCACGAAATCCCGCGTCGGACGCAATCCCAACAAGCCCGAGAAGGATGTCGTCATCCCCGCCCGGGCCACCGTCAAGTTCAAGGCCGGCAAAGTGATGCGCCAGCGCGTCCTCATGCGCACGGAGGGAATGAAGCCTTCCGACACGGCGGCCTAGCCGCCCTTGACCGTTGTCGTAGGTTAAAGCGTGTCGAAGTCCATCCGCATTCGCGGCGCCCGTCAGAATAACCTTCAAGGAATTGATCTCGACCTGCCGCTAGGCAGGTTGATCGTCGTCACCGGTCCCAGCGGCAGCGGGAAATCGAGCCTCGCGTTCGATACCATTTACGCCGAGGGCCAGCGCCGCTACGTCGAGACTTTCAGCCCCTACACGCGGCAATTCCTCGACCGCATGGACAAGCCGAAGGCCGACTCCATCGAGGGCATTCCGCCGGCCATCGCCATCGAGCAGTCGAACAACGTCCGCTCCACCCGCTCGACCGTCGGCACGATCACCGAGATCAACGACTACCTGAAGCTCTTCTTCTCGCGCGCGGCCAAGGCCGAGTGCCCCGAGTGCCACCGGCCCGTGCGTCCCGAGACCGCGCAATCCATCGTCGAGCACGTGCTGGCCGATTTCGCCAATGAGACGGTCCTCGTCACGTTTGCGATCCCCGTCCCGCCGAAGACCAAGCCCGCCGATTTCTACGCCTTTCTCCAGCAGCAAGGCTTCCTCCGCGTCCTGCTCTACGGCGAAGTCGTCCGCACCGACGAGCCGCCCACGCGCGGCGCGCTGCCCGGCGTCCTGCCGGTCGTGCAGGATCGCATCACGATCAACGCGGAAAACCGCACACGCCTCAGCGAAGCCGTGGAACACGCGCTCCGGCTCGGCCAGGGCAAGCTGACCATTCTCGATCCGGCTTCCACGCACACGCACCCCTTTTCGAGCGGCTGGCATTGCGCGCACTGCGACCTGGGCATCCGTCCGCCCTCGCCCGGCCTCTTCACGTTCAACAACCCGCTCGGCGCCTGCCCGAGCTGCCGCGGCTTCGGCCGCATCATCGGCATCGACTACTCGCGTGTGATGCCCGACACCTCGCTCAGCATCGCCGACGGCGTCATCAAACCCTTCCAAAGCGGTCACTCACGCGAGTGCCAGGACGACCTCGTCCGCGCCGCCCGCCGCGACGACATCGACATCTACGCGCCCTTCAAGAGCCTGTCGAAGCGCGAACAGAAATGGGTCATCGAAGGCGACACGAACGTCGACACGAGCTCCGACAACCTCAAGGAAAACGGCGGCTGGTATGGCGTCACGGGCTTCTTCAAGTGGCTCGAGGCCCGCACCTACAAGATGCACATCCGCGTGCTGCTCTCGCGCTACCGCAACTACCAGCCCTGCCCCGCCTGCAAAGGCGGCCGTTTCCAGCCCGAGACGCTGAACTACCGCCTCGAGCCCGCGCACCTCACGCTGCCCGAGATCGCCAGGCTGCCTTTCAAGAAACTCATCGAAATTTTCGAGCACGTGGAAATGATCGCCGGCGACCCGAGCGCGATCCTCCTCCGCGACCAGATCCGCGCCCGCCTCCGCTATCTCGAGACCGTCGGCCTCGGCTACCTCTCGCTCGACCGCCCCACGCGCACGCTCTCCGGCGGCGAAATCGAGCGCGTCAACCTCACGACCTGCCTCGGCGCCTCGCTGGTGAACGCGCTCTTCGTCATGGACGAGCCCAGCGTCGGCCTGCATCCGCGCGACACCGCGCGCCTGCTCGAAGTCATGCGCGCGCTCCGCGACAAAGGCAACACGCTCCTCGTCGTCGAGCACGAGGACGCGATCATCCGCGCCGCCGACCACCTCGTGGACATCGGGCCCGGCCGCGGCAAGGACGGCGGCCGGCTCACCTATTCCGGCCCGCTGAACCAAATCTCTTCCTCCTCCTCTTCCACTTCCTCCCTCACCGCCTCCTACCTGAACGGCGAAAAATTCATTCCCGTCCCGACCGAGCGCCGCGAGCCCTGGGAGTTCATCGAGCTCACCGGCATCGAGCACCACAATCTCCACAACCTCGACGTCCGCATTCCGCTCGGCGTTTTCTGCTGCGTCACCGGCGTCTCCGGCTCCGGAAAATCCACGCTCATCCACAACGTCCTCTACCGGAATCTCGTCGGCGACGAAGGCAGCGAATTCGAGTCCGCCGGCAAGGTCGCATCCATGGACGGCGCGGAAGACATCGAGGACATCGTGATGGTCGATCAATCGACGCTCGCGCGCAGCCCGCGCTCGACGTCGGCGGTCTACATCGGCGCCTTCGACGGCATCCGCCAGCTTTTCGCCGCCACCGAGGACGCCACCCAGGCCGGCTTCACCGCCAGCTCCTTCTCCTTCAACTCCGGAAACGGCCGCTGCGAACGCTGCGCCGGCCTCGGCTTCGAAAAAGTGGAGATGCAATTCCTCAGCGACCTCTTTCTCCGCTGCCCGGAATGCGACGGCAAACGCTACCAGCCGCCTTTGTTGAAAATTCAGATCGAAGGCAAATCCATCTCCGACGTGCTGGAAATGACCGTCCGCGAGGCGATCGACTTTTTCACCGGCAAGGAACGCCACGGCGAAATCACCCGCCCGCTCCAGCTCATGGCCGACGTCGGCCTCGACTACGTGCGCCTCGGCCAGCCGCTCAACGTCCTCTCCGGCGGAGAATCCCAGCGCCTGAAGCTCGTCACGCATCTGGTCGAGAAACGCGACGCCGGCGCACTGCTCATCTTCGACGAACCGACCACCGGCCTGCACATCGACGACATCGCTCAGCTGCTCAAAGTTTTTCAGCGCCTCGTGGACGAAGGCAACAGCCTCATCGTCATCGAGCACAATCTCGAGGTCATCAAATCCGCCGACTGGGTCGTCGATCTCGGCCCCGAAGCCGGCGACGAAGGCGGCAGGCTCGTCGCCGAGGGCACGCCCGAGCAAGTCGCCGACGTGGACGCCTCGCATACGGGGCGCTTTCTCCGCGGCGTTCTAATGCGAAATGGCGACTCCGTCGAAGACGCGCGCAGCGCCTATTCCATTTCGAATTCCCCATTTCGCATTTCGAATTCAATCGAGATCAAAGGCGCTCGCGAGCACAACTTGAAAAACATCTCGATCTCGATTCCGCGCGACAAGGTCGTCGTCGTCACCGGCATGAGCGGCTCGGGGAAATCCACGCTCGCATTCGACATTCTCTTCGCGGAAGGCCAGCGCCGCTTCCTCGACAGCATGTCGCCTTACGCGCGGCAATTCGTCGAGCAGCTCGAAAAACCCGAGGTCGACTCCATCGAGGGACTGCCGCCCAGCGTCGCCATCGAGCAGCGGGTCACGCGCGGCGGCGGAAAATCGACCGTCGCCACGGTCACCGAGATTTACCATTTCCTGCGCCTCATGTTTTCGAAGCTCGGCACGCAATATTGCCCCGATTGCGACGTCCCGGTGGAAACCCAGACCGTCGGAGCGATCACCACACACGTGGAAGAGCTCGCCCAAAAAGGCCGCGTGCAAATCTTCGCCCCGCTCGTCAAGGCCCGCAAAGGCTTCCACACCGATGTCGCCCGCTGGGCCGAGCGCCACGGCTACACGACCCTGCTCGTGGATGGGAAACTGACACCGGTCGCGAATTTCCAGAAACTCGAGCGCTTCAAGGAGCACACCATCGACGTGCTCATCGGCGAGCTCACCGCCGCGACCATCAACGACGCGCCGAAGCTCGTGCGCCTCGCCATCAGCACCGGCAAAGGCACCGCCCGCGTGCTCGATGCGAAAAAGAAATCACACATCCTCAGCACCGAGATGAACTGCCCGAGCTGCGAGCGCGCGTTCGAGGAGCTCGACCCGCGCATGTTCTCGTTCAACTCACCCCACGGCTGGTGCGAGCATTGCCGCGGCTTCGGCGAGGTGTGGCGGCACACGATCGATGCCGGGCAGTTCGAATCCCAGCTCGAAGCCGACCTCGCCGAGGAGAAGAATTTCGAATCGCTCGAGGATGACGAAGCCGAGATTTGTCCCGTCTGCGAAGGCGCGCGCCTCAACGCCGCGGCCCGTGCCGTGCGCGTGAAAAACCACACCATTGCGGAGTTCACCGGCGCATCCTCGTCCCGCGCGCTCGCGCAGCTGGAGAAACTCCGTTTCACGAAAAACGAGACCCCGATCTCGAACGACATCGTCGCGGAAATCGCGCAGCGGCTGAAATTCCTCAACGTCGTCGGCCTTGGCTACCTGAGCCTCGACCGCTCCGCCAAGACGCTCTCCGGCGGCGAATCCCAGCGCATCCGCCTCGCCGCCCAGCTCGGCTCCAACCTCCGCGGCGTGCTCTACGTGCTCGACGAACCGACCATCGGCCTCCACCCGCGCGACAACGACAGCCTCCTGGACGCGCTCGTGCAGCTCGCGAAAAATGGCAATTCGCTCGTGATCGTCGAGCACGACGAGGACACGATGCGCCGCGCCGATCACCTCATCGATCTCGGCCCGCGCGCCGGCCGCAACGGCGGCGAGATCGTCGCGCAAGGCACCGTCGCGGATGTGATGAGCCACCGCGAATCGCTCACGGCAAAATATCTCCGCGAGCCCATGGTTCATCCGCTCTCGGGCAAGCGTCGCGATCTGGATACCAGCTGGATCGAGATCAAGGGCGCGACGATTCACAATCTCAAGGACATCGACGTGCGGTTCCCGGTCAATCGCCTCACCGTCGTAACCGGCATTTCCGGCTCCGGAAAGAGCAGCCTCGTGCGCGGGGCGCTCGTGCCCGCGGCGCGCGACGGCCTCACCCGCCGCTCGACGCGCAAGCATGCGCCGACGGATTGGAAATCCATCTCCGGCCTCGAATCGCTCGGCGCCGTGCTCGAGGTCGATCAATCGCCGATCGGCAAGACGTCCCGCTCCACGCCCGCGACCTACATCAAGGTGCTCGACGAAATTCGCAACGTCTTCGCGCAGATTCCCGAGGCCCGCGTGCGCGGCTACACGGCGAGCCGCTTCTCGTTCAACAACGAAGGCGGGCGCTGCGAAAACTGCACCGGCCAGGGCGTGATCAAGCTCGAGATGAGCTTCC
>JAATET010000027.1 GCA_015655545.1 Chthoniobacterales bacterium | reverse complement strand
GTCCTGCCACTCGGTTCCGGCGCCATTGCCGGCAGCACACTTCCGCTCGACCGCGAGTATGTCCGCAGCCTGCTCGGCTTCGCGCGTGTTTCCGAGAACTCGATGGATGCCGTCAGCGATCGAGACTTCATCATCGAATACAACGCTGCCTGCGCCCTGCTCGCTGTTCATCTCTCGCGCCTCTCCGAAGATCTCATTCTCTGGTCTACGGCTGAATTCCAATTCATCCGTATTGGCGATGCCTACACGACTGGATCGAGTCTCATGCCGCAGAAAAAAAATCCCGATATCGCGGAGCTCACGCGTGGAAAAACAGGCCGCCTCTACGGCAACCTGGTCGCGCTGCTCACCGTGCTCAAAGGCCTGCCGATGACCTACAACCGCGACATGCAGGAAGACAAGGAGCCGCTGTTCGATTCGGTCGACACGATCGACCTCACGCTCGCCCTCTACGCCGAAATGCTCGATGGCGCGAAAGTGAACGCCGCCCGCGCCGCCGCGGCCGTCGCCGATCCGCTGCTGCTCGCCACCGATCTCGCGGACTATCTCGTGCGCAAGGGCGTGCCGTTCCGCGAGGCGCACGAAGTCGTCGGCAAGCTTGTCGGCGAGGCTGGCCGCACGGGCGTGGCTCTGGATAAATTGCCCGCCGCGGCATTTCGCGAAGCCTCCGCGGCATTTGGCGGCGATGTCGCGCGGGTCTTCGATCTTCCGTCGGCGCTCGCCGCGCGAAAAGCCGAGGGCGCCCCGTCGGCGGCGAACGTGCGGAAGCGGCTCGAGCATTGGCGCGCCGCCCTCGCATGAGCGGCTGGAAGGAGCTGAGCCGCGAGGTGCTCACGGAGACTCCGTATATGAGCGTCGTGCGGTCGCGGGTGGCGACGCCGTCGCGCCCCCAGGGCATTCAGTGGACGGTCGTGCACCGCAAGCAGGCCGCCGTGGTGGCGCCGCGCACTCCGGAAGGCAGCTACCTGCTCGTGCGGCAGGAGCGCGTTGCGGTGCGGCGGGATTTGTGGGAATTTCCAGCCGGTCAGGTCGATGGCGACGTGACGCCGGAAAGCATTCTGGAAACGGCCCATCGCGAGCTCGGCGAGGAAGCCGGCTGCCGTGTTACCGGAGAAATCATCCCGCTCGGCGCGTTTTACCCCTCGGCTGGATTTACGGATGAGCAGAGCCATCTTTTCTTGGCGACGAACGTGGTGCCGCGCGACGAAGGTCACGCACACGACGAGGCGGAGGCGATTTTCGAATGCCACGCTTTTCCGCCGGAGGAATTGCGCGCGCGGATCGCGAGCGGCGAGATTTGCGACGCGAATACGCTCTCTCTATTTGCACGGCTGGTGGCGCTCGGCCACATTTGACGATACGCCATGCCGCTTTCCGATCGACTGTTCAAATTCCGCGAGATGCGCGACGAGGCGAAGCCCTTCCTTTCGCACATCGAGGACTTGCGCGCGATGGTCATCAAGATGGCGATCGCGCTCTGCTCGGCGATGGTCGTCGGTTTCTGCGGGCGGTCGTATTTGTTCGCCGTCATCCAGCATCCGCTGACCGCGGTCGATCCGACGCGGCTGTCGAATCTGCAGTCGCTGGGCGTCGTCGACTCGTTTTCCATCTCGCTCGAGATGGCCTTTTACGCCGGGATCGTGCTGTCGTTTCCGTTCCTGCTTTATTTCTTCGCGGAGTTTGTGCTGCCGGCGCTCACGGTGAGCGAACGCCGGCATATCTGGCCGGCGGCCGGCATGGGCTTCGGATTGTTTCTCGCCGGCGTGACTTTCGCGTATTTCGTGGTCCTGCCGCAGGCGCTGAATTTCTTCTACAAGGATGCCGAGTCGCTGGGCTGGAAGCCGACGTGGACGGTGCGCGAATATTATTCCTTCACGACGCAATTCATCATCGCCTTCGGCTTGGCCTTCGAGCTGCCCGTGGTGATTCTGCTGCTCGTCAAATTGAACGTCCTGCAAATTCCCATGTTGAAGCGCATTCGGCCGCAGGCGTTCATCGCGGTGATGATTTTCGCCGCCGTGCTGACGCCGACGACCGACATGGTCACGATGCTGCTGATGGGTGTCCCGATGTATTTGCTCTACGAGGGCTGCATCATCGTCGCCATGCTCACCGAGCGCCGCGATGCGAAGCGGAATGAGCTGGAAGTGACGAGATTGGAGTAACTTCCGCCGTTCCCGCCGGGGGCGGGCTCTACCTTCCGGGGAGCGCGAGCAGAATGTCGCAGGTGCGATCGGTCGCGCCGCGATGGGAGGCGATCACGGACTGGCCGTTGCGAACCAGGGCCGCGCGCGCGCCGGCATCGCGCAGCAGGCCACCGAGGGCGGCCGGCAGGGCGGCTTCGCCGGGAATTTGCACGGCGCCTTTCGCGCGCAGAAGGCCGCGCATGAGGACGGCAAAATTTTGCATGTTCGGTCCGACGATCACGGGACGACCGGCCACGATGGGCTCCGCGGGATTCTGACCGCCGGTGGAAAGCAGGCTCTTGCCGACGAAGACGACCGTCGCGCAGGCATACCAGTCCCGCAGCTCGCCGGTGGTATCGACGAGGAGCACGTCGGGATTTTGGATTTTGGGGTTTGGATTTTCGATTTCGGTGCGGTTGACGACGACGAGACCGAGGCCTTCGAGATCTTCGCGGACGGCTTTCGCGCGTTCGGCGTGGCGGGGCACGGAAATGAAAAGCAGATCGGAAAATTCTTTTTTTAACGTGGCATAGACGCGGCCGAGCAGCGCTTCCTCGCCTTTGTGCGTGCTGGCGCCGAGCAGCACCGGCGCGCCGGGCGGAATGCCCAGCTGCGCCAGAAAGGGATGGAAATCGCGCGGTTCATGGGACGAAGAAAAGGAGTCGTCGAACTTGATGCTGCCGGTGTGGGCGATGCGTTTCGCGGCGACACCGAGACTTTGCCAGCGATCCAGATCCTCCGGTTCCTGCACGCAGATGACATCGAGCTGATTGAAGATCGGGCTGGTGATTGCGCGGAACCTGCGGAAGCGGCTTTCCGAGCGCGGAGAAAGGCGGGCGTTGACGAGCGCGATGGGGATGCCGCGGAAGCGCGCCTGGCAGACGAGATTCGGCCACACTTCGGCCTCGACGAGGATGATTTTGTCCGGGCGGACAAGGGCGAGCGCGCGGCGCGTGAACAAAAAGAAATCGAGCGGATTGTAAATCGGCTCGAGCCACTCGCAGCGCTGTTGGTTCGCCAGCGTGAAGCCGGTGGAGGTCGTCGTGGAGAGAACGAAGCGGCGTCGCGGCTCGCGCTCGCGCAGGCGGCGGATGAGCTTCATCGCGATGAGGACTTCGCCGACGCTCACGGCATGGACCCAGGTGCGGCCTCCATCCCGGAGGCGGCGCCGTACGCGCTGCGAGTAAATGGCGAAGCGCTGGCCGAATTTGTGGCGGTATTTGCCGCGCCGGATCATGCGGCGGATGAGCCAGGGAAGCATCGCGACCAGCGCCAGCGGATAGGCGAGGTTGTAGAAAAACCGGAGCAGCCTCATGCGCGGTGGATCAAATAATGGATGCCCGATTCGCCGTAGCTGCGGGAGCGGAGAAGCTGCCACGGAGTTTCGTCCAGCGCGGGAAGCGGGTCGGTCGAGAGCGTCTCGAGGATGAAGGTGCCGTGGGGCGCGAGACTGGAGGCCAGCTCCGCGGAGGTGAGAAGAGGCGTCGCGAAATCGGTGTCGCCATCGAGTTTGCGGTAGGGCGGGTCGGCGAAGATGAGATCGAACGCCTCGGGGTGCGCGTAGGTCTTGAGGAACCGGGAGGCGTCCATCGTCTGCACGCTTGCGGCGGCGAGCTTGCATTTCCGCAGATTGCGCAGGATGCATTCGGCGGAATGCCGGGCGTCATCGACGAAGACGGCGGATTCCGCGCCGCGGCTAAGCGCCTCGATGCCGAGCGAACCGGAGCCGGCGAAAAGATCGAGCACGCGGGCTCCGGGCACGGCATCGCCGAGGCTGGAAAAGATCGCGCCGCGGACCTTGTCCATCGTGGGGCGCGCCACCTGGTCGGGCACGGAGAGCGCGAGTCCACCCGCGGAGCCGGAGATCACGCGCATGGCTATTGGCCGGCGGCTTGGTCCGGAGCTGGCGTCGGGCCGGCCTGCGGCCGGCTCGGCATGCGAAAGAGTCCTTTCAGAAAACCGCCAAGGCTGCCGCCGATATGGTAGCCGGTGATCTTGTCGAGGAGGTTGGTTTCCGGGTGGCTGGTGCGGCCGGTCACGGTGAAGGAGACTTCCTTGTAGCCGGGCTCCGGCGAGGGGGTGAACTGATCTCCGATGAACATGGAGAGCTCGCGCTGGATCTTCTCGTTGACCTGGAAGCGGCCTTCGAGATTCATCTTGCCGTTGAACTTGATTGGCCCCTTGCCGGTGATGATCAAATTTTCGCTCTTGAGCGTGAGATCCTTCACCCAGAATTTTTCGGCGCGGATTTCGAAAGCCATTTTTGCCTGGCCCAGTTTGAGCAGCTGCAGCTCATCGACGTGGAGGAAAGTGCCGATCTGCTGGATGGCATCGAAGGGCCGGAGCTGCGCGGCATCGAGGGAGACCTCGCCGCCGCCGCCGAGCGTGGAGGCATCGAGCGGATTTCCGCGCAGCTCGAAATGGCCGAGGAGCGTGCCGGAAGTGCCGGTCTCGTCGCCATGGGCCTCGGCAATGAGCGTGGGAATGGAGACTTTCTCGATCTCGCTTTTGAGCTGAAAGGCGGGCGGGCCTTTTTTCGGCGTCACGACGGTGAATTCCGCGCGGAGCTTGCCGTCGGCGATGGCGCATTTGATCCCGGTTACGGAGAGGAGCCCGTCGTCATAGACGAAGCTGGCCCGGAGCCGGGTTGGGTGAAGCTGCCCTCCGAGGTCGATATCTTCGATCCACATGCTGCCGTCCACCCGCTTGCCCTCGGTCAGCCGCCCGTCGGCGCTCAAGCCGCTGACGCGCCCGAGATACGCGCCTTTGCTGTCGATGAAGTCGGCGCTGGCGTCGTAGATGTAAAAATTGCTGAGCTCGACGGTGAAGGCGGGCGGGCGGACGACGGGAGCGGCGCCCGGTGTCGCGGCGGGAGGTTGTTCCCTGGAGGGAGTTTTGATTTTCGGCGGAAGAAACACCCATTTCTTATCCGCGTCCTGGCGCAGGGTGAGATGCGGCGAGGTGAGACTGATGGCGGAGATGACGAGGCGGCGCGCCAGCAGTGGGAAGAACTGGAACTGCACGGAAAACTTCGGCGCCTCGACGAGATTCGCGCCGGAAATGGCGGGGTCGGGCAGCGACAGGCCCGAGAGAGTGAGCCCGCCCCAAGGCGTGTAAACCGTGCGCTTTACGACGACCGGCGTGCCGAGCGCCTGCTCCGTGGCAAGGCGGATGCGCTGCTGCACATCGCCGGACTGCAGATAGAGATTGATGCCGACAAGCGCGACAATCAGCAAGATCACGAGTGCGGCGAGGATGCCCAGAATGATCTTGGCAAATCGTTTCACGCGGGCAACCTACGCATCCCGGCCTGAATGTGAATAAGATTCTCGTGATCCTTAACCCTGCCGCGCGCGGCGAACGAGCGCGATCTCTGCGGCGAACGATCGAGGGATTTTCGGCCGATCTCGTCGTGCATGAAACGCGCAAGCCTGGCGACGCGAAAGCGCTGGCCCGGCGCGCGGTGCAGCAGGGATGCACGACGATCGTGGCCGCGGGCGGCGATGGCACGGTGAACGAAGTCGTCAATGGCATCGGCGAGGCGAAGGTGACGCTCGGGGTTTTGCCGATCGGCACGATGAACGTCTTCGCGCTCGAGCTCGGGATGGAGAACAAGGATCTCCAGCACGCCTGGAACGTGATCGAGCAGGGGAAAACGCGCGATATCGACCTGCCGCAGGCGAATGGCGAATATTTCGTGCAGCTGGCCGGCGTGGGTCTCGACGCGGAGGTCGTGCGGCAGACGACGCCGGAATTCAAAAAAGCGCTCGGGCCGATCAGCTACGTGCTGTCGCTGGCGCAGATCGCCGCGCGCAAACCGCCGAAGATCGTAGTGACCGATGCGAAGTGCCGGCAGCTCGAAGGCAGCTTCGTGCTCGTGGGCAACGGTCGTTATTACGGCGGGCCGCTGGTGTTGTTCCGCGACGCGCGGCTCGACGACGGACTGCTCGATGTCGTGGTGTTTAAAAAGCAAAGCCACTGGGATCTCATGCGCTACGTGCAGGCCATCGTTTTCGGCGATCACGCGGGACTGCCGGATGTGGAATATTTTCAAACGGAGAGCCTGCACATCGCAGCCGAGGGCGAGGTGCCGGTCGAGCTGGATGGCGAGATTGCGGGGATGGCGCCCTTCCATTTTGGGTTCGCGCGGCGCAAGCTGCGGGTGCTCGCGCCGGATGCACCGCGTCGTCGCGCGGCCCGCAGCGTGGACAAGCGCGGAGGCCACTCGTAAAGTCGCGCATGCATCGCAGACGTCCGTTAAGGGATCCCGCCACGCGGTTTCTGATCGCTGCGAACGTGGGCATCTTCGTCCTCCAGTTGCTCGCTGGATCGGCATGGAATCAGGTCGAGCAGATTTTCGGACTCACCGGGGAGGGACTGCGGCATGGCGCATTGTGGCAGCTCGTGACTTACCAATTTTTGCATGGCAACGAGATGCACATTCTCATGAACATGCTCGGCCTGTGGTTCGCGGGACGGGAACTGGAGCCGGTGATCGGCACGCCGCGTTTCGTGGCGTTGTATCTGGCCGGCGGTGTCGTGGGCGGTCTGGTGCAGATTATTTTTTCCACCGGTCCGCTGATCGGCGCTTCGGGCTCGGTGTGCGCCGTGTTGCTGGCGCTGACGAGCCTGTTTCCCAACTTGCCGGTGATGGCGCTCATTTTTTTCGTGCTTCCGCTGCGCATGAAGGCCCGCACGCTGGGTCTCGGCATGGTCGCGGTCTCGGTGCTGCTCTGGCTCTCCGGCTGGATGCCGGGCGTCGGCCACCTGGCGCACTTGGGCGGCTTCGCGACGGGCTGGGCGTTTGGCTTGTTTTATCGAAATTCGCTGGGCGAGGGGAATTCCGGCTGGCGATCGGTTCCTCCGCCGCTGCCGCGGGACGGCGGAAGCGGGCCGCGTGCCATCACGACGATGGACGAAGTGCTGTCCAAAATTTTGAGGCACGGCATCGATAGCCTGACTCGCGAGGAGCGGCGGATTCTCGAAGAGGGGCGTCGTCCGCGCCGCTAAAAATCTAGGGTTTCCCCGGGAGCCGATAGAGCATGAGGTGCGGCTGGAGATACTGCAGCTGGCCGGGCGGGCATTCGAAAAGTTTTTCGCCCTGGGAAAACAGCTGCTCGTAGAATGCGCGGCGTCTCGCGTAGTCGGCCGCGCCTTCGTCGGTCGGGCGGAGTTTTTTCTCGAAGAAGCGCCCGTAGTCGCCTTCCGCCACCGCGACGTATGCGATCCGTTGCGCGCGGAGGTCGTCGACGGTTCCCACGTCCGCCGCGAAAAGCTTGCCCCGGAAATCGTAGGGTAATCGCAGCGCATCGAGATCGACGCGCTTGTCCTGCACGACGGTCGTTCCGGGTGGGACGTTCGCGCGCAGGTAACGGGCCATTGCGGTGCGGCCATCGAGGCGGAAGCCATTGTAATAGGCGAGGAAGACCGGTGCTTGAACGGCCAGCATCGCCACAAGCGCGACGACGGCCGGCCACGCTTTTCCGGCTCGACCGAAGAGCGGCCGGCCTTTCCACAGAAACCGTGAAATCGTCACCGCCCCGACCGCGGCCATGACCAGCAGGACGCCGAACGCGGGCAGGAAGTAGCGATGATGGGTTTTTGGAAAAAACGAGAGCAGCAGGCCGAACCCGACCGGGAAGAACGCGGCCATCCATTCGCCGGCGGTCAGCCGCCTGCCGCGGAGAAGCAGCGCGGCGTAGGAAATGATCAGCACGACCCAGATCGCGGGGTTCGTGCCATCGAGAAAAATTTTCCAGTATACGCCGTGCGGCACGCTGCGGGTGATGCCCTTGTGGCCGAGAACCGCAAAATCCACCTCGCGCTCGAATCCGTCGGCAAATCCCGCGGGATTCAAAAGCACCGGCAGATTCGCCAGCGCCATGATGGCGAGCGCGCCCGCGAGGCAAAGTCCCGTCGCGAGGGCTGCCGGGGCGCGATCCCGCCGCAGCCAGATCAGCACGAAAGCGAGCGGGGCGACGATGGCGCCGAGATATTTTCCAGAGATCGCCAGGCCCAGCGCCGCTCCGAGGAGCAATGCGCGGGTTTTTCCGGGCGCGCGGTCGTAGCAGAGGAGGGCCAGAAAAAACGCGCTCAATCCAAAAAGCACGGCGGGGTCTTCCTTGAAGTAATGGGCGAGCTCGAAGAGTTCGTGATTCGTCGCCAGCAGGCAGCCGGCAATGAAACCTGCGAATGAACCGGCGAACAGCGCCGCGACCAAGACGAGAGAAAAAACCGCTCCCGCCGTAAACAGCGCGGAGGCCCATCGGCCGGCGATCGTGACCGCATCCTGATCGTTCGGCACGTGGGCGAGCGCCATCAATCCCCGCGTCGCCGTGAGCAGCAGCATGGGGTGATGGAAGTTGTATTCACCGCCGAGGATCTGCCGCGCTTTGGATGGCTCGTCGGGATGGTAGGTCGAGGGAAAGCGATTGGCCTCCGTGGTGAGAAAAAGCGTGAGCGCGGCGAACAGGATCGCGGTGGCAAAGTCGCGCCAGGCGATGCGGTGCGCGGGTGCGTCGGGCGCGATGCGGATCGGGAAATTCATCGGGTTATCCACGCCTCGACCGCTTCGAGATCGGAGCCCGGCGCGGTGCGCAGACGGACATCCACGGGCGGGTCGGGCTCGAGCGGAAGCACGATGGCGTTTCCCGCAAACAAAACGGAATGACGATGGTTCGATGCATCGACCTGAAGTTCATCGGGGGCGGCGGGACGATTCAACAATACAATCAAAGCCTTTGCGCCATTGCCTGCGCGGCCGCGTAATTCCAGGACGTTCGGCGAGAGACGCACGCTGGTGTTCGCGCGCCCGTCGGCGAGGCTCGCCGGCAGATCCAGGCCCGGATCGATCGGGAGGCAAAAATTCAAAACGATATCGCGAATACTTCCGGGAATGATCCAGCGCACGCCGCGGGGGATGTTTTTTGGCGCGACGAACCGATCGCCTTCCGCCCATTTGTTGCCGGCATCCGCCACGACGAGGCGCCCGTCGGCGAATGCCGCCGGATCGTAATCTGCCGATCGGCTCTCGGAATCGGGCAAAGTTTGCCGCAGGTATTTCGCGTAGCGGCGGAATTCCACGTGGATGCCGGCGGGAAAAGCCGTGTCGATGGCCCGGGCGGCCAGCGACCAGTTTTCCGTGGGCACGAATTGAAAAGAGCGGGTCACACCGATCAGCACGCAGAGCATAAAAAGCGCGGCGCACGCTCCGAGGAGCGCGCGGGGAATTTGCGGCAATCGATTTCGCATCCAGCTGCCCGTGGACCAGGCGCCGGCGATTCCGAGCGGGAGCAGGCTGAAGGCGGCCATGCGCACCGGCGGCGTGCGCAATGCGAGCAGCACGGCAAAATAAATGAGGCACGTTCCGGCGAGGAGACGCAGCGCGGGGCTCTCCCGGCGATCGGTCGCGAAAATGAAGGGCGCGAGAGCCATTCCTCCGAGAAGTGCCCAGGCGGCCCAATCGTCGGTTTGGAGAAAGTAGAGCTTCATGGCGCGCGCCAGGCCGTGGGCGGTCTCGAAATCCGCCTCCGCCTTGTCTTGATGAAACGAAGTGAACGCGGAAAAGACCTGGACGAGCAGCGGGGAGTAAAGCGCGAGGATCGCCGCCGCGGTGAAGGCGCCGGCCAGGAAGGTCGCGCGCGAGCGTTCCACGAGCCAAAGCGCCAGCATGAGCGGCCCGGCGAAGAACAGGAACCCGGGCACCGTGTAAACACCGAGAGCAGCCGCGATTCCGAGCGTCCACAGCCAGCGGCGCTCGCGCCCGCGAAAATATTCGATGACCGCGATGGCCGCGAGCACCGCGAAGAGGCCCAGGAAACCATAGCCGCGGGCTTCCATGGAGAGCCGGAGCATTTGCGGGGCGGCGCTCCACAGCGCGAGCAGCAGAGCGCCTTCCAGCCACCGGCCGCGGGCGGCGGCATAGCCGATGAGCAGGAGCGCGGTGAGGGCCGTGGCCAGGATGCTGAGGGCGCGCACGCGGCTGGGCGCCAGGGATTCGCGACCGGGAAGAAGCGAGTTGAGCAGATTGAAAAAGACATGGTTTTTCGGCGCGCGATAATCGGTCATCACCGCCAGCGGACCTTTCGCGCTGAAGCTGCCGACGGTGCCGAATTCATCCGTGCTCAGCGACGTCGTGGCCATCGCGACCGCCATCCGGCCCGCATGAAACAGGCTCAGACCGATCAAGAGAATGGCGAGAAGCTTTTCGAGGCGACGGAGCACGGCAAATCGTGAAGAGTGAACAAGGAAAACAGGAAACCACGAAAAGGACATGGCAATGAATGCGTATTTTCCTGGTTTCCTGTTTTCCTCATTCCCACCTATTCTCCGCGTTCCCGATGAAGTTGATCATCCAGATTCCGTGCTACAACGAAGAGGAGACGCTCGGTGTCGCCGTGCGGGCGCTGCCGCGCGCGATTCCCGGCATCGACGAGATCGAATGGCTCGTCGTCGATGACGGCAGCACCGACCGGACTTCCGAGGTCGCCCGTCAGCTCGGAGTGGATCACGTGATCGAGCGGCCGCACCACGGTCTCGCGCGGACATTCATGTCCGGCATCGAGGCCTGCCTCGCGCGGGGCGCGGATATCATCGTCAATACCGACGCCGATAATCAATACGAGGCCGGCGACATCCCGAAGCTCGTCGAGCCGATCCTCAAGGGCGAGGCGGACATGGTGATCGGCGCGCGGCCGATTCTGGAGATCGAGCATTTCTCGCCGATAAAAAAAATTCTCCAACGCATCGGCAGCTGGGTCGTGCGCGTGGCGAGCCAGACGGAAATCGCCGACGCGCCGAGCGGATTTCGCGCGATCAGCCGCGAGGCGGCGATGCAGATGAACGTCTTCAACGAATACACCTACACGCTCGAGACGATCATCCAGGGCGGCCAGCGGAATCTGCGCATGGCGTCCGTCCCGATTCGCACGAACGAGTTCCTGCGCCCGTCGCGGCTGTTCCGGAGCATTCCCGCCTACATCCAGCGCTCGATCCTCACGATCCTGCGCATTTTCATCGTCTATAAACCGCTGCGCTTTTTTACGTGGCTGGGCGCGTTTCCTTTCGTGGGCGGATCCGCGATCATGGCGCGCTGGGTCGTGCTGTATTTCGTCGAGGGCGGCGACCGTGCGCACGTGCCGAGCCTGATCGCCGCGGCGGTGCTCGTGCTGATCGGCGTGCAAATCTGGACGCTCGGTTTCGTCGCCGATCTCATCGCGGTGAATCGCCGCCTGCTCGAAGATATTCAGCTGCGGGTGCGCCGCTCGGAATTCGATCGCAAGTGATGGATAATCGCGCTCTGTTCGCGCAGGAAGCCCTGCGCTGGATTCCCAAGATTCTCACGCTGCAGGATCGCAACCGCCACAGCCCGACCTACGGCTGCTTCGACCGCAATTACTGGCAATACAAGATCATCGATTTCCCGAGCGGCATGTCGCAGGAATTCGTCTGGCCGCTCGCCTTGGCGTGGGACACCGAGCTCGAGGGCAACGCCTTTTATCGCCGGGACGCGCTGCGCGAATGGGCCGAAGCCGGCATGGTATTCGCCGCCCGCAGCGCGCACGCCGACGCGTCGTGCGACGATTATTTTCCCTTCGAAAAAGCCGGCGGCGCCGCGGCCTTCTCGCTGCTCGCATGTGCGGAAAGCTACAAGCTGCTCGGGCTGCAGAACTACGAAGTGCTGCGGTTTTTCGAGCGGCGGGCGGACTGGCTCGCGCATCACAACGAAAGCGGGCAGCTCACGAATCACCAGGCGTTGATCGTGCTTTGCCTCGATCGCGCGGGCGAATTGCTTGGCAAGGACAAGTGGGCCAGGGCGCGCGCCGAGCGGCTGGCGAAAGTGCTCTCGTGGCAAAATTCCGAAGGCTGGTTCCAGGAATACGAGGGCTGCGATCCCGGCTACCACACGCTCACGATCTCCCTGCTCGCACAGATTTACGAAAAGACGCCGACGCCGGAATTGAGGGACGCGATTTCCCGAGCGGTGACGCTCGCGGCGGAATTCATGCATCCCGACGGCTCGTTCGGCGGCGAATACGCGAGCCGCAATACCTATAATTTTTTTCCGCACGGGTTCGAGGTCTTCGGGCGCCACGATCCGGCGGCGCTCGCGGTGAACGATCAATTTCTCAGAGGCGTCGCCGCGGGAAAAAATGCGTGCCACGCGGACGATCACATCGTCGGCCACCACACCTGGAACTACCTGCTGGCGTGGCGGGATTTCGTGAAGACGCGGCCGGTCGCGACGCCGCGCACGGCTGGCAAAGTGCATTTTCCAAACGCGGGGCTCCTGATCGAGCGGCGAGGGGACGCGGAGCTTTACCTCGCGTTGAACAAGGGCGGCGTTTTTAAATTTTTCCGCGGCGGCGAGCTCGTCGCTTCCGACACGCAGGTCTCGCTGGTCGTCGAGGATGGAAAATCGCGAAATGCCGTGGCGCATCTCGTCGGCAACTACGCGCATGAGATCGAGGACGCCCGCATCGCGGTGCGCGGCGAATTCGGGTGGGCGAAGCAGAAGAAAATGACGCCGTTCAATCTCATCGTGCTCCGGCTCATCATGCTCGGCGGCGGAAGGTTCTTTCCGGATCTCGTGCGCAAGCTGCTGCAGAGAGTATTGATCACCGGAAAAAAGGCGGCTCCGTTTCGTTTCGAGCGTGTGCTCACGTGGAATGAGGGACGCCTCATGGTGACCGACCGTGTCGAGGGCGACGATTGGAAATCGGTGAAGAAAGCGGGCATCGGCTG
Organism: Chthoniobacterales bacterium; assembly: GCA_015655545.1. Classification (GTDB taxonomy): domain Bacteria; phylum Verrucomicrobiota; class Verrucomicrobiia; order Chthoniobacterales; family JAATET01; genus JAATET01. The sequence goes on along the minus strand of JAATET010000027.1, from coordinate 7,078 downwards.
TGACCAGACTTCGATTTACGTCGTGATGAGCCGCACGTTCCAGGCGGGGCAGATGCTGCCGTGGATCGACCTCACGGAGCGTGCGGCGAAGCTGCAAGCGGGCGAGGCGCTCGAGTTCACGCGGGCACTTTAAAAATCGCCGTCCCGATGAAGCGCCTCATTTCCATCATCGTCAGCGTCGGCATCCTGGCCGTGCTGTATTGGAAGATCGATTTCGGCAAGGTCGTGCCGGTTTTCACGAATTGTTCCCTGCCGTGGCTTGCGGCGAGTTTGCTGATGGTCGTGCCGCTGACGCTGCTCACCGCCGGGAGGCTCTGCCAGCTGATGCCGAAGGCGCATCCGCTGCCGTTTCTCGAATCAAACCGGCTCATCCTGCTTGCGAGCGTGCTGAATCTCGTGCTGCCGTCGAAGATGGGGGACATGGCGAAGTCGGTTTTCATGGCCGATCGCGGGCACCTGCGCGGCTCGCTGGCGCTGGCGCTGGTCGTTTTTGAAAAGGCGTGCGACATGCTTTCGCTGCTCGTGTGGTGCGTTTTTGGACTGATGCTCTATCCCGACAAGGACGCGATGTTTTGGACGATGACGGCGGCGGTCGTGGCTGGATTTTTCGGGCTGGCGCTGTTATTGGGCTCCACTTCGTTTGCGAAGCTTTGCTTTGGTCTCGGCGAGAGGTTCGCTCCCGGAAAGATGAAGGCGAAGATCGCGACGCTGCACGAATCGTGGATCGAGATGCACGGTTATTTCTGGGAGGACAAAACGAAGCTCGCGGGCATTACGGCGAACTCGGTCTTCATCTGGTTTCTGCATCTGGTGCAGATCTGGATGTTTACGATCGCCATCAAGACCAGCGTCCCGTTTCTCGCCAATCTTGCGCTCTCGCCGCTTGCCATTCTTGCCGGCCTGATGCCGTTGACCTTCGCGTGGGTGGGCACGCGCGATGCGGCGCTGATTTTCTTTTATCATCCCTATATGAGCGAGGCCGCGGGCGCCGCGCTGGGTGTGCTTTGCACGCTGCGCTATGTGCTGCCGGCGGTCATGGGTTTGCCATTTCTCGGGCCGGCGATCAGCCAGCTGGGGGGATTGCAGCGGTTACGGAAGCCAAAGGCCGGGGGATAAAAGCGAAGGTCGCCGCGCTCGGCAGCGATCCGCATCCGCCGTGAGAACCCATTATCCCGCTTTCGGGTCGCGCGGGTCTCTGGATACAAAAAAAGACGCCCCGTTCCCAGGGCGTCTTTTCAGGAAAGTTAGCGGTTTCTGTTAGTTCGTGGGCTTGGTCTTTGGGGCTTCGGCGTTGAGGGCTTTCACGACGCTCTGGCTGAAATCCATGCTCTCGGCCGAATAGACGACGACGGGGATCTGGCCCATGCTCAGACCGGAGCGGTCGAACACGAGGTCGTAACCGGCGTCGGTCACTTTCTTTTTCACGACGGTCATGATGTCGTCGATGATGTCCTTGCGCATGCGAAGGAACTGCTCCTGAAGCTCTTTTTCGCTAGTCGTCTTGAAGTCGCTGGCTTCCTTGTCGTTGTTACGGGCTTCCGCGATTTTTTCGTCGCGGGTCTTCAGCATGGCCTTCTTGGCGTCTTCGCTCAGCTCGGGTTTTTCGAGCTGGGAATTGAGTTTCTCGATCTCAGCCATGCTTTTCTTGAGTGTCTCGACGCGGTCATCGAACTCTTTCTTGGCGGCTGTGCGCTGCTCATTGAGCTTGGTTTCGGCATCCTTGGTTTTGAAATACGCCGTGAAGACGCCGTTCATGTCGATGGTGCCAACCTTCATCTGGGCTTGGGCCAGCGGGGCGGCTGCGATCAGCGAGCCGATGAGGAGGAGGGTGCGGATGGGTTTCTGGATCATGTGTATAGGTTGGATGGGTATAGAGTAGCCTGGGGCGGTTCAGGTTGAGACCGCCGGAACGGTTATCCGTTCAAAATTGATAGCCGACGTTGAAATTAAATTTTCCGGTGCCGCCATTGTATTGGTCGTGAATGACCGGGATGCCGTAATCGACGCGGACGGGGCCGATGGGCAGCTCGACGCGCACGCCGAAGCCGATGTCGCCGTTGACGTTCGAAGTGACGTAGTCGTAGGAGCCGCTGTTGACGAAGCCCCAGTCGCTGAAGATCTGGCCTCGGATGCGGGTGATGATCGGGAAGCTCCATTCCACCGTGCCGTAGGCGAGGCTGTTGCCGCCGATGGGATTGCCATGGTTGTCCTTCGGGCCGACCTCGCGGTAATCGAAACCGCGCATGTTGTTGGCTCCGCCGAGGTAAAGGCGGTCGAAGATGGGCACGCCGAGACCGCCGTTCGTGTCGCCTTGCAGGGTATCCACGGCGGAGACTTCGCCCTTGAGGATGAGGATGGTGTCCCATGGCAGCGAGAAGTATTTGGAGGCCTGGAGACTGATGCCGTAGTCGTTCACCGTGCCTCCGAGGTATTCGCTGGCGACGAAGCCGGTGAGGTTCACGTATTCGCCCTTGCGGGTGAGGCGGAGGTCGTCGCGGCTGTCGTAGATGAGCGAGCCGGAGAGGGCGCCGCGGGTGTATGTGCCGGCGGAATCCTGAATGAACTGGCCGGTATCGTCGTCATCCACGTCGAAAATCTTGATCTGCTCGATGCGGTATTCGCCCGTGATGCTGAGGAACGAGGTGATCGGCTTGCGCAGCTGGACGGCGGCGCCGAGGTTCGACTGATTATAGACGGACGACAGGAAGTTGGCCTCGTGGTAGTAGCCTTCGACGCCGAGCGAGAGTTTGTAGCCGAGGAACCACGGCTCGGTCCATGAGATGGTGTAGTCGGCGCGCTGGAGGCCGTATTGAAGACGAATGCGGAAGCGCTGACCGCCGCCGACGAAATGCGGCCAGTCGAAGAGGTCGAAGTTCGTCTGCTGAAGCTCGGCGAAACCGATCAAACTGTCGATGGTGCTGAAGCCGGCGCCGAAGTTGAACGACCCGGTGCGCTTCTCTTCGAGGATGACGTTGAGATCCTTGCGGCCGGGCACGACGGTGTCGGCCGGCGTCATGGAAATGTTCGAGAAATACTGGAGGTTGTCCAGGCGCGCCTTGCTGACGTCCACGAGGGTGGTGTCGTAAATTTCGCCCGGCTTGATCGCGAGTTCCCGGCGGATGACTTTGTCTTTCGTGCGGGTGTTGCCCTGGATGTTGACGAGGTTGACGTAGGACTGCACTTTTTCGTCCACTTTGTAGAGGATGTCCACGGCGCCTTGCCCGGCGGGCGTGACCTGCGGCATCGTATCGGCTTCGATGTAACCGCGCTGGCCGTAGAATGTGCGGATCGCATTGAGGTCGTCGGCCATTCCTTTCGGCGTGAAGAGCGAGCCTTCGCGCATTTTGAGGATCGCGAGCATTTGATCCTTCGGCACGATATTCACGCCTTCGAGGGTGAGGGAATTGACGCGATACTGGATGCCTTCTTGAATGGTGACGACGACTTCGACGCCGTTCTTTTTGTTTTCGAGAGTCTGGGTGGAAATGTCCGCAATTTCCACGTCCGCAAAGCCGCGGTTTTGATAGAGGAGCTTGAGGGCGGCGCGGTCGGTCTCGAGCTGTGTGCTGATGAGGCGTCCGCTTTTGTCGAAATACCAGATGATATCCTGCACCTTGGTTTTCATCGCGCCGCGGAGGTCCTTGTCCTTGATCGAGTAGTTGCCGATGAATGTGATCTTGCGGACGATGAGCTTCGGCCCTTCGGTGATCGAGAAAATCACGCGCGCCTTGTTATCGGGGAGATCCTCGACCTTGTATTGGACGTCCACGTCGGAGTAATTGCGATCGTTGTAGAGCTTGAGGATCTTGCGGCGGTCGTCCTCGATTTTTTCCTCGCTCAGGCTCTGGCCGGGCTTCACGGAGATTTCCTTGCGCACGCGCACCTGGGTGATCTGCTCGGCGCCCTCGATGAGGACTTCCGCAATGATCGGCCGGCCTTGCAGAAGGACGGTGACTTTTACGCCATCCTGGAACGGCTCGCCGAACATGCGGACGTTGGCCACGGTGCCGGTCGAATAAAGGCTGCGAATGTCCTGCTCGATCGTGCGTTCGCTGTAGGGCTGGCCGACTTGCGTGGCGAGATTCGAGAGCACGCGATCCTTCGACATGCTCTCCGGCCCGACATACTGCACATCGATCTGTTTGACGATCGGGCCCTGAAGCGGAGCTTGCTGTGCGGCGAGAGGAAAGAGGGCGGCCAGCAGCGCGGCGGCCAGAAGGAAAAGTCGGGTAAGGCTATTCATTGAAAATCGAAATGGCGCGCCAGCTTTCGCGTGCGGGCCAAAGGCGGAGTAAAGACGACAATGCCCGCCAAAGGTCAAGCGGGAACAGGCGGCGAAAGTGGCTGACGATTGGCGATTGAGGACTCGCGGAATGCAAAACCCGGGGTGATTTCCCAGGGCCGCATTCCGATCAGGCGCTACCGATCAGAACGCCGACGACAAATACGAGCGCGCCTCCGAGCACGACCTGCATCATGGCGGGCGCCAGCGGCGTGTCCATGTAACGGTGGCGGATCCAGGCAATCGCGAGCAACTCCACGAGCACCACGGCGACGGCGATGCCCATCGCGACATGGAAATTGCCGACGAGAAAGGGCAGCGTATGTCCGATGCCGCCGAGCGCCGTCATGAGCCCGCAAATCGTCCCGCGAATGTAGGGCCGCCCGCGGCCGCTTAACGCCCCGTCATCGGAAAGCGCCTCCGCGAAACCCATGCTGATACCCGCGACGACGGATGCCGCTATGCCGACGAGAAACGCATCCCGGCTATTCTGGGTCGCGAAGGCAGCGGCGAAGACCGGCGCGAGCGTCGAAACCGAGCCATCCATCAAACCCGCGAGCCCCGGCTGCACGATCTGCAGCACGAATTGCCGGCGCTGCGCGATGTCTTCCTCGCGCTTCGTATCGGAACCGGAAAGCTCGTGCTCCAGCTTTGTCGCGAGACCCTCGTGCGCGGACTCCTCGGCGGCGAGCTGGAGGAGAAGATCGCGAACCGCGGCATCTTTTGCACGCGCGGCGGAGCGCTCATAGAAGCGGCGCGACTCGATCTCCATCGACTGCGCCTCGCGGCGGATATGTTCGATCGGCAGCAGCGCTTTCAGCCAGATCGGGCGACGCTGAATGAAGCCCCGCACATCCTGCCGCCGGATGAGTGGAAAATCCTCGCCGAACCGCTCCCGGTAAAGCGCGGTGAGCCGCGCCTGGTGCGACTGCTCCTCCTCTTGCATGCGGCGAAATGTCCCGGCGGTGCTGGGGTGCGACGCGGCGAGCCGTTGTGCGAATTGCCCGTAAACGCGTCCATCCTCCTCCTCGAGCGCGGCGGCGAGGGCGAGGACTTCGGGTTCTTTGAGATCGGAAAATGCGCGTTTCATGGCGACAGCCTGTCCACATTCCAGAGGCCCTCGTTCGTTCGCGTGTAGCGAAAGCGGTCGTGGAGACGGCTGCGTCGGCCCTGCCAGAACTCAATGCTCGTCGGCCGCACAAGATACCCGCCCCAATGCGGCGGGAGCGGCACTTTGCCGTCCGCGTATTTGATTTCCAACGCGGCATAGGCAGCTTCGAGCGCTTCCCGCGAGGTCAGGGGCCGGCTTTGTAGCGAAGCCCACGCTCCGAGGCGGCTGGCGAGGGGACGCTTTTGGAAATACGCATCGGATTCCTCGCGAGAGGTCTTTTCCGCAATGCCCTGCACGCTCACCTGGCGCTCGAATGGCGGCCAGTGAAAAAGCAGCGCGATCTGCGGATTCGCGGCGATGGCCAGGGCTTTGTCGCTTTCGTAGTTCGTAAAAAAGCGGAAACCCTGCGCGTCGTATCTTTCAGCAGCACGGTGCGGGCGCTCACCGCGCCATTCGGATCGGCGGTGGCGAGAGTCATCGCGTTCGGCTCGACGATGGCTTCGCAGACCCGTGCCGTGTGGAACCAATCGGTGAATTGCCGGATCGGGTCGGAATGAAGATCGGCGCGATGCAGCTTGCCGCTGCTGTAATCTTGTCGTAGGGCGGAGACGTCCACCCGCCGAGCTTGCCGCGAAGCGACTCGCGAGGCAACGCGCTAGACAAAAGAATTCGCGATCTCGCATTTGGCGGCGGCGAAATCTCGCGCATTTGCGGTGCGGAATTTCCGAGAACGAATTGCGGTTTATAAATCATGTCCGCATGGCGCTGAAATCCTGCGTTTTTCTTTTTGACACCCCTTTGCGCTTCGATATTCTGACCGTTCAATTTTCGCCGGAAGGCAGGAGGCTTTCGCCGTTCCCAACCAAGGGGAGACGGGCGGGGCCTTTCGCCCTTTTGACGGAGGTTGAAAAACAGGAACCGCGCGCGGATCCGAACCCACAAGGCCGAAATGCCCCGATGCCCACATAGCTCAGTTGGTAGAGCACGTCCTTGGTAAGGACGAGGTCACCGGTTCAATCCCGGTTGTGGGCTCCACGATTTTTGCGCAGTAAATTCCACCCGAAAACCCTAACGACACATCATGGCTAAAGATACCTTCAAACGCGAGAAACCCCACGTGAACATCGGCACGATCGGCCACGTGGATCACGGCAAGACGACCCTCACCGCAGCGATCACTACCGTGCTCGCGAAGACTGGCGGAGCTGTCGCCCGTAAATACGAGGACATCGACAACGCGCCTGAAGAAAAAGAGCGCGGCATTACGATCAACACCTCCCACCAGGAATACGAGACCGCCAATCGTCACTACGCCCATGTCGATTGTCCCGGCCACGCTGACTATGTGAAAAACATGATCACCGGCGCGGCCCAGATGGACGGCGCGATCCTCGTCGTTTCCGCGGCTGACGGCCCCATGCCTCAGACCCGTGAGCACATCCTTCTCGCCCGCCAGGTCGGCGTGCCCGCCATCGTCGTCTTCATGAACAAGTGCGACATGGTGGACGATCCGGAGCTGCTGGACCTGGTGGAGCTGGAGCTCCGCGAGCTGCTGTCGTCGTACGAGTTCCCCGGCGACGACGTTCCGATCATCCGCGGCTCGGCGCTGAAGGCGCTGGAGAGCGGCGATCCGGCGAGCGAGTGGGGTTCGAAGATCATCGAGCTGATGGACACCCTGGACAGCT
>JAATET010000010.1 GCA_015655545.1 Chthoniobacterales bacterium | reverse complement strand
GGGCTTGGGCGGTGACGGGAGGTGCGGCTGGCGTGGGAGTCGGAGCCGGCGTCGGAGTCGGAGTCGGAGTCGGAGTCGGAGTCGGAGTCGGCGTCGGAGTCGGAGTCGGAGTCGGAGTCGGAGTCGGAGTCGGAGTCGGAGTCGGAGTCGGAGTCGGAGTCGGAGTCGGCGTTGTATAGAACGAGAGTTCCGAGATGTTGCCGTAGCTACCGTTCGGGGCAACGTAGCGGACGTAGCGATAGGGGGTGGAATCGGTGATGGGAATCGTGCGATAGGTCGCATCCGGGGGCGCGAGGAGGATACTCGCAAGGGTGACAGCCCCGGTGAAATCCGCGGAATTGGAGCCCTGGAAGGTCCCATTGACCATCCGGGCGCCCTGGGAGGATCGCGCGGCGTATTGAACGGCGGTGATGACTTTGGCCGTGCCTAGATCCAGGCCGGCGGTGGCTCCATCGGCCGTGGGCGAAGTATCCAGAAAGGTCGAGAGGTTGCTGTCGAAAACCTTGTCCAGGGTATTGTTGCCGTCGCCTGCCGAGCCGATGGGCGTGCCGGTGAGTTTATTGGTGAGATCTGGTGGGGTGGGGTAGGAGAAGGTGGCGCCGGCCCGTGCGGAGAAGTCATGGTAGTCGGCAGGCACGGCTTCGACTTCGATGGTCGCGGTGGAATCGTTGAGCGTTGTCTTGCGTGCTTCCGACGCGAAGAAATAATTGTTTGGTGTGGCTCCGAGCCAGGTCTGAGCTCCGGTCGGGCTCTTGAGATAGATGTTATAGATGTAAGGCGGAATGGTGGACGGCGTCCATTTGACCCGCAGCTGGAGGGCGGCGGTATCGAGCACGGTCTGGTTTTCGATCACGACGTTGGAGGGAGCATCCACGATGTCGGTGTTGTTGCCGGCGGAGTCTGCGGAATTATAGATCGCCAGTCGTCCCACCCGCATCGTGGAGCTTGCGGTCGTCGTGGCGCTTAGAAAGCGCAGGGATAGAACGGCGATTTTTCGTCCGGCGAAGAGCGAAGTCAGGTTAAAGGTCTTGGTGTTCCAGCTGCTGTTCCAGCTCGGTATGCCAGGGGCTGCTTCATCGATGTCGAGGTATTGGAAGGTTGCCGGAGCGTCTTCGAAAGCCAGGCCGATTTGCATTCTGGAGAGACCGGCGCTGCCGGGTTTAAAGACCACGCGGAGGAAGGTATTCGGCGAACCGGCGCTCACCGGAAGGCTCATCGCGTAGAGCTTGAGGTCTTGCGGGACGTTCGCCGTCAATGCTCCGGTCGTTATCGTGAGCGACGTGCCTCCATAATAGGCGTCTGTAAAATCCAGCGCGGGCGTCAGCGTCTTGGTGCCCGGACTCGTCACCACCCATTTCCACGTGGGCAGGATGTCTTGCGTGCTCAGGTCAGTCCATGCGGCGGGGTATCGCGTGGAGCCTCCCACCTTGAAAAAATTGCCCTGGCCGAGATTGAAGTTGGTCACGAAGGGCAATGCCACCAACGGCGAGTTCGCCGGAATGTAATTCGCAATGCCGGCCCAGTTCGGGCGCGTCGAGCCCGAGGGGATCGTCGTGTTCGAGGGATCGCTATTTTGCCCGCACCAATATCGAATTTCCCGCGCGATGGCGTCGCTCGGGCCCGACGAATAGTTGAACGTCCATTCCGGACGGTAGATTCCCAGGGACAGAACATGGGGCTGGCTGGCGGGAAAAAGCCGCGCCCAATCGATCGGGGTATCGCCGCCAAAGGTGTTTTTGCCGCTATCGCCGGCGCCCTCGGTGTCGATGCCGGCATACACGTCATAAGGGTCGCGGCCGAGGGACACGGCCTTGTTTCGGGAATTGGCCAGGTTCGATCCGCCGCCCCAGTAGAAGTCCAAAAACATTTCATCGGAGACGCGAGTCGTCGCCTGGAAAAACATCTGGTTATTGTTGTTCAAGGCGCGTTGCCACGAGATGCTCCCGTTGCTGACCATCGAGTCATACCAGCTGATTTTCAGCTCCGGAGCCTGGGCTCGGAAATATTTCAAGAAAGCCTGCATCGACGTGGCGGTGGCGCTGTTGCCTCCTGCGGTCTCCATGTTGATGAAATATCCGTCGAATTTGAAGTAGCGCGCCGCCGCGATCATCTTGTCGGCGACCGGATAGGTGTCGCCGACTTTTTTCAAAAAGTCGTTCACATAGCCGATCTGCCCGCCATACTGCGTAGGGGCGAGGAAGACGTTCCCGAGGATTGGCACCCCGTTACGATGGGCCGCATCGATGAACTGTGCCGCGGGACAGACGATCGAGGCTTCCGCGCCGCCCCAGTTCACGACCGTGTCCATGTATTGCCACGTGGTGGGGGCATAGACTTTTGTCGACCGCGATCCTTGAGCTGCGGAAGCGAAGGCGATCAGGGCCTGCACGCGGCCTTCTTTCGCGCGAGCGTTCGAATTGACATTGAGCGCCGCATTCAGGCCTGCGTTTTCCGATACGGTGGGTGGCGCGAATCGAGTCGCGAGCGGAACCTTGCTGACGCCGTAGGGAGCGCTCGGATCCGTGGCTGGATCCCAATTGAGAATGGTTGAAGCCGGGAGCCAGACAGGCGCACTGACCGAGAGGTCCGTAGTCGCGAGGCTGCAAATGAGGGGCGTCCCTGCAGTCAGAAGGGAACAAAATAAGAGCGATCGGGGGAACAACATAGGGAAAAAAGTCTCCCCCTTATCGAGACGAAGGGGGATTCGACCCGGCAAAATACATCATCGTTCTTTGGACGCAACAGCATATCCCTCAATGGGACACATTTTTTTTCGAAGTCGGATCCAGTTGCCTCCCGACAGATTTTAAGCCGGTGCATGTATCCCGGCTGCGCGGTTGCTACGGAGATTTTTTCGCCGTGTTTTCGGCGGCTTTTTTCTCGTAGTCGGCCGCGCGGCTACCGGCGGAAACCGGCGCGACTTCCTTGCGCAAAGCCATATCTTTTTCGATGAGTGATTTTTTGGAAGGGTCCAGACGAAGCATCGCGACGCGGACGGATTCCCAATAGGCGGTATAAGCCTCGTCGAGTTTTCGACGGCTCGCGATGACCTCCGGCTCGAGGTAAGCCTTCTCGCGCAGCGGCTTCAGCTCCGCTTTGATGACTGCCAATTCCTTAAGCTGGCTCTCCCGCTTGTCCGCTGCAAAAACGGTCGTCACAGAGACGCACAGCCCAACCAACATCACCCTGATTATCGATTTCACACCGTGAAGGTATAAACCGCATCATCAGGATCAAGTAAATACTTATGTCGGATTGGCAAAGGCCCGGCCAAGCATTTCCTGAGCCTCGGCTTGGATGCGGTGGAGATGGTCGGCATCGACGAAGCTCTCGGCATAGATCTTATACACTTCTTCGGTGCCGGAAGGCCGCGCGGCGAACCACCCGGAGGCGCTTTCTACTTTCAAGCCGCCCAAAGCTGCGCCGTTGCCGGGAGCGGTCGTGAGCATGCGGGTGATCGGCTCGCCGGCGAGTTCCGTGGCGGGAACTTGCGCGGGCGAGAGGGCCTTGAGGATTTTCTTTTGCGCCGCGTTCGCCGGAGCGTCGATGCGTTCGTAAATCGGAGCGCCGAATTCCTCCGTCAACGCGGCGTAGTGCTCTCCGGGGTCGCGCCCGGTCTTCGCGGTGATCTCCGCCGCGAGCAGGCCGAGGATCGGGCCGTCCTTGTCGGTCGTCCACACGCCGCCATCCTTGCGGAGAAAGGATGCGCCGGCGCTCTCCTCGCCGCCGAAGCCGAGGGAACCCTCGAACAAGCCATCGACGAACCATTTGAATCCGACGGGCACCTCCACGAGCGGCCGGCCGAGCTTCGCGGCGACGCGGTCGATCATGCTGCTGCTCACGAGTGTCTTGCCGATGCCGGCCGCGGCGGGCCAGCCGGGGCGGTTCGCGAAAAGGTAATCGATCGCGACGGCGAGGTAGTGATTCGGGTTCAGCAGCCCGACGCTCGGAGCGACGATGCCGTGCCGGTCGGCGTCGGTGTCGTTCGCGAAGGCGATGTCGAATTTGTCCTTCAGCCCGATGAGCCCGGCCATCGCATAGGGCGACGAGCAGTCCATGCGAATCTTGCCGTCCCAATCCACGCTCATGAACCGGAACGTGAAATCGATTTCCTTGTTCACGACCGTGAGATCGAGCCCGTATTTTTCGGCGATCGGCTCCCAATACGCGACGGAGGAATTGCCGATCGGATCCACGCCGATGCGCAGACCCTTGATGACGTCGAAATCGATCACCGCGCCGAGATCGTTGACGTAGTTCGAGACATAGTCGAACTTCGTGGCCGCGGCGCGCGCCTTGGCGAGCGGCGTGCGCTTCACCTCGCGCAGTCCGCCGGCGAGCAGCTCGTTCGCGCGTTTTTCCATCCAGCCCGTGATGTCGGTGTCGGCGGGGCCGCCATTGGTCGGGTTGTATTTGATCCCGCCGTCGGTCGGCGGATTGTGCGAGGGTGTGATGACGATGCCGTCGGACAACCCGGCGGCGCGCCCGGCATTGTAGGTGAGAATGGCGTGCGAAACCGCCGGCGTCGGCGTGTAGCCATCGGCCGCGTCGATCATCACTGCGACGCCATTGGCGACGAGCACCTCGAGGGTCGAAATCCACGCCGGTTCGGAAAGCGGATGCGTATCCATGCCGAGAAAAAGAGGACCGGCGATGCCGGCCTGGGTGCGATATTCGCAGGCCGCCTGGGCGATCGCGAGGATGTGGTCCTCGTTGAAAGTGCGTTTGAACGACGAGCCGCGATGCCCGGAAGTGCCGAAGGCCACGCGCTCGCCCGCCACGCCGGGATCGGGCCGCTCGCTGTAATACGCCGAAATGAGGCGCGGGATATTCGTGAGGATCGAGAAAGGGGCCGGCTTGCCGGCAAGGGGGCTGAGGCTCATGGAATCTGCGGATTTCGTCCGAATGTAACGTCCGTCTGGTGCGATGGCGAGCGGCCAATCGGCGGGTTTGGGCTTGCTCCGCGCGCGGAAACGGCCGATTTCCAAACCCATCCGTTATGGCATACGACGCGATCATCATTGGCGCTGGGCCGGGCGGCACCGCGGCGGCCAGCGTGCTGGCGCGTGCGGGAAAAAAGGTGCTCATCCTCGAACGCGAGCGCTTCCCGCGCTTCCACGTCGGCGAGTCGCTCATCCCGCACATCAACGACGAACTGCGCGCCATCGGAGTCTGGGAAAAGATCGAGCAGGCCGGCTTCATGCCGAAGCTCGGCGCGGAGTTCGTGCTCGGGAATTCCGCGGCGAGCACCAGCGTCCTGTTTTCCCGCCATCTCGCTCCGCGGCACGCGCGGACATTCCAGGTCGAGCGCTCGCGTTTCGATGCGCTGCTGCTCGACCACGCCGTTTCCAACGGGTGCGAAGTCTGGCAGGAGACGCTCGTGAAATCGGTCGCGGCTTCGGACGACGGGGTCGGCGTGACGTGCCTGCGCGGCGGCCGGACCCACGAGCTGCGCGCGCGCTGGATTTTCGATGCGAGCGGACGCGACGCCCTGCTCGGCCGCCAGCTCCGGCTTCCGAAAACCGACCTCGGCCTGCCGAAAAAATTCGCGACCTTCGCGCATTTTCACGGCGTCTTTCGCAACGATCCTCCGGCCGCCGGCGATATCGTCGTCGTGCGCGTGGCTTTCGGCTGGTGCTGGTTTATTCCGCTCGACGCCGAAAAAACCTCGGTCGGTCTCGTCCAGTCGCTCGAACATTTTCGCGCCACGGGCTGGAAGCCCGAGGAGTGCTTCGAGCAGGTCGTGGCCGCGACGCCCGAGCTGCGCCGCCGGCTGGCGGGCGCCGCGCGGGTGAGTGAATATTTTTTCGCGGGCGATTACACCTATCGGCATTTGCGGAATGCCGGTCCGCGCTGGCTGCTCATCGGCGACGCGGCGGGATTCATCGATCCCATTTTTTCGTCGGGGGTGATGCTCGCGCTGAAATCGGGCGTCCTCGCCGCGCAGGCCGCGATCGCGGCGGACCGCGCCGGCGGGCCGCTGGCCAAGCGGGCGCAGCGCCGCTACACCCGGGAGGTGGGCCGGATGAGCGCGGTGTTTTTGCAGATGATCCGCATGTTTTACGACAACCACGCATTCGAGGTGTTCATGAGCCCGCCACCGAGCGAGGCGATGGAGCGCGCGCTCAACCATCTCGTCGCGGGCAACGTCCACCTCGGCTGGCGGCTGCGGCTGCGCGTCTGGATGTTTTACGGATTTTGCGCGCTGCAAAAATATTTTCCGATCGTGCCTCGTCTGGGTCTGGCGATCGCGGCGGCGGAGCCATCCGCCGCGGAATCCGGCCTCCGCGAGGCTCGACAAACGCCCCGCCCGATTTAGACTGCCGGCGTGACCCCCCTGCTCGGCGAATTCGTCGGCACAATGCTGCTGATCATTCTTGGCGACGGCGTGGTTGCGAACGTCCTGCTCACGAAGTCGAAAGGACAGGGCTCGGGCTGGATCGTGATCGCGACCGGCTGGGGCTTCGCGGTTTTTTTCGGCGTGGCGGTGGTCGCGCGCGTCAGCAACGCGCACTTGAATCCGGCGGTTTCCGTCGGCCTCGCCACGGCGGGGCTTTTTCCGTGGTCGGCGGTTCCCGGCTACATCGTCGCGCAAATGCTCGGCGCCTTCGCCGGCGCGGTCGTCGTCTGGCTTGCCTACTTGCCGCATTGGAAAGTCACGGAGGATGCGGAACTCAAGCGCGCGGTATTTTGCACGGCGCCGGCGATCCGGAATTTTCCCGCGAATTTTCTCTGCGAGGTGATCGGCACATTCGTGCTGATGTTCGGAGTGCTGGCGATGAAGGGCGCTTTCGAGGCGACGGCGAGCGGCTCGTCGATTCCCGTAAATCTCGGCGCGCTTGGCGCCATTCCGATCGCGGTGCTGGTCTGGGCCATAGGTCTTTCGCTCGGCGGCCAGACCGGCTACGCGATCAATCCCGCCCGCGACCTCGGTCCGCGTCTCGCGCATGCGCTCCTGCCGATTCCCGGAAAAACGGCCAACGACTGGGCCTACTCGTGGATTCCCGTCGCCGCGCCGCTCGTCGGTGGCGCGCTGGCCGCGGGCGCCTATGTCGCGCTCGGAAAATTTTAATCTTCCCTCCCCATGAAATATCTCCTCGCACTCGACCAGGGCACCACCAGCTCGCGCGCCATTGTTTACGACGAAACCTGCACGCCCGTCGCGAGCGCGCAAAAGGAGTTCACGCAGCATTTTCCGCGGCCCGGCTGGGTCGAGCACGATGCGAGCGAGATTTGGCATGGCGTGGAGGAAGTCGCGCGCAATGCGGTGAATAAAGCGGGCATCGACGCGGCGCGGATCGCGGCGATCGGCATCACGAACCAGCGCGAGACAGTCGTGCTTTGGGATCGCAAAACCGGCCAGCCCGTGGCCCGGGCCATCGTCTGGCAGGACCGGCGCACTTCCGAATACATGTCGGCGCTGCGCGAGGGCGGCAAGGAACCGCTCATCCAGCAAAAAACGGGTCTCGTGCTCGACTCGTATTTTTCGGCGAGCAAGCTGCATTGGCTTTTGCGCCAGGTGCCGGAGGCGCGGGCTCGCGCGGCGGCGGGCGAACTCGCGGCGGGCACCATCGACTCGTGGCTCATCTACAAGCTCACCGGCGGCCGCGAGCATGTGACGGACGTGACAAATGCCTGCCGCACGATGCTGATGAACATCCACACGGGCGATTGGGACGACGCGCTGCTCGCGCTGTTCGATATTCCGAAATCCGTGCTTCCGCGCATCGTGTCGAACGGCGTGAAGCTCGCGGAATCGGACCCAGGATTCCTGGGCAAGCCGGTGACGATTTGCGGAGGCGTGGGCGACCAGCAATCGGCGCTCTTCGGCCAGCTCTGCGCGAAGCCCGGCCTCGTGAAATGCACCTATGGCACAGGCTGCTTCATGCTGCTGTTCACGGGCGCGGAGCCGGTCACGAGCAAGAACCGCCTGCTCACGACGGTGGCGTGGAAACTCGGCGACGCGCCGTTGCAATACGCCATCGAGGGCAGTGTCTTCGTGGGGGGAGCGGCGATCCAGTGGCTGCGCGACGGGCTGGGCATCATCCGCTCGGCGCCGGAGGTCAACGACCTCGCCGCGAAAGTTCCCGACTCCGGCGGCGTGTATATCGTGCCGGCCTTCACCGGCATGGGCGCGCCCTATTGGGATGCGACCGCGCGCGGCACGGTGCTCGGCATCACCCGCGGCACGACGGCGGCGCATCTCGCGCGCGCGACGCTCGAGGGCGTCGCTTTTCAGGTCGCCGATCTGCTCCATGCGATGGTGAAAGATTCGGGTGCGCGGATTTCCACCTTGCGCGTGGATGGCGGCGCGGCGGCGAGCGATTTGCTCATGCAGATCCAGGCGGATCTCGTCGGCGTGCCGATCGAGCGCCCTCGCAATGTCGAGACCACCGCCCTCGGCGCCGCGATGATGGCCGGCCTGGGCGCGGGTCTCTGGCGCGATGTCGAGGAACTCAACAAGGTGCGCGAGGTGGAACGGAAGTTCACTGCCGCGACGACAATCAAGGAACGTCGGGACCGTCTGAAAATTTGGCGCAAGGCGGTGAAACGCGCGCAACATTGGGCCGGCTAGAATTTATGAATCGAAACGAAATGCTGAAGCGCCTCCAGGCGGAGGATGAATGGGATGTCGTGATTGTCGGCGGAGGGGCGACCGGCCTCGGGGTGGCCGTCGATGCCTCCACCCGCGGCTACCGCACGCTCCTCGTCGAGGCGCACGATTTTGCCAAGGGCACGTCGAGCCGCAGCACGAAGCTCGTGCACGGCGGCGTGCGTTATCTCGAGCAGGGCGACATCCCGCTCGTGCTCGAGGCGCTGCGCGAGCGCGGGCTTTTGCACCGCAACGCGCCGCAGGTTGTGCACCATTTGTCCTTCATCGTCCCGCGCTACAAATGGTGGGAAGGGCCGTTCTTCGGCATCGGGCTCAAGATGTATGATCTCCTCGCCGGCAAGCTGAACCTCGAGAAATCCAGCCTCCTCAGCCGCGAGGAAACCATCGCGCGCATTCCGAATATCGAGACGGAAAATCTGCTCGGCGGCGTCGAGTATTTCGACGGCCAGTTCGACGACTCGCGCCTCGCGATCACGCTCGCGCAGACCGCCGCGGATCACGGCGCCTGCCTCCTGAACTACGCCAGCGCGACGGGCATCGTGAAGCGCGACGGCTTGATTCGCGGCGTGAAGATCGCGGATGAGGAAACCGGC
This sequence comes from Chthoniobacterales bacterium, assembly GCA_015655545.1. Taxonomy (GTDB): domain Bacteria; phylum Verrucomicrobiota; class Verrucomicrobiia; order Chthoniobacterales; family JAATET01; genus JAATET01. The sequence goes on along the minus strand of JAATET010000010.1, from coordinate 10,646 downwards.
GAGGCCTTCGAGGTGAAGGCCCGGGTGGTGATCAACGCCGCCGGCATTTTTGCGGACACGATTCGCGAAATGGACGAGCCGAAAGGCCCGAAGGTCGTGCAGCCCAGCCAGGGCGTGCATCTCGTGATGGATCGCGGTTTTTTGCAGGGCGACTCGGCGATCATGGTGCCGCACACGGACGACGGCCGCGTGCTGTTCGTGATCCCATGGCACGGCAAAGTGCTCATCGGCACCACCGACACGCCGATGCAAAAAGCCGACCTCGAGCCGCGCGCTCTCGAGGAGGAAATCGGATTCATTCTGCGCAATGCCGCGCGCTATCTCTCCCGCGATCCGCAGCGCAGCGACATCCTCAGCATCTTCGCCGGCCAGCGCCCGCTGGTGCGTCCGCCGCGTTCGGACGGATCGAGCACGAAGCAGATTTCGCGCAATCACGAGGTGCTGATCTCCGAGGCCGGAATGGTGACGATCGTCGGCGGAAAATGGACGACCTACCGCAAGATGGCCGAGGACGCCGTGGACCACGCTGCCTTGATCGGCGGGCTCGCCGAGCGCAAATGCGTGACCGAGACCTTGCAGCTGCACGGGTGGATGAGTCCTCATGCCTCGACGCAGGATGAAGCGCTGGCGGTGTATGGCAGCGATACGCAAAAAATCGCGCGCCTCACCCAGGCGGAGCCGGATCTCGCCAAACCACTCGCCGAAGGGCTGCCGTATCGGCAGGCGCATGTCATTTGGGCGGCGCGGCACGAGCTGGCGCGATCCGTGGAAGACGTCCTCGCGCGGCGCACGCGCATCTTGTTTCTCGATGCACGGGCCGCCATCGATGCGGCGCCGGTCGTCGCGGTCTTGCTCGCGCGCGAGCTCGGCCGCGACCAGTCGTGGATCGACTCGCAAATTGCCGCGTTTGGCGAGCTCGCCGCGGGATATCTTGCCACGTCGTGATAGATTGCCTCGCATGCTGAAGCTCAAGGATCCCAGCCTTCTCAAGACCCAGGCCTATCTTTGCGGAGAATGGCGCGATGCGAAATCAGGCCGGGTGATCGAGGTCAAAAATCCTGCCACCGGAGAGCTCGTCGCCACCGTCCCCGAGCTCGACGCGGAGGACGCGCACGAAGCCATCGCCTTTGCCGCCGGGCGAATGCAGGAATGGCGCGCGCGCACGGCCATCGAGCGGTCGAAAATCCTGCGCCGCTGGTTCGACCTGCTCACGGAGCACGCCGGCGACCTCGCGGTCATCCTCACCGCCGAACAGGGCAAGCCGCTCGCGGAAGCGAAAGGCGAGATCGCCTACGGGGCATCCTACATCGAGTGGTTCGCCGAGGAGGCCAAGCGCATCTACGGCGACATCATTCCTCCCCCGTCGAACGACCGCCGCATCGTCGTGCTCCGCCAGCCGGTCGGCGTCTGCGCCGCGATCACTCCGTGGAATTTTCCAAACGCGATGCTCGCGCGCAAAGTCGGCCCCGCCCTGGCGGCCGGCTGCGCCATGGTGCTGAAGCCCGCATCCCAGACTCCGCTCTCCGCGCTCGCCTTGGCGGAGCTTGGCGAGCGGGCGGGACTTCCCCCGGGAGTGTTCAGCGTGCTCCCTGGCAAAGCCGCCGAGATCGGCGAGGCGTTCACCTCGAATCCGATCGTGCGCAAATTGACCTTCACCGGCTCCACGGCGATCGGCAAAAAACTCGCCGCCGCCTGCGCGGGCACCATGAAAAAAGTCACGATGGAGCTCGGAGGCAACGCGCCATTCATCGTCTTCGACGACGCGGACCTCGACGCCGCCGTCGAGGGCGCGCTCGCCTCGAAGTTTCGCAACACCGGCCAGACCTGCGTCTGCGCAAACCGCCTGCTCGTGCAATCCGGAGTCCACGACGCCTTCGCCGGGAAACTCGTCGCCGCCGTGCAAAAAATGAAAGTCGGCAACGGCCTCGAAGACGACGTGCAGCAAGGGCCGCTCATCGACATGAAGGCGCTCGAAAAAGTCGAAAGCCTCGTCGCGGATGCGGTATGCAAGGGCGCGAAAGTCCTGCTCGGCGGCCGGCGCCACGCCCTTGGCCGCAGCTTTTACGAGCCGACCGTTATGACCGGAGCGACGATGGAGATGGAATTCGCGCGGGAGGAAATATTCGGCCCCGTCTCTCCCCTTTACCGCTTCGATACCGAGGCGGAGGCGATCGCGATGGCAAACGACACCAGCGTCGGCCTCGCGAGTTATTTCTACACCCGCGATCTCGCCCGCGCCTGGCGCGTCGCCGAGGCGCTGGAATACGGCATGGCCGGCGTGAACACCGGCGCGATCTCGAACGCCATGGCTCCCTTCGGCGGCATCAAGGATTCCGGCCTCGGCCGCGAGGGCTCGAAATACGGCATCGAGGATTATCTCGTCCTGAAATACGTCTGCATGGCGGGGCTTTAGCCGAGAGCCGGTCGACCCGCGCCATTCGGCGTTCCTCTCCTGGCGCACGCGACCGTTGCAGCGGAGGGAAGATTTTTGCGAGGGTGTCGGATGCTTTCTATTTCCGGCGTGACCAAATCCTTCGCGGGTCGCGTGCTATTCGAAAATGCGTCGGTGCAAGTCAACCGCGGCGACCGCATCGGTCTCGTCGGGGCGAATGGCGCCGGCAAGACGACTTTCTTCACTCTGGTGCTCGGCCACGACACGCCCGACGAGGGCTCCGTCTCGCTGCAGCGCGGATCCACGCTTGGCTTCCTCCCGCAGGAGAGCGCGCCCGCGGGCGACGAGACCATTCTCGATCTCGCCACCGGCCGCTCGCATGCGACGGCGGAGATCGATCCCGAGGATCCCGATGCGGATTTCTCGGGCGAGATCGAGGCCATGGGCCGCGAGCCGAAGGCGAAGCGCATCCTCGCCGGCCTCGGCTTCCGCGAAGAGGCATTCGACAAGCCCGCCCGCACCTTCAGCGGCGGCTGGGTGATGCGCGCGCACCTCGCCAAGCTGCTCGTCACCGAGCCCGACATTCTCCTCCTCGACGAACCGACGAACCACCTCGACCTCGAGGCGCTGCGCTGGTTCCAGGAATATCTCAAGGGCTATTCCGGCGCGTTCGTCGTGATCTCGCACGACCGCGAATTCCTCAACGAACTCACAAACACGATCATCGAGATCCGCAGCAAGCGGCTCTGGCGCTACACGGGAAACTACGACGGCTACATCGCCCAGCGGGCCGCGCAGGAGGAGCAGCAATTGGCGGCTTATGAGAACCAGCAGCGCGAGATCGCGAAGCTGCAGGATTTCATCGACCGCTTCCGCGCGAAGGCCAGCAAGGCCGCGCAGGCGCAGGATCGCGTGAAGCAGCTCGCGCGCATGGAGCGCATCGAGCCGCCCGAGGCGGCGGCGAAGACGGTGCATTTTTCGTTTCCGCAGCCGGCGCGATCCGGCCAGCGCGTGATCAAGCTTTCCGGCATTCACCAGGCCTATGGCGACCATTGGGTGTATCGCGGCCTCGATTTCGAGATCGAGCGAGGGCAGCGCATGGTGCTCGTCGGGCCCAACGGCGCGGGCAAGTCCACGCTGCTCAAAATCCTCGCCGGCGTCGTGCCGTTCCAGCAGGGAACGCGCGAGCCGGGCAACAACGCCCGCATCGGCTACTACGCGCAATATCGCGTCGAGATGCTCGACGAAAAGCGCACCGTGCTCGAGGAGGCGAAATCCGACGCGCGCAACGTGAGCGAGGAATTCACGCGCACCGTGCTCGGTGCGTTCCTGTTCCGCGGCGACGATGTCTTCAAGCGCGTGAGCGTCCTGAGCGGCGGAGAAAAAAGCCGCCTCGCACTCGTGAAGCTGCTGCTCGATCCGCCGAATCTGCTGCTCATGGACGAGCCGACGACGCACCTCGACATCCCGAGCATTGACGCGCTGATTTTCGCGCTGAAGAAGTTCGAGGGCACGATCGTCTTCATCAGCCACGACGTCTATTTCATCCGCTCGATCGCGCAGATCCTGCTCCATGTCGAAGCGGGCCGCACGACGTTCTATCCCGGCGACTATCAATATTTCCTCGATAAAACCTCGGCGACATCCGAGCGCGACGCGCTGGTCTCCGGCGAGCGCGCGGCATTCGCCGAAAGCGCCCCCGCGCCGGAACGTCAGCGCATTTTCAAGACGAAGGAGCAGAAGCGCGCCGAGGCGGAAGCCCGCAACGCGCTCGCCAAGCAGCGGCGCGAGGCCCAGGCGCGCGTCGATGCGCTCGAGGCCGAAGTGCTCGCCCTAGATGCGCGGCAAAAGGAGCTGACCTCGCAATTGGAAAATCCGGCAAACTCCTCGAACACCTACGCCGCGAACCGCGAGCTCGCGAACGTCTCGGAAGATTTGGAGCGAAAGACCGCTGCCTGGGAAAAAGCCGCGGAAGCCCTCGAGGCATTGACCGAATCGAAATAACGCCATGGCCCTTCTTCAACTTCGCAACACCACGCTCCGCTACGGCGCGGAGCCGCTGCTCGACGGCGTGGATTTTCAGATCGATGCCGGCGAGCGCGTCTGCCTGATCGGCCGCAACGGCGCGGGCAAGACGAGCCTGATGCGCATTCTCACCGGCGAGGAATCGCCGAGCGACGGGGAATTGATTCGTCCGCCGGGCACGGTCGTCACGCGGCTCGAGCAGGAAGTTCCCCGGGAGCTCAAGGGACGGGTCGAAGATGTGATTCGCGACGGCTTGTCGAAGGAGCGGCACGAGGAGGATTGGGAATCCGACTACCGCCTCGCGATGCTCGCCGAGGAAATGGGGCTGCCCGTCGAGGCCGAGTTTACCTCGCTCTCGGGCGGCTTGAAGCGCCGCGTGCTGCTCGCCCGCGCGCTCGCGGGATTGCCCGATGTGCTTCTGCTCGACGAGCCGACGAACCATCTCGATCTCGACTCCATTCTCTGGCTCGAAAAATTCCTGCTCGAGCACGAGCTCACGCTTTTTTTCGTCACGCACGACCGCGCTTTCCTGCGGCGGCTCGGCACGCGCATCGTGGAGCTCGACCGCGGCAACCTCACGAGCTGGGCCTGCGATTACGACACGTTTCTCATTCGCAAGGCCGCCGCGCTCGACGCGGAGACCAAGCAGTGGGCCGCCTTCGACAAGAAATTGGCGCAGGAGGAAGCCTGGATTCGCCAGGGCGTGAAGGCGCGCCGCACGCGCGACGAAGGCCGCGTGACCGCGCTGAAAAAGCTGCGCGTCGAGCGCGGCCAGCGGCGCGAACGCGAGGGCAAGGCGCGGATGGAAGTGCAGGAGGGCACGCTCTCCGGCCAGAAAGTCATTCAGGTCAAAGGCGTGAATTTCTCGTATGGCGACGAGCCGATCGTGTGCGATCTCACCACGACAATCTGGCGCGGAGACAAGATCGGCATCATCGGACCAAACGGCAGCGGCAAGACGACGCTGCTGCGCCTGCTGCTCGGCCGGCTCGAACCGCAATCCGGCGAAGTGAAGACGGGCACGGCGTTGCAGGTCGTGTATCTCGATCAGCTGCGGGACCAGATCGACGGCAACAAGACCGTCGCGCAAAACGTCGCGGGGAATTCCGAGACGGTCGTCTTCCAGGGACGCGACCGGAACATTCACAGCTACCTGCAGGATTTTCTGTTTCGCTCCGATCGCATCCGCATGCCCGCGAAGCTGCTTTCCGGCGGCGAGCGCAACCGCCTGCTGCTCGCGCGGCTTTTCCTGCAGCCGGCGAACGTGCTGGTGCTCGACGAACCGACGAACGATCTCGACGCGGAGACGCTGGAGCTGCTCGAGGAACTGCTCATCGATTACGCGGGCACGCTGCTGCTGGTGTCGCACGATCGCGAATTTCTCGATCACGTCGTCACGAGCACGCTGGTTTTCGAGGGCGATGGCCGCGTGCTCGAATACACGGGCGGCTACGAGGATTGGCTGCGCCAGCGCAAGGCGGCCATCGCCGCTCTCGCAGCACAATCTGTGGTGAAGGAAGCGCCGCGCGGGAAGAGCGAGCGGCCGCGGAAATTTCTCAATCGCGAGCAGCGCGAGCTCGACGAGATGCCAAACTTGATCGAGCAGCTCGAGATCGATCACGCGTCGATTATGGAACGGCTCGCGGCGCCCGAGACGTATCAAGGCGACCCGGCTCTCGCGCCGCGGCTGAAGGCGGAGCTGGCCGCATTGGAGGCGCGCACGCAGCAGACCTTCGCGCGCTGGGAGGAGCTGGAGGCGATCCGCGCTGCGTGTGAGGGAAGCTAATGCTTCAATGTCGTCAGCCGATTTTGCAGGTCGCTCACACCTTCGAAGATAAAGGTTTTTCCACGTTTGCGTTTCGTCAGAAAGCCTTTTGCGGTGAGTTCCAGCAAATCGGTGCGAGCCGTCTGTGGCACAACCCCGTGACTGTTTCGATGGCTTGCGACGGTATATAAAGCCCCCGGATGCTTGAGAGCATGTTTGAGCAGCGCCATTTGGCGCGCGTTAAAATCTGGAATCTGCCCCAGCAGCGCGCGCATTTCTGCGATCTCGGAGGTCTTTTGCCGGATGTAACGGTGCAAACTTTCGACAGCGTCGCTTATGGAGTCGAGTTGGTTCAGTAAAAAGTAGTTGAGATCGTTTCCGTCGGTTTCCGAGTAAAGGAAGGCGCGGTAATAACTCGCCGGGGCTTTTAAGATCGTCTGGGAGATGGAGATAAATTCGAAGAGCCAGAAGCCTTGCCGGAGCATCGACCAATAAAATAGCGCGCGGGCGGTTCGCCCGTTGCCATCGACGAACGGGTGATCGTAAGCCAGCCAGAAGTGCAGGATGATCGCCCGCAAAACCGGATGTAAAAAACCATCCGTCCGGCTCTCATTTGCAAATGTGCAAAGGGCTTTCAGCCGCTTCTCGAGCTGCCTGGCCGGAGGTGGATAATGCATCACCTCTCCCGTCGATTCGTCTTCCACCCTCACGAGTTCTTCCGGGCGACGCAGCCGCCCTTCCTGCTCGGGGCGCTCCAACGTGCCATGGCTGATCATGCCATGCATTGCGAGGACCAGTTCGGGAGTGAGTGCTTCGGTTTTCCATGTCGAAATCGCGCGCATCGTCCGGTAGTTGTTAAGGATCATGCGTTCGCCCTCGTCCGTGGGTGCGCGCCCAGTGCGCAGCATTTCCTTCGCCACAGCGCGTGTGACGACTGCTCCCTCCAGCTGGCTGGAAGTAATCGCCTCCTCCACGAGCGAGGACATATAGTAACGATCCCGAGTCTCCAAATTCGTCACGGAATCGGGCATCTCGACCATTCCGCTACAGCGACGGTCAATTTCCTGAAGCCTGCCAAACATTCCACGGGTGAGCGAAAACATGAAAGGAGCGCCCTTCTTGTCCAAGAGCGGAAGGGCTTGCTGATTGGCTGTCCTGGCGAGTTTGAGGCCGGTCCACCATTCTCCGGGATTCAAGCCGTCCGGAGCAGGGCGATGGCGCAACTCATCCCAATGCAGGTAACGGTCGGATCTCCCGGTTTCCGGCGCTGCCAGGCGAATGATCTTAAGTATCTTTTCGGGACTCGCTGTCGCGAATGTTTGGGCCCACGGCGGTGGAATAGCGGGCAGTTTCATTAGTCAATTTCAAGCTAACGAAAGCTAAATTAGTCGATAATTGAAAAAGCAAAAGCCAATTTAGCCATGATTAGCCGGAAAATGGTCTTCTTCTGTTTTCTTTTGCAGCGCGCGGGAGGCGATGCGCGTGGACCAGATGGTGACGATCACGGTGACCGCCAGGCCTGCGCCGTAGAAGCACCAGGTCTCCCACGATTCCGCGCCGTGCGGCAGGCCGGCTTTGGCGCGGGCGAACTTCCCGAGAAAGGCGCCGGCATAGGAATACGCGGCGCTGATCGGGATGAAGCCGATCCAGGAGGCGAGCGAGAATTTGGCCAGGGAGAGCTTGGTGAGGCCGCAGGCGTAGCTGACGATGCTGTGCGGCACGACGGGCGAGATGCGGCTGAGCAGGATGACGCGCCAGCCTTCGTTTGCGATCGCGTGATCGAGGAGGTGAAATTTTTTGTTCCGCGCGAATTTGTGGTTCAGCCAGCGGCGCAGGAGGTAGCGGCTGGTCAGGAAATTCACGACGGCGCCGACGAGGTTGCTGATCGAGACGAGGAGCGTGCCGCCCCAGAAGCCGTAGATCGCGCCCGCGCCGACGGTGAGCACGGAGCCGGGCAGGAAGAAGACGCAGGTGAACGTGTAGATGACGATGAAGCCGAGCCATCCGAGCCAGCCGGCCTGATCGACCCAGTCGAGGCCGTGGGTCATCCATTCGAGCCACATTTGACTCATGGCTCTTCGGCGAAGGTGAAAACCTTGAGCGCGTGCGGCGAGCCGCGCGGGGTGACTTCGGCGACCTCGCGGAAGTGGAATCCCGCGCCAGCGCCATGCACCACGTCGTCGCTCGCCAGGAACTGGGTGCCGTATTCCTTGTTCATCGTTTCGATGCGCGAGGCGATGTTCACGGTGCCGCCGATGGCGGTGTATTCCATGCGCTGGTCGGAGCCGACATTGCCGACGATCGCCTCGCCGGTGTGCAGGCCGATGCCGATGCGCAGCTCGATGCCGTGCCGTTCGCGCAATTTCGCGCCGAGCTCGGCGGTGGATTTCAGCATCGCCTGGGCGGCCAGCACGGCCATGCGGTGGTGCTGCGGGTCGTCGAGAGGGGCGCCGAAAATGGCGAGGCAGCCGTCGCCGAGGAATTTGTCGAGCGTGCCGCGGTTGGAAAAAATGGCCTCGATCATGCGCGCGAAGAATTCGTTGAGGAACTCGACGAGGTGGTCGGGAATGAGAAGCGCGGACATGGCGGTGAAATTGCGGATGTCCACGATGAGCACGGTGATCTGCTTGCTCGCGCCCTTGAGCACGGGAGCGGCCTGGCCGGCCATGATCTCGTCGGCGACCTCGTGCGAGACGTAGCGGGCGAGGGCGCCCTTGAGGGCGTTGCGCTCGCGGAGGGCCTGGCCCATTTGATTGACGGCGAGGGCGAGCTGGCCGAACTCGTCGCGGCGATCCATCTTCACTTCCGCGTCTAGCTCCCCGGCCCCGATGCGGCGGACGGTCTCGCCAATGCGATCGAGCGGGGCGGTGAACCACCGCGCGATCAGGAGCCCGACGCCGATAGCGGCGGCGAGGGCGATCAGGCCGGCGGTCATGCCGGCGAGGAGCAGCCGGTGGAGGTGCTCGGCTACTTTGCTGGCGATGAGATCGACTCCGAGCAGGGCGACCGGACGACCTTGCGCGTCGAGGATGGGCGCGTTGGCGCTGAGCCATGTGCCGAACGAGTCCTTGTAAAATGCGCCTTCGGCATAGGGGCGATCCATGTGCAGAGGCTCGCGGCTTGCGAACTCCACCGGACTGCCGACGGGCGAGAAGCCGTCCCCCGGCTCCTCGGCATCGACGGCGTAGGTCCATTTGTGGTCTCCCGCGGGATGCATGGTGTAAATGAAGCGGACGTAAACGTCGTCGCGGCGGTTGGCATTGCGGATGGCCCGAAGCTTCGCCTGGAGGGCCTTGTATTCCGGCCTGGCCTCGTCGCCGGGCGCCTGAATCCGCCCGTGCGCCTCCGCGTCGATCTGGCTGGCCGCAGCCGTGGCAATCGAGAGGACCTGGCTCTGGATCTGCCGGAAAAGGATGTCGCGAGCGTAGAAAAAATTGATCGCCACGATGACTGCGGCGGTGAGTCCGGCCAGCGCGGAAAGGGCGATGACTAGCTGGGTTCGGACACGCATCCGCTTTGTGTAGCAAGGGTTGCGCCGCCCAGCGAGAACGAAGGCGAATGCCTGCTCCCGCCGGAAAAAATGGGAATTTTCATTCGCAGTCTCATGCGGAAGCGGATAGGAGAGGCGCCATGAAAAAGCTCATCGGCATCTCCCTGCTCATCGTGTGCGCCATCTGCCTCGGCGCTTGCGCGAACATGCCTTCGGGCGATGTGGGAGACTCGCCGGATTACGGCAGCTCGACGCCGCGCTGACGCGGAGCGGCCGGGGTCTGGGAATTTCCCGTCCCGCCTGATTCTGGGCTGGTCGCCGAGGGATCAGCTCCCGGCTGCGACCTGCGCCTCGACCTTGAGTCGGAGCGCGTTCAAGCGGATGAAGCCGGTGGCGTCGCCCTGGTCGTAGGCCTTTGTCGGATCGGCCTCCATGGTCGCGATATGGGGATTGTAAAGGCTCACGGGACTGCGGCGGCCGGCGGCGATGATGTTGCCCTTGTAGAGCTTCACGCGGACGTCGCCGGTGACGTTTTTCTGCGACTCCGCGACGAGGGCCTGGATGGCCTCGCGCTCGGGGGCGAACCAGAAGCCGTTGTAAACGAGCGTCGCATATTTCGGGATCAAGGAGTCGCGCAGGTGCATCACCTCGCGGTCCATCGTGAGGCTCTCCATCTGGCGGTGCGCGAAGTGCAGGATCGCGCCGCCCGGCGTCTCGTAAACACCGCGCGACTTCATGCCGACGAAGCGGTTCTCGACCATGTCCACGCGGCCGGCGCCGTGCTTGCCGCCGAGGGTGTTGAGTTTCTTCATTACGGCGAGCGGATTCAGCGCCTCGCCGTTCACCGCCACGCAATTGCCTGCGACGAAGGACAACTCGACGTATTCCGCCTCGTTTGGCGCGTCTTCCGGCGCGACGGAGAGCTTGAACATCCCCTTGTTCTCCTCGGCGCTGGCGTCGAACCACGGGTCCTC
>JAATET010000011.1 GCA_015655545.1 Chthoniobacterales bacterium | reverse complement strand
CTTCCCGGATCGCTCGCCTTCCCGGGCAGCATCCCTTCAATCTTCTCATACTGTTCCTCCGTAAGCTCGTATCTCTTGCCCATCCCAACTTACAACCACTTCTCTCTCCTCAGTACAAGTCTGTATGTCGATTCGCTCTAGCACGCTTCACTGTTGTTCTTCCCTGAAAAATGGTCTCCGTAATTTCTCCCCGGCCCTTGCGCGTGCTGGTCGTCGAAGATCACGCGCCGTGTGCTCAGCTCATGAAAATCACCTTGTTGGGTGCGGGACACGAAGTCTTCATCGCGCGCACGCTGCGACGGGCACTTGCCGCCGTGGCCGACGAATTGTTCGACACGCTCATCTGCGATCTGCTGCTGCCCGATGGCAATGGCATCGCGGTCATCCGCGCCGTGCGGAAAAAAGATGCCGCGCAAAAAAAAGACGCGTCCATTTTTGCCATTGCGGTGAGCGCCCTTCCCCGCGAGGTCTGCGAGCGGGAAAGCATCGAGGCCGGATTCGATCGATTTCTTTCGAAGCCTTTTTTGCCCTGCGAGCTCATCGCGCTGCTGGTCTAGCTTCGCACGATTAGCGGGTGTTGTGGGCGGGCGGGTTCGCCTTGCCGGCGGCGGCCATTTCCGCGCGCATCGCGGCCACGGCTTCCTTGCCGGCCGGCCCCTTTAGAAAGGCCGCGCCCAAGGCCTCGCCCAGCAATTTCCCCGCTTCGGTGTCGGTCGGATAATGAATGCCGCACAGCACGCGGCACCACATCACCTCGCGCACCTCTGCTTCGAAGGCCTCCGCTCGTTGCGGAAAGACCGCCGACCAAACCGCGCCCCACACCGCCGCGCTCGCGGAGTGGCCGCTCGGGTAGGAGGCGTTTCCGGCCGGACCGACGGACAGCTTCACGCGGGAGTCCCGCGCGTAGGGCCGCTTGCGATTCCATTGCTGCTTCGACGCGTTGATGACAGCGTCCGCCTCGGTGTTCAATGCGTCGAAAATGGCCTTCGTCCGCGGAAAATCCTTTGACCGCAACCAGTCGCCCATTACGGCTCGCGCAAACGAAAACGGCGACATTTTGTTCACCTCGTTGGCGCGATTCACCTGGGCCGGCGTCCGGTCCGCCTGCACTTGCAGAATTGTGTCGATATCGGCCTGGCCGGCGGGCGACGCATCGTCGGGCGGCGGTGGAACCAACGCGAGAAAAGCGGCGGGATCCGGAGGGATATATTTCGAATCCCGCGCCGGCGCGTGACCGGAGATTCCGAGGGCGAGAAGAGCGATCAGCAATCGGCGCAACAACATCGGCGCAGTCTAAGCCGATGTCCCGCGGGCGTGCAATTCAGACGTGGCCGGACGGCTTGCCCCGCGTGCTACGATCGCTTGTCACATGAGCGGGCGATTTCTTTGGGGCGTTTCGACTTCCGGCTATCAAAGCGAGGGAGGATTCAACGGCGAGGGCGAACCGCAAAATAACTGGGCCGCGGTGGAGCATGCCGGCCGCGTGCAGCGCACGGGACACGCATCGGAATTTTGGACGCGTTACGAAAGCTACTTCGCCCTGGCTCGCGGAATGGGCTGCACCGCCTTTCGTCTCGTGATCGAATGGCCGCGCGTGCAACCCTCGGCCACCGCGGAAAAATTGTCCGCCGCGCCGCCGTTCGATCTCGCCGCGATCGACGCCTACGCCGACCGTATCGCGGCTTGCCGCACGGCGGGACTGGAGCCCGTCGTCACGCTCCAGCACTTTACGCATCCCGCGTGGCTCGGTCCCGATGCCTGGCACGAAGACCGCACGGTGGAGGCCTTCGAGGCCTACGTGCGGCTCACCGTCGAGCGCATCAACCGCCGCCTCCTCGAATCGCACGGCTGCGCGCCGATCCGCTACTACGTCACGCTCAACGAGCCGAACATTCTCGTTCAGAACACCTATCTCGTGCCCGGATTTCCCGGCAAGCGGCGCGGGCCGCGGGCGGGCATCGAGGCGCTCAGCCGCCTGCTCGCGGCGCACATCCGCGCCTACAATGTGATCCACGATCTTCACGCGGCGCACGGGTGGACCGGGCCGATGGTGACGACGAACACTTTTTGCAGCGACACGTATTGGAGCGAACACGCGATCTACGACCTGCTCTCGCTGCGCGAGGATGGGTGGAAAACCGGGCAACGCATCGAGGGAACGCTGAGAGCAAACGCCGCGAAGCTGCACCTCGCCTTGAAAAATGCGAAGCTGCCGTTTGCGGGCGGCATCACGCAATGGCTCGGGCGGATGTTCCACTGGATCTTCGACATCGTCGCGCCGCGGTCGTTTACCACGGAAAATCTCTCGCCGTTTCTGCGTGAGTTGGAAGCGTCGCCGCGCGCGAAAGTTTTCGATTATCTCGGGATCGATTATTACGATCCATTCGCCGCGCACATGTTCCGGCCGCCGACCTGGAGCGATCTCGAAATCGCCCCGCTGAGCCTGCGGGGATGGGTGATGGATTGCCTCACGAGCAAATGGTGGGATTGGCGTCTGCTGCCCGAGGGCATGCACTTTTTCTGCGGCTATTACGCGCGGGAATTCAAACGTCCCGTGCTCATCGCCGAGAATGGCATGGCCTACCTGCGCCGCTCCGACAATTCCCACCTCGGCCTGCTCCGCGACCGGCATAATCGCAGCGAATTTTTACGCCGCCACATCGCGCAGGTCGAGAAGCTGCGCCGCGAAGGCTGTCCGCTGATCGGCTACATGCATTGGTCGCTCACCGACAACTACGAATGGGGCAGCTTCACGCCGCGGTTCGGGCTTTTCACGCTCGATTATACACGGGGCGCGGACCGGCTCGTGGAAGACCATCTCGGCGACCGTCCGTCGGAGACGTATGCCCATTTGATCGCGGCCGTCGAGAGAGCGCTCGAACCAGAGTTTGCCGCGGGCGAAATCTCTGATAGTTTGCCGTCAGGTGAAAAAGCTGGTTGAAAAATCACGCGAACGGCGAGCACGAGGAGTCACGCTCTTCCATCTGCTCGTCGTGGTCGCGATGACGATATCGGCCGTCTTCGCGGGCAGTTCCTGCGAGCTTGGCGTGATGAAGATGACGTCCGCGAAGGCGCATGCCTGCTGCGATGCATCGCGGAAAAGTCCCTCCGCGCCATCCGGATATTCCGAATGCTGCTCGCTGACGGCCGCACCGATTCCCGCGCCCGTCATTGTTCCTGCGACGTCATTGGTGGAGGTTCTTCCGACTTACGCGTTGCTGGATGAAGTCCTCCCGGGCGCGCCGCTGCCCCTTTCCGTTTCCTCGTCGCATCCGCCGCCGGGTCCCGCCCATTTCGTTTCTTTCGTTTTGCGTTGCAGCTTGCAGGCGCACGCGCCCCCTTCGTTCGTCGCTTGATCCGCCCGCCGGGCCCGCGCGCAGGTGCGCGATTGGGAACGGTTGTTTACTGCGTGACGCGCGAGCGTCCGCCCAGCTTTCAAAACGACGAAACCATGAAATTATTTGCCTGCCTCACCCGGGCCGGAACTGCTGTGTTCCTGTCCGCAATTCTCTTCTCCTGCTCCAGGTCCGCCGCGCCTCCCGAGCGACGCGTGAAATTTTACCAAAGCCCGATGCACCCGTGGATCACCTCGGACCGCCCGGGCAGCTGCACGATCTGCGGGATGACGCTGGTGCCCGTTTACGAGGGCGATGCCGGCAAATCGACCGACGTCATCACGCTGCGCGATGCGACGAAGCGCGTGCTCGGCGTCGAGACGGCGCCGGTCCGGCGGGCGCAACTTACGCGCGCGCTGCGATTCAGCGGGATTTTCGAAGACGACGATAACACACATCGCATCATCGCCGCGTTTTACGACGGCCGCATCGAGCACGTGTATATCGATCACGTCGGGCAATACGTGAAAAAGGGCCAGCCGCTCGCCGCGATTTACAGTCCGGAATTGCTCTACGTCGTGCGCGAGTTCCAAAACGCGATGCGCGGAAAAAATCAGGAGATCGCGAACACCTCGGCCCGCCGGCTCGTGCAATACGGGCTCAGCGCCGGGCAGGTGCGGGAGCTCGCGAGCCAAAAAGATCCCGCCTACACGATCGATCTCCTTGCGCCCTTGAGCGGCACGATCGTCGAGAAAAAGGCCTACCAGGGGCAATACATCAAGACCGGCGAGCCGCTTTTCGAAATGGGCGATCTCGCGAATCTCTGGTTCCACGCCGAAGTCTACGAGCGCGATCTCGCCGGCGTGCGAATCGGCGAAAAAGCGGTGCTGATCTCGCCCACGGTGCCGGGGCGCGATTTCGAGGGAACGGTCACGTTCATCGATCCCAATTTCGATCAGGTCTCGCGCAGCACGAAGGTCAGAATCGTGGTGCCGAATCCGGCCTCCGCGACCCACGAGCACGGCTTGAGCTACCTGCTGCCGCATCGCGCCTACGGCGAGGCCGCCATTTCCGCGAACCTCGGCGAGGCGCTCGTCGCGCCGCGTTCCGCGATCATTCGCGACGGGCGCCGATCCGTCGCCTACGTCGAAAAAACGCCGGGCGCTTACGAGCCGCGCGAGGTGAAAACCGGCCGCATCGGCGATGACAATATCGAGGTCCTCGCCGGACTCGAGGAGAACGAAAAGGTCGTCACGCAGGGCAATCTCATGATCGACGCGGAAGCGCAGCTGCGCGGCCCGATGCGCGCGCCCGCCGCGGAGGGGAAGCCATGAGCGAGCCGACCGCGCCGCGCCGCGGCCTCGTCAACGCGCTCATCGACTGGTCGCTCGGCAATCGGTTTCTCGTCGCCTCCGCGGCATTGCTCCTCGTCGCGCTCGGCATCTGGGCCGTGCGCACCACGCCGGTCGATGCGATTCCCGACCTGAGCGAGAATCAGGTGATCGTCTTCGCCGATTGGAACGGCCGCAGCCCGCAGGAGGTCGAGGATCAGATTACCTATCCGCTCACCACGAATCTCCAAGGCCTCGCTGGCGTGCGCGAAGTCCGCGCGCAATCGATGTTCGGCTTCGCGCTGCTGACCGTGGTTTTCGACGACGGCGTGGACAACTACTTCGCCCGCACCCGCGTGCTCGAGCGCCTCAGCTACCTTCAGCAGCTCATGCCCGCCGGGGTCGCGCCGCAGCTCGGCCCCGATGCCACCGGCCTCGGCTGGGTTTATCAATATTACCTCAAGGTCGATCCCGCGAAAATGGGAGCAGGTTACGACCTCGGCGCGCTGCGCGCCTTGCAGGATTTTTTCATCCGCTATCAGCTGGCCGCCGTGCCCGGCGTCGCCGAGGTCGCGGGCGTCGGCGGGTTCATCCGTCAATACCAGGTCGCGGTCGACACCGGAAAAATGCGCCAGTCCGGCGTCACGCTGCGCGAGGTGATGGACGCGCTCGGCAGCAGCAATCTCAACGTCGGAGGCAAAGTCATCGAGGAAAATGGCCTGGAATTCGTCGTGCGCGGCGTCGGTCTCGTGAACTCGATCGACGATCTCAAGCGCATCGCCGTGCGTATGGAGGGTGCGCTGCCGATTCATCTCGAGGACGTCGCGACGATTTCCATCGGCGGAGATTTTCGTCGCGGCGCGCTGGACGTCGATGGCCGGGAAGTCGTCGGCGGCATCGTGGTGATGCGCACCGGCGAGAATGCGAAAAAAGTCATCGAGCGCGTGAAGGAAAAGATCGCCGCCATCGCGCCGAGCCTGCCGCCGGGCGTTGCCATCGAGCCGTTCTACGACCGCAGCGGATTGATCGATCGCACGATCGACACTTTGCGCCACGCGCTCGTCGAGGAGATCGTCCTCGTGATCCTCGCGCATGTCGTCTTCCTCTGGCACTTCCGCAGCATTCTCATCGTCACGATTCCGCTGCCGGTCTCGATTCTCATTTCGTTCATTCTCATGCACGCGTTCGGCATTTCGTCGAACATCATGTCGCTCGCCGGCATCGCCATCGCGATCGGCGTGCTCGTGGACGCGGGGATCGTGATGACGGAAAATGTGATCCGGCATTGCGAGGAGGCCGAACGCAAAAAAGGCTCGCGCTTGACCGCGGGCGAGACGCTCGCCGCGACGCGCCAGGCCGCGCACCAGGTCGGGCGGCCGATCTTCTTCGCGATGGCGATCATCATTCTCGCGTTCCTGCCGGTCTTCTCGCTCAGCGGGCAGGAAGGGAAACTTTTCCATCCGCTCGCGTTCACGAAAACCTTCGCGATGATCGGCGCCACGCTGCTCGGAGTCACGCTCGTGCCGGTGCTTTGCACCTGGCTGGTGAGAGGGCCGTTCCACGCGGAGCGCGACAATATCCTCATGCGCGGCCTCATGGCGCTCTACCGCCCCGCGCTGCACGGAGCGCTCCGGCATGGACGATGGGTGATCGCCGCCGCCATGGCCCTGCTCGCCGCCGCGCTTTTTCTCGTCAGCCGCATGGGCAGCGAATTCATGCCCCCGCTCAACGAAGGCAGCCTCCTTTTCATGCCGGTGCTGCTCCCGAGCACGTCGCTCACCGAGATCAAGCGCGTGATGGCGTGGCAGGATCAAATCATCAAGACCGTGCCCGAGGTCGAATCCGCCGCCGGCAAGCTCGGCCGCGCCGACACCGCCACCGATCCCGCGCCGGTGGAAATGATCGAGACCACCATCATGCTCAAGCCGCCCGCGCAATGGCGGCCGGGCATGACGAAGGACAAACTCATCGCCGAGCTCAGCGGGAAGCTCAGCATCGTGCCCGGCTACGTGCCCGGATTTCTCCAGCCGATCGAAAATCGCGTGCTCATGCTCAGCACGGGCATTCGCGCGCAGCTCGGCATCAAGGTGCTCGGCTCCGACCTCACGCAGATTCAGAATATCGCCTTCGAGATCGAGCGCGTTGTCCGGCAGGTGCCGGGCGCGGTCGGCGTGGCGGCCTCGCGCATCCAGGGCAAGCCCTACGTCGAGGTTTCGCCGGATCGTCTTGCGCTCGCCCGTTACGGCTTGCAAGTGCGCGACCTCATGGACGTCGTCGAAGTCGGAGTGGGCGGCTTGAACGTAAGCACGACCATCGAGGGGCGCGCGCGCTTTCCGATCCAGCTCCGTCTCGATCGCGGCGAACGCGACGACATCGAGCGCATCGGCGATATCTTGATCACCACGCCGGCGGGCCTTTCCGTGCCGCTCGGCCAGGTCGCCCAGGTAAAAAGAACGTCCGGCCCGAGCGAAATCGCGAGCGAGGACGGGCTGCTGCGCGTCTTCGTGCAGAGCAATGTGCAGGGCCGCGATCTCGGCGGCTTCGTCCGGGACGTCCGAAAGCACGTCGAGAAGGAGATCAAATTGCCGCCCGGCGTGACGATCGAGTGGAGCGGGCAATTCGAGAATCAGCTGCGCGCGCAGCGGACGCTCGAGATCATCGTGCCGATCGTCCTGTTCATCATTTTCGTGCTGCTCGGGGTCGTGTTCCGCTCTTCGGCGGAAGCCGCGCACGTGATCCTGGCGGTGCCGTTCGCGCTCACCGGCGGAGCGATTCTCCAATGCCTGCTCGGCTACAACTTCAGCGTCGCCGTCTGGATCGGCTACATCGCGTTGTTCGGCACGGCGATCCAGACCGGCGTGGTGATGGTCGTCTATCTCGACGAAGCCTTGAAGCGAAAACAGGCGGAGAAAGGCGCCGCTTTCTCGCTCGACGATTTGCGCGCCGCGGTCGTCGAGGGCGCGATGCTGAGGCTGCGCCCGAAAGTCATGACCGTCGCGACCGTGATCGCGAGCCTGCTGCCCATCATGTGGAGCACGCAAACCGGCGCCGAGGTGATGAAGCCGCTGGCCACTCCGGTGATCGGCGGAATGCTCAGCAGCCTGCTGCACGTGCTCATCGTCACGCCGGTGATCTTTTTCTGGCTGCGCGAACGGGCGCTATTCGGAATTCGTTGTGCGCCGGGAAGGGATGGGTAAACTCCCTCCGTCCGAATGACTGATCTGTCGCTTTCCCGCCGCCTGCTGCATTGGTTTGCCGTTTTCACGGCGATTTTTACCTGGCTCGCCGTCATCAGCGGCGGCTCGGTGACTTCGCGGAACGCCGGCATGGCCGTGCCGGATTGGCCGACATCCTTCGGATATAACATGTTTCTGTTCCCGGTTTCCCGCTGGGTCGGCCCGATTTTTTACGAGCATTCGCACCGGCTGATGGCAAGCACGGTCGGGATTTTGCTCCTCGCGCTGGTCGTCGGCCTCATGCTGCGCGAACCTCGGCGATGGGTAAAAGTGCTGGGCTGGTGCGCCATCGGCTCCGTCTGCTTGCAAGGGCTGGCCGGAGGGCTCCGCGTGATGCTCAACTAGGCCCAGATCGGCATCCTGCACGGCATCCTCGCGCAATCGCTCCTGGTGCTCATTTCCATCATTGCCGCGGCCACGAGTCGCGCGTTCGTCGTCGGAAAATGGTCGCCGCAATGCAAGGTGGATCACCTGCGCTGGCTGGCGCTTTCGCTCACCGCGCTCGTCTTTGCGCAGCTGGCCGTGGCCGCCACGATGCGCCATGCGCACGCCGGACTTTCGATCCACGATTTCCCGGCCGCCTACGGGCGGCTCCTGCCCGATACCAGTCCGCAAGCGCTGGCCGCGATCAACGCCCGGCGCGCCGCCGCCGTTCCCGCCGAGCCGCCCACGACGGCGGATCTCATCTGGCTGCAAATGGCGCATCGCTTCATCGCGGCCGGGATTTTGGTCTTCGGAATCCTTGTTGCCTGGCGCGCGAAAAATTCCGGGGCGAGGGGAATGGCGCTCCTGCTCGCGGGCATGATCGCGGTGCAAATCACCCTCGGCATATGCACGATCTGGTATGACAAGCCGGCCGATGTCGCCACCGCGCACATGGCGCTCGGCGCGCTCACGCTCGTGGTTTCGGCGCTGCTGACCTTCCGGTTTTTTGCCCGGTCCGCCGCGGCGCGTGAGGAATCGCTCGAATTTTCCACGCCGCCACGCTATTCCCGGCTCTCCGTTTGAAAGCGGCCGCCTGACCCGACGCCCGAATGAAGTCCGCCACCGAAACCACCACCGAGCCGCAGTCGCTGGCCTCCGACCTCGCCGAGTTGGTGAAAGCGCGGCTCTCGCTGCTCGTGCTCTCGACGACGCTCGTCGGGTTTTTGCTGGGGCAGGGGAGATCGCCGATTTCCTGGATCGATCTTTCCGCCACGCTCATCGGCACGGCGCTCAGCGCGTGCGGCGCCGCGGCGCTCAACCAATGGTGGGAGCGCGACGTCGATGCGCTCATGCGGCGCACCCGCACGCGGCCCCTGCCGGCCGGCCGCATGCACCCGACCGACGCGCTGCTCTTCGGAATTTTCTTTTCCGTTTTCGGCATCGCATGCCTCGCGTTTGTCAATCCGCTGGCCGCCTCGCTCGCCGCGGCGACCGTCATCGTCTACGTGCTCATTTACACGCCGCTCAAGCGCATCAGCTCGATCAATACGCTCGTCGGGGCAGTTCCCGGCGCGCTGCCGCCGCTCATCGGCTGGATCGCGGCGACCGGCCAGGCGAACCTGCCCGGCTGGGTGCTTTTCGCGATTCTCTGGTTCTGGCAAATGCCGCACTTCCTCGCCATCGCGTGGATGTATCGCGAGGAATACGCCGCCGCGGGCTTCATCTTTATCACGGGCCACGATACGAACGGCGGAGCCACCTCGCGGCAGGCCGTGCTTTATGCGCTCTGCCTGCTTCCGGTAAGCCTCGTTCCGGCGTTCATCGGCCTGAACACGCCAGCTTATTTCATCGGCGCATTGGGGCTCGGCGCGGCTTTTGGCGCACTCGCCATTCGTTTCGCCCTGCGGCGCACGCGCGATGCCGCCCGGGTATTGTTTTTCGGCTCGATTATCTATCTTCCGCTGCTGCTTGCCCTGCTCGTCGCCACGCGTCGCTTCTAGGACTTCGTTGCCATGCAGGTCCGACCCCAATTACGCATTCGTCGGCTGGCCTGGGGCGGGCTTTTTTTGATCGCGATGTGCGTGCTGGGTGCGGAAATGTATTTGATCAAGAAGGCAGGCCCCAGGGTGCCGAGGGAACTTCCCGTGCTGGCCAAAGTGCCGGATTTTTCCTTCACCGCCGAGACCGGGCTGCAAGTGCGACGAGGCGGACTCATTGGGAAAATATGGGTCGCCGATTTCATTTTCACGCGTTGCGCGGGACCCTGTCCGGTGATGACCGAGCGCATGAGACGGTTGCAAATCGCCACGCGAAATATCGCCGCCGGAGACGTGCATCTCATCAGCATCACGGTCGATCCGGCTTATGATACGCCCGATGTGCTCTCGAAATACGGGGCGAAATACGGCACAGATCCCGACCGCTGGTCATTCCTTACCGGCGATCCGGATGCGATCGAAAAATTCATTGCGAAAGGCATGCTCCTCGGTCTTTCCAAGGACGGGGAAGGCATGCCCATCCATGCGCAGAAATTCGTCGTCGTGGATCGCGAAGGCTACATCCGCGCCTACCACGACCTCGACGAGGGCGACAATCTGCTCCCGAAAATCCTCGACGACATCCAGACGCTCGACCGCGAGGACTCCACACCGCCTCCCGCACATAAATAAATAGTGACCGTCTCCGATCTGCCGCCCATCAACGCCACGCTCAACGCCCTCAGCACGATTTTCATCGCTTCCGGTTGGTGGTTCATCCGCCACGATCGCCGGCGCGCCCACATCGCCTGCATGGTCACGGCGCTCGTGACCTCGACGCTTTTCCTCGCGTGCTACCTGACCTACCATTTTCTCAAGGCCGGACACGTCACCTACTTCACGCACCCGGGCTGGCCGAAGACCTTTTATTTTTGGCTGCTTGGCACTCACACGATTCTGGCGGTAGTCGTGCTGCCCATGATCATTTGCACGGTCGTTCCGGCGCTGCGCGCGCGCTTTGATCGGCACAAGCGCATCGGTCGCTGGACCATGCCGGTATGGCTCTACGTTTCGTTCACCGGCGTGATCGTTTACTTTTGGCTCTATCAGTGGTTTCCGCCCGCCGCCTCGTGAATCGGCTGACGATACCTTCCTCTTCCTTTCCAGGCCCGAGGGGTAGGAAGTGGAAGAGGATGAGGAAGATTACTCGGAAAAAACCTCAAAATCTCCCTTGACTCGTTTGGGAAATCCCGGCACATTCCGAACTCTTTTCGCTGAACTCCAGCGCACCCTTTTTACATCATGGCCAAAGAAGTCGTCGCAACCATCAAGCTCCAGATTCCCGCAGGTTCGGCGAATCCCGCACCTCCCGTCGGCCCCGCGTTGGGCCAGCAGGGCGTGAACATCATGGCTTTTTGCAAGGAATTCAACGCCGCCACGCAGAAGCAGGCCGGCGACATCCTTCCCGTCGTCATCACGGTCTACAAGGACAAGAGCTTCACTTTCATCACCAAGAATCCGCCCGCCGGCATCCTGCTCAAAAAAGCCGCGAACATTGCCGCCGGATCGAAGGAGCCGAACAAGGTCAAGGTCGCCAAGCTCACCAAGAAGCAGGTGATGGATGTCGTGAAGATCAAGATTGCCGACATGAACGCCAACAGCGAGGAAGCTGCCTTCCGCACGCTTTGCGGCACCGCCCGCCAGATGGGCATCGAGATCGTCGACTAAAATTTAACCAAAACAAGCAGGAGGGCCTCACGGTCCGCTCGCACTGCAGGAAAACATGCAAAAAAAACGCAGCAAACGTTATCGCGCGGCCGCCGAGTTGGTGGACGCCAAAAAGAAATACTCGCTCGGAGACGCGGTGAAGGTCCTCAAGACGCTTCCCGCCACGAAGTTCGACCAGACGGTCACTCTCTCCTTCAAGTTGGGCGTCGATCCCAAGCAGAGCGACCAAATGGTGCGCGGCACCTGCCCGCTCCCGCACGGCTCCGGCAAATCGGTCCGCGTGCTCGTTTTCGCGACCGGCTCCGCTGCCGAGGCTGCGAAGGAAGCCGGAGCCGAGTTCGTCGGTTTCGAAGAGCTCCTCAAGCAAGTGCAGGGCGGCTTCCAGGATTTCGACGTCGCCGTCGCCACTCCCGCCGCCATGTCGGAAGTTCGTAAACTCGGCAAAGTCCTCGGACCTCGCGGCCTCATGCCGAACCCGAAGACCGGCACCGTCACCGACGACACCGCCGGTGCCGTCAAGGCCGTCAAGGCCGGCCGCGTCGAGTTCAAGCTCGACAAAAACGCGAACGTCGCCGTTCCCGTTGGTAAATTCTCCTTCGACGCGACGGCGCTGCTCGAAAACGGCAGCGCAGTCATCGACGCGGTCGTCAAGGCTCGCCCTGCCACCGCCAAAGGCTTCTTCGTCGAGGCCATCACGCTCGCCGCGACCATGTCGCCCGGCGTTGCGGTCGATCCATCTCCGTTCCTCAAATAATTAACTTCGACCGAACACCATGAGACCCGAGAAATCCCTTATCGTCGAAGACCTGCGCGAGAAATTCCAATCGTCGCCGTTCCTCATCGTCGCTGACTACACCGGCATGACCGTGCCGCATTTCGCCGAGCTCCGCAAACGCCTCCGGGCCAGCGGTGCGAGCCTGAGTGTCGTCAAAAACAGCTTCGTCAAAATCGCGGCCAAAGAGCTCGGCATGCCCGACCTCGGCAAGTCGCTGGCGGGCCAGAACGCCGTCATCACCGGCGAAGCCGACATCTGCGGCGCCGCCAAGGTGCTCAAGACGTTCGCCAAGGAATTCACGAAGCCTGTCGTCAAGGGCGGCGTGCTCGATAACTCCGCGCTCGACGCGACGCAGATCACCGCGCTTGCCGAGCTTCCTCCGAAGGAAGTGCTCCAGGCCCAGCTTCTCGGTCTGCTCAACATGCCTGCGACGAAGCTCGTCCGCACGCTCAACGAGCCCGGCGCCAGCCTCGCCCGCGTCCTTCAAGCCAAGGCCGACGCGGCTGCGGCATAAATACTTTGAACAGGAGGAAACGGAGAGAACGGAGAAATTCCAGCCTCCTCTGTTTCCTCCGTTGCCTCCTGTAAAAACTTTAGAAAATTTCGCAACACGGCAGAAGCCCCGCGCTGCGAGTCCCAAAAACACACATAAATCGGTTCCTCGTCGGATTCGCGGCTGCGGATTCTTAAATGCCCTGAGGCTTCGGGGCGCGACGATACCAAACAAAAAATACCATGGCAGATACATCTGAACTCGTTGACAAGCTGAGCGGCCTGACCGTCTTGGAAATCGCCGACCTCGTGAAGCAGCTCGAAGAGAAGTGGGGCGTCAGCGCCGCTGCTCCCGTAGCCGTTGCAGCCGGCCCGGCCGCTGGTGGCGCTGCCCCAGAAGCAGCCGAAGAGAAGACCAGCTTCGACGTCATCCTCGTCGAAACGGGTGGCAACAAGATTGCCGTCATCAAGGAAGTCCGCGCCGCTGTCGCCGGACTGGGTCTCGCGGAAGCCAAGGCTCTCGTCGAAAGCGCCCCGAAAGCTCTCAAAGAGGGCGTGACCAAGGAAGAAGCGGAAGAGATCAAGAAAAAGATCGAAGCCGCCGGAGCCAAAGTCGAAATCAAGTAATTCCAATCCGCGTCGGGCGGATGCGGGGGATTTTTCTCAAAAAATTCTCTTGCCATACGCCCGGCGCGGTCTATTTTCATCACCCACCCTTTTGCCCAAGGTTCTGACTCAGCGATTCCGCGCCGCCGCCAGTCTCCGCCTCGCAATGACGAATTCGCTTCGTCGTGCAGGCGTTTTGTCGTCTCGACTGACCGCGACTCGTAACCGTTCGTTAGAACAGGCGAAAGCCTAACTGTCCTTATATCCTGCCCATGTCTGAGCGTCTTCATTTCGGGAAGTTGAAGGAGGCCATCGAGCCGCCAAATTTGATCGAACTCCAGATCAATTCCTACGACGAGTTTTTCCAACGGGGCACGGAGCCCTCGAAACGCCGCGACATCGGCCTCCAGGCCGTCTTCCGCGAATTTTTCCCGATCTTTGGCTTTGAAGAAAAGGCCAGCCTCGATTTCGTCAGCTACGATCTCGGCGAGCCGAAAATGAGCGCGCTCGATTCGCAGCGCGAAGGCCAGACCTTCAGCGCGCCGCTCTACGTCACGTTCCGTTACAAGGACGAGCACGCGACCAAGGAGGAAAAAGTTTACATGGGCGAAATTCCGCTCATGACGCCGCAGGGCACGTTCGTCATCAATGGCGCCGAGCGCGTCGTCGTCTCCCAGCTGCACCGCTCGCCGGGCATCTGCTTCGAGACCGACATCCATCTTAACGGCAAGCTGCTCCACAGCTTCCGCATCATTCCCGACCGCGGCTCCTGGCTCGAGGTGCAGTTCGACACGAGCGATCTGCTCTACGTCTATCTCGACCGCCGCAAGCGCCGTCGGAAATTCCTCGCCACCACCTTCCTGCGCTCGCTCGGCTACGGATCGGACTCCGACATCATCGGTCTTTTCTACGACATCGAGACGCTGAAACTCAGCGAGAAGCTCGACGAGGAAGAAATCGCTTCAAAGGTCCTCATCGCCGACGTGCTCGACGGCGAAATCACCGTCGCCCGCGCTTTCGAGCCGCTCAGCAAGACGACCGTCTCGCAGCTCCTCAGCCTCGGCCACACTTCGGTGAAGGTCGTCGACACGAAGAACGACGACACCGTCATCAAGTCGCTCAAGAAAGATCCCGCCCACGACGAGGACGAAGCGCTCAAGGACATCTACCGCAAGCTCCGCCCCGGCGATCCGCCGACCGTCCAGAATGCGCGGAGCATGCTCAAGCGCCTGTTCTTCGATCCGAAGCGCTACGATCTCGGCCGCGTTGGCCGTCACAAGATCAACCAGAAGCTCGACGTCGATGTCGATCAGGCGATCCGCGTGCTCACGAAGGAAGACTTCGTCGCCGCGATGAAATATCTGCTCGAGCTCAAGCGCGGCGAAGGAATGGTCGATGATATCGATCACCTCGGCAGCCGCCGCGTCCGCACCGTCGGCGAGCTTCTCGCCAACCAGTGCCGAGTGGGCCTTGCCCGCACCGAGCGCCTTGTTCGCGAGCGCATGACCCTTTATGATGCCGGCACCGAGCACATCACGCCGCAGAAGTTGATCAACCCGAAGGCTCTTTCCGCCGTCGTGCGCGATTTCTTCGGCCGCTCGCAGCTGAGCCAGTTCATGGATCAGACGAACCCGCTGTCCGAGCTGACCCACAAGCGCCGTCTCTCGGCCCTTGGACCTGGCGGTCTCTCCCGCGACCGCGCCGGCTTCGAAGTCCGCGACGTGCATCCTTCGCACTACGGCCGCATCTGTCCGATCGAGACGCCGGAAGGCCCGAACATCGGCCTTATCAGCTCGCTCTCGACGTTTGCCCGGGTCAATGACTTCGGCTTCATCGAGACGCCGCATCGCAAGGTCGTCAATGGCAAGGACACCGACCAGGTCGATTACCTCACCGG
>JAATET010000059.1 GCA_015655545.1 Chthoniobacterales bacterium | reverse complement strand
CGCAATGCCGTCGAGTATTTCGTCAGCTATTTCGATTACTACCAGCCCGAGGCCTACCTCCCGCGCTCGGACACCTACATCGAGAAGGATTCGTCGATCAACGAGGAGATCGAGCGTCTCCGGCTCTCGACCGTCAGCTCTCTGCTTTCGCGCCGCGACGTGCTCATCGTCGCCAGCGTCTCCTGCATTTACGGCCTCGCCTCGCCGGAGGACTTCCTGCAAATGCTGGTCACGATTCGCGAAGGCCAGCAGATGTCGCGCGAGGCCTTCCTCTCCAAGCTCGTGGACATGCTCTACGAGCGGAACGACATTGCCTTCGAGCGCGGAAAATTCCGCGTGCGCGGCGACACGGTCGAGGTGCATCAGGCGCAGAGCGACGAGCGCGCCATCCGCGTGGAATTCTTCGGCGACGAGATCGACCGCATCAGCGAATTCGATCCGCTCACCGGCGACGTCACCGCGCGGCTCACGAACCTCACGCTCTTTCCCGCGAAGCAATTCGTCACCCCGCACGACAAGCTGAACGCCGCCATGCGCGCGATTCGCGAAGAACTCGACCAGCGCGTGATGGAATTCGAGCGCGACGGCCGCTTGATCGAGGCGCAGCGCATCAAGATGCGCACGGAATTCGACCTCGAGATGATGCAGGAGATGGGCTTCTGCAACGGCATCGAGAATTATTCCCGCCATCTCACCGGCCGCCCGCCCGGCTCGCAGCCTTACACCTTGATGGACTTCCTGCCGAAGGACACGCTCCTCATCATCGACGAATCCCACGCCACGATCCCGCAGATCGGCGGCATGTATGCCGGCGACCGCTCGCGCAAATCCGTCCTCGTCGAGCACGGTTTCCGCCTTCCGAGCGCGCTCGACAACCGCCCGCTGAATTTCGACGAGTTCATGGGCATGACGAACCAGATCGTTTACGTCAGCGCGACACCGGGGCCGTTCGAGATCCGCAACAGCGTCGTCGGAAACGCCGGCTACATCGCCAATCCCGACAAAAATTTCCCCGCGGATGTCGAGGCTGCCCGCGCGTCCGGTCAATACAACCCGATGGAGCTCGTCGCCGCGTTCGACTGCCACACGCCCGGCGCGCCGCTCGTCGCCGAGCAGATCATTCGTCCCACCGGCCTGATCGATCCGCGCATCACGGTGCGGCCGCTCAAAGGCCAGATCGACGAGACGATCGAGCGCTGCCGCCAGCGCATCGAGATCGGCGAGCGCGTGCTCATCACCACGCTCACGAAACGCACCGCCGAGGATCTCAGCGACTATCTCCGCGATGTCGGCATGAAAGTCCGCTACCTGCACAGCGATATCGACACCATCGAGCGCGTGGAGATCCTGCGCAGCCTGCGCGCCGGCGAATGCGATGTGCTCGTCGGAATCAACCTTCTCCGCGAAGGCCTCGACCTGCCCGAGGTTTCGCTCGTCTGCATCCTCGACGCCGACAAGGAAGGCTACCTCCGCAGCCAGACGAGCCTCATCCAGACCGCCGGCCGCGCCGCGCGTCACCTCAACGGCGAGGTCGTTCTTTTCGCGGACACGATCACCGGCAGCATCCGCGCGCTGCTCGAGATCACGGAATATCGCCGTAACCGCCAGATGGCCTACAACCGGGAACACGGCATCGAGCCTAAGAGCGTCGTCCGCGCCGTGCAGGAGAGCCTCCACGTCATCCTCAAAAGCAGCCGCGATCTCGAAAAATCCATCGTCTCCGAGACCGCGCCCGATTTCGATCTCCACGAGCTCATGCAGGAACTCGAGCGCGACATGGCCACCGCCGCCGCGAACCTCGAATACGAACGCGCCGCCCTCATCCGCGACCAGATCGCCGAGCTCAAGGCCGGCGCTGGCATCGACAAGATCACCACCGCCCCGCCTCCCGTAAAATACAAGGCCAAGCGCTCCCCATCTCGCCGCGGCTGATCTCCCCTCCGCCGCCCGAAAGTGACGCGGATCAAGGCGCCATCGCATCGCGGCATGGCACCCTCCAGGTTCCCGCGACCATGCCCGCCCTCTCCGCGCCGCCCTTCCACGTTCTCACCAAGCCCTCCGGAGCCAGCTGCAACCTCGACTGCACCTACTGCTTCTACGTCGAGAAAGACCGCCTCCGCCGCCTGCCCGGCCCCTCGCGCATGAGCGACGCCGTCCTCGAGGCCTATGTCCGGCAATACATCGCCTCGCAGGACACCCCCGAGGTCGCCTTCGCCTGGCAGGGCGGCGAGCCCACGCTCATGGGTATCCCGTTTTTCGAGCGCGTGCTGCATTGGCAGCGGATTCACCACGGCGGCAAGACCATCCGCAACGGCCTGCAGACCAACGGCACGCTGCTGAACGATGCCTGGGGCTCCTTTTTGTCGCGGCACGGCTTCCTCGTCGGCATCAGCATCGACGGCCCTCCCGCGCTTCACGACGCCTACCGCGTCGACCGCAGGCGGCGGCCGACTTCCAGCGCGGTGCTTCGCGGCGTGGAAATCCTCCATCGGCACCGCGTCGAGTTCAACACGCTCACCGTCGTGCACCGCCGCAACGCACGCCACCCCGCCGAGATCTACCAATTCCTCAAAAAAATCGGCTCCCGCTTCCTGCAGTTCATCCCCGTCGTGGAGCGCTGGAGCCGGCTTCCCGCCGAAGAAGCGGGCCCCGCGAGCCGCCGTAATCTCGACAGCCCGCCGGCGACCGGCGCCGATCCCTCGGATGCCGTCACCGACTGGTCGGTGCAGCCAGAGGATTACGGCCTGTTCCTGAACACGGTCTTCGACGAATGGGTGCACGGGGATGTCGGCCGCGTCTTCGTGCGTGACTTCGACTCCACGCTTGCCGCATGGGCCGGGCACCCCAGCCCCATCTGCATCGCGGCGGAGACCTGCGGAAACGCCCTAGCCGTCGAGCACAACGGCGACGTCTATCCCTGCGACCACTACGTCTACCCCGAGTGGAAGCTCGGCAACCTGCTCGCCACCGACCTGCGCGACCTCGCCCACTCCCCCGCCCAGCGCCGCTTCGGAGCCGACAAGCGCGACACCCTGCCCGCCGCCTGCCGCCAGTGCCACTACCTGTTCGCCTGCCACGGCGACTGCCCGAAGCTGCGCTTCGTTCCCCTTCCGGGCCCCGGCACCCGCATCAGCTACCTGTGCCCCGGCCGACTCGCCTTCTTCCGCCACGTTGATCCTTACATGCAAATCATGGCTGGCCTGCTGCACCGCCAGCGCGCGCCCGCCGAGATCATGTCCCTCCTCCGCGCCTGCGCGCCCGCCGCCACGCCGGGACGGAATGCCACCTGTCCCTGCGGCAGCGGCCATCGCTACAAACGCTGCTGCGGCGCCAAAGATCGCGCTCGCCTTCGACCCCCGCCCCCCCGTTAAGCTGCCTCATGGCCCGGGCCAAAGCCACCGCCGAAACATCCACCCGCATCTACTTCGTCACCGGCAGCGACGAATCCGGCGTCAAGAAAGCCGCCACCGAGCTCGCTGCCCAGCTCGCCCCATCCGACGACCCATTTGCCATCGAGACCATCGACGGCGCCGTCGGCACCGTCGACGAGGCCCAGGCAAAGATCCACGCCGCCATCGAGGCCCTCCTCACGGTCCCCTTCTTCGGCGGCGCGAAGCTCGTCTGGCTCAAAAGTGCGACGTTCCTCGCCGACACCGTAACAGGCCGTTCCGAAACCGTCACCACCGGGCTCGAAAAACTTCTCCTCATCCTCAAGGAAGGCCTGCCGCCAGGCGTCGTCTTCCTGCTCAGCGCGACCGATTCCGACAAGCGCCGCACGGCCTACAAAACCCTCGGGAAACTCGCGACCGTCCACCTCCACGACAAGCCCGATTTCGGCTGGGGCGCGACCGAGGCCGACGTGGTGGAATGGGTCTCAGGACGCGCTTCCGCCGCCAGGCTGCGCCTCACCGACGATGCCGCCGCCGTGCTCTCCGCCCGCGTCGGCGCCGAGGCCCGCCAGCTCGATATGGAGCTCGAAAAACTCGCCCTGGCCTTCGGCGCGGATGCCGCCATCACCGTCGAACAAGTTCGCGAGCTCGTCCCCGCCACCCGCTCCGGCGGCATCTTCGACCTCAGCAACGCGCTCGCAAAACGCGACATCGTCCTCTGCCTCCGCACGCTCGACCAGCTCATGCGCCAGGGCGAAAAAGGCGTCGGCCTCCTCCTCGCCGCCATCATGCCCACGGTCCGGAATCTCCTCGCCGTGAAGGATCTCATGGTCACGCATAAGCTTGCGCCGCCCGCCCATCCGCAGTTTTTCTCCGGCGCATTGAACCGCCTGCCCGCCTCGGCCACCGCGCATCTCCCGCGCAAAAAAGACGGCACGCTGAACTCCTACCCGCTCGACATCGCGGCGGCGAATTCCACCCGCTACACCCTGCCGGAGCTGCAATCCGCCTTCCTCGCCTGCGCTCGCGCGAACCGCGAACTCATCACCACTCAGCTCTCCGAGAACATCGTCCTCAGCCGCCTGCTCGTGGAAATCGCGGGGCGCGCCGCCTAGCCTCAGGCCAACTCCCGCCGCAGCCGCCGCGCGGCCTCCACCATATTGCGAAGCGCCTCGAGCGTTTCCTGCCAACCGCGGGTCTTCAGGCCGCAATCGGGATTGACCCATAGGTTCTCCGTCGGCAGCACCGCCGCGGCTTTGCGCAGAAGCCCGACCATCTCGTCGGTCGTCGGCACGCGCGGCGAATGGATGTCGTAAACCCCCGGCCCGATTTCATTCAGATACGCGAAGTCGGTGAACGCGCCGAGCAATTCCATGTTCGATCGCGAGGTTTCGATCGAAATCACATCCGCATCGAGCGCGGCGATGGACGCGATGATGTCGTTGAACTCGCAGTAGCACATGTGGGTGTGAATCTGCGTCTCGTCGCGCACGCCGGCCGCCGTCAGGCGGAACGCTTCCGTCGCCCAGTCGAGATACTCCGGCCAATCGGCGCGGCGCAAAGGCAATCCTTCCCGCAACGCCGGTTCGTCGATCTGGATCACGCCGATGCCGGCCGCTTCGAGATCGAGCACCTCGTCGCGCAGGGCGAGCGCGATCTGCCGCGCGGTTTCCCGCCGCGGCTGGTCGTCGCGCACAAAACTCCACTGCAGCACGGTGATGGGGCCGGTCAGCATCCCTTTCATCGGGCGCTCCGTGAGCGATTGCGCGTATTGCGACCATCGCACGGTCATCGGTGCGGGACGCGACACGTCGCCAAAGATGACCGGCGGCTTCACGCACCGGCTGCCGTAGCTTTGCACCCAGCCGTTCGCGGTGAACGCAAACCCCTCGAGCTGCTCGCCAAAATACTCGACCATGTCGTTGCGCTCCGCTTCTCCGTGCACGAGCACGTCGATTCCGAGCTCCTCCTGCCTCCGCACCACGGCGGCGATTTCCTCCTCGAGGATGCGCTCGTAATCCGCGTTCGACAGCTCGTGTTTTCGCCACCGCGCCCGGGAAGAACGAAGTTCCTCGGTCTGCGGAAACGACCCGATCGTGGTCGTCGGAAACGCGGGCAATCCAAGCGTCTCCCGCTGCTTGCGCCGCCGCACGGAAAACGGGCTCCCGCGTTCCGCGTCCTCCCGTTTCACCTCGACGGCGCGCGCCTTGACCAGCGGCCGGTGAATCAACCCGCTGGCGCGTCGTGACTGGATCGCCACCTGATTTTTGTAAACCTCGACCGGATCTCCCTCCCCGTTGACCATCTGCGCCAGCGTCACGACTTCGCGCAGCTTTTCGTCGGCAAATGCCAGCCACCCCCTGAGATTCGCCCCCAATCCCGGCTCGCGCTCGAGGCTGACCGGCACATGAAGGAGCGAACAGGACGGAGCCGCGAAAAGCCGCCCGCCATGTTGTTGAGCCCTTTCGATGAGCGCTCGCGAAACCACGAAGTCGTTGCGCCAAACATTGCGGCCGTCAACGACGCCCAGCGACAGCGCCTTTTCCGCGGGAAGAAGACCGAGGACGGCATCGAGCTCGCTCGCGCGGGCAAGATCGAGGTGCAAGGCATCCACGGGAAGGCCCGCGGCCAGTTCGAGGTTCTCGTGCAGGGCGCCGAAATACGTCGCAAGAATGATCCTCAAACCAGGCGCCGCCGCTCGCAGCCGCGCGTAGGCGGCATCGAAGGCCGTTCGCCACGCCGGCGCCAAATCGAGTCCCAGAATCGGCTCATCGATTTGCACCCACTCGGCGCCTTCGTGGGCGAGCCCGCCAAGAATCTCCGCGTAGACATCAACGAGTCCGTCCAGCAGCGACAAGCGATCGAGACCGTCTTCCGCCTTGCCGAGATGCAGGTAGGTCAACGGGCCGACGAGCACCGGCTTGGTGCGGATTCCCAGGGCCAACGCCTCACGGAACTCATCGAAAGGCTTGGTGCCGCTCAACCGAAAACACGTCTCCTTGGTGAATTCCGGAACGATGTAGTGATAATTCGTGTCGAACCACTTCGTCATTTCGCCGGCCGCCGCGATTCCCCCGCATCCGCAATCTCCGGAATGCCCGCCCCGCGCGATACGAAAATAGAGGTTCAGGCCGATCGGACCGCCGTCCCACCCAAACCGGCGCGGCACGTTGCCCAACAGGCAGCTCAGGTCGAGGATTTGATCGTAGAACGAGAAATCGTTCGACGGAATCAGGTCGATGCCCGCCTCCCGTTGCCGCCGCCACGCCGCGGCCCGCAGCTCGCGGCCGGTTTGCTCCAGCGCACCGGCGCCGCGCCGGCCGGCCCAAAAGGCCTCGGTCGCGCGCTTGAGTTCCCGATTGGGGCCGATGCGAGGATAACCAAGATTGTGCGTGAGAATGCGTTCGCTCATTCCGGCAGTTTCGCCGGCCACGAATCATTCGCCTAACTCAACGTTTTTCGGATGATCATTCGTTTGGTTAATGGTAGAAGGCGGAATGCAGAATGAAGAAGGGCCTCCGGGCGACCTTGCGATTCGGACCAAGGACTTTGCGCTGAGAATCATCCGCCTGGTCAGCGCATTGCCGAAGAACTCTGCGGCCCGCGTCATCGGTCATCAAGTCCTGCGGTCCGGCACGTCCATCGGGGCAAATTATCGCGAAGCAAGGCGGGCCCGCAGCAAGGCGGAGTTCACCGCCAAGATCGGCGACTGCCTCAAGGAAGCCGACGAAACCGCCTATTGGCTGGAATTACTCGACGAAGCCTGCCTGATCCCCACCCATAAACTCACCGCCCTGCACGACGAAACCAACCAACTGATCGCGATCCTGGTCACCACCCTCAAAACGTCCAAGGGACAGAACTAACCATTCTGCCTTCTGCCTTCTCCCTTCTGCCATGCTCGAACTTCGCCACTTCAAAACGCTCATCGCGCTCGCCGAAACCGGCAACCTCTCGAAGGCCGCGCGCCGCGTCCATCTCTCGCAACCGGCCGTGTCGCACCAGATCCGCGCGATCGAGCATCATCACGGCGTCGAGCTGTTCGAACGCAAGAGCGATCCCCTTCGCCTCACCGCCGCCGGCCAGCTTCTCGTGGAGCTCGCCTACGACATCTCCCGCCGCGTGCAGGAAGGTGAACGCGATCTCGCCCGCATCGCGCAGGGCCACGCCGGCCAGCTCCGCATCGCGGTGGAATGCCATTCCTGCTTCGACTGGCTCATGCCCTCGATGGATGCCTTCCGCGAGCATTGGCCGCAGGTCGAGCTCGATCTCGTCTCCGGCTTCCACGCGGATCCCGTCGGATTGCTGAAACAAAATCGCGCCGATCTCGTGATCGTCTCGCACGCCGCGAAGCGCGCGGACACCGCCTTCCATCCGCTGTTTTCCTACGAGGTGCTGGCGATGGTTTCGCGCCATCACCCGTTGAACCGGAAGCCGTATCTCACGGCCCGCGATTTCGCGAAGGAAACCCTCGTCACCTACCCGATTCCGGACGAACGCATCGACCTCCTTCGCGAGGTTCTCATCCCGGCCAAGGTCAATCCGGCTCGACGCACCACCGAGTTGACCGCGGCCATCCTGCAACTCGTCGCCAGCGGCCGCGGCGTCGCCTGCCTGCCGGGCTGGACCGTGCAGCCGTTTCTCGATCGCAACTACGTCGCGTGGAAACGCATCGGCAAATCCGGCCTCCGCAGCCGGCTCTACGCGGCCACCACGCAATCCGCCGCCCGGCTTGCCTACATGCAGGAGTTTCTCCGCATCATGCGCGAAATCAGTTTCGCCACGCTGAAGCAGATCGAGCCGCTGGAAAAGTAAGCCACAAGTTGGAAGCCGAAAGCCGAAGTGGTTTCGGACTTCTTCCTTCCGTCTTCATCCTTCATCCTTTGTCTTGATGGACGGCAAACACGAGAAACAGGTCAACAAGAAGGCTTTCCAGATCAACGTCGACGGCCGCATCTACGGCACGTTCGCGGAAATCGGCGCCGGCCAGGAAGTGGCCCGCCGATTTTTTCACGTCGGCGGAGCATCCGGCACGATCGCCAAGACGATCTCGGCCTACGACATGACGTTCAGCGACGCGATCTACGGCGAGGCCGGGCGCTACGTGAGCCGCCGCCGGCTCCACACGATGCTCGACCACGAATACGAGCTGCTCGTCGAGCGGCTCGACGCCAAGTTCGGCGAACAGCGCAGATTTTTTGCGTTCGCGGACACAGTCGCCGCCCGCAGCTTCCGCCGCCATGACGAATCCCACGGCTGGCTGGGCATTCGTTTCCAGCTCGAGCCCCGCGGCCCGGTCAACGAGATCATCCTTCACGTTCGCATGCTCGACGCGGAGAATCTCGCGCAGCAGGAGGCGCTCGGCATCATCGGCGTGAACCTGATCTACGCCGCGTTCTACCTCACGAACCGGCTCGACGCCCTCATCGGCTCGCTGCTCGACGACCTGTCCTCCGAACGCATCGAGGTGGACATGATTCGCTTTTCCGGATCGGCATTCGCGCAAGTGGACAACCGCTTGATGGCCCTCCAGCTCGTCACCCAGGGCCTCACGAAAGCCGCGCTATTCCGCGCCGACGGCGAAGTCATCAACGCCGCCGAAGCCTTCTACAAAAAACCGCTCCTCATCGAGCGGGGCAGCTTCCGTCCCGTCACGCTCGTGACGAACGACATGCTCGACTGCGCGCGCAAGATGTTCCTCGCCGAGGAGGCGCTCGGCGACGGCGCCCCCGAGGTGCTCATGGAAATCACGATGCAAAATCTCCTGCGCGGCGGCGAACTCGACCTGCTCGACTTTCTCGACCGCGTGGACATGCTCAGCGCGCTCGGCCGCACCGTGCTCATCTCGAACTACGGCGAATACTACCGCCTCATCAACTACCTCACCCGCTACACCGACCGCATGGTCGGCCTGCCGCTCGGGCTCCCGAGCATGCAGGAAATCTTCGAGGAAAAATATTACCAGGAGCTCGAAGGCGGCATTCTCGAGGGCCTCGGGCGCCTCTTCAAAACCGGCGTAAAGCTCTACGTCTATCCGTTTCTCGCGCCGGACGGCACGCTCACCAGCGCCGCCGATTACCAGGTCGCGCCGAATCTCACGCACCTCTACCGCCATCTGCTCGACAACCAATTCATCCGCCCGATGGAAAACTTCCATCGCGAATACCTCGGCATCACCTCCGCGCAAGTGCTCGCGAAAATTCGTGAAAATGCGGCCGACTGGGAGCAAATGGTCCCACCCGAAGTCGCCACGCTCATCAAGGAGCGAAAGCTGTTCGGTTTCCAGTGAACACCCCGCGGCAAAGTCCGCTCATCATCGCCCATCGCGGCGCCTCGCGGGAAGCTCCCGAGAATACGACCGCCGCATTCGAGCTGGCGTGGCGGCAAGGCGCGGACGCGATCGAGACCGACCTGCGTCTCTCCGCCGATGGAATCATCGTCGCGTTTCATGACGCCGATGGCCGCAGGATTTTACGCGATCCACGCCGCATCCGGGATCTCTCCCTCTCCGAGTTGCAGGCGCTCGACGCCGGCATCTGGAAGCACTCCAAATGGCGCGGAGCGCGCGTCGCGACCCTCGCCGAAATTCTCGCCTCCATCCCACCGGACAAACAAGTGGTGCTCGAGCTCAAGGAAGACCTCGTCGCGGAGCTGGTCCGCGATCTCCGCTCCGCCCCGCAGGATCACATCGTCCTCATCGCCTTCGACGCCGAAATCATCGCCAAAGCGAAACGCGCCCTGCCTGCCTGCCGCGCGCTTTGGCTCTTCGCCGAGTACGGCTCGGCGCCGTCGCGGCAACGCGGAAAATTTCTGGCACAACGCGTTCGCGAGCTCGGCGTCGATGGCGTCAATCTGCGGCACGAGCGCCGATTGAACGCCGCGCTGCTCGGGCCGCTCCGTTCGGAAGGCCGGACAATTTTCACCCATACGGTCAATCACGCCCTCTCCGCCCGACGCTGCGCGCGCCTTGCTCTGGACGGCATTACCACGGATCGCCCCGGCGACGCTCGACGCTGGCTCGGCATTTCGACTTGAATGCTGGCGCGGGGCGGAGATTTTACAGGCAACCATGCGCCCGCTTTTGCTCACGCTCCTGCTCGTTCTCTTCGCCTCGCCCGCCGCGCGCGCCCAGACGACCGCGAATATATTCTCCTCACCGGCGCACCCTCGCTCATCGAGTGGGAAAAATACAAAGCCGCACCGCACGACCGCTTCTGGGGCAATTTCGTGCGCGCCACCCGTGTGCGCATCGAGCAGCTCCGCAAGCAATATGGCCCCGGCGCGCGCATCACCTGGCTCGTTTACAAGCCCAGTTACCTCCGCCGTGCGGAACACATGAAGGCGCAGGACAATACCGACGTCATTGGAAACATCCTTTCCGTCCGCGACAAATACGGCGTGAACCTTGTCTGGATCAACGGCGGCGGCGACGCGATCAACTACCTCAACGGCGGATTGCCCCGCGATCAGGTGAAAATTTCCGATTTCGAATTTTTCGGCCATTCGAACAGCCGCTGCTTCATGCTCGATTACAGCAACGAGATCGATAGCGGCTCGAAGGCCTGGATCCACGAAGACGATCTCAAACAGCTTCGCCGCGGCCTCTTCACCCGCGATGCTTTCGTGAAAAGCTGGGGCTGCCACACGGGCGAGAGCATGAGCGCGTATTGGAAGCGCGCGACGGGCAAAAAGATGATCGGCGCCATCGGCAAGACCGATTACTCCACGCTCATCGTCCCCGGCGCCATGCCCGCTGTGAATGGCCGCTGGGGCGGCTAGCCAGTGGAATTCGAAATGCGAAATTGGGAATGAGGAATTGAGGCCTCCTCTTTCATTTCGAATTTCGCATTCCCCATTTCGAATTTTTCCTAAAACCCTTCCTTGATCTTCGCCGGCGGCGCATCGCTCTGTCGAACGCCCACCGACACATCCGCGCCGACTGCTGTCGCGCCTTCGGTTTCCGATTCGTTGATGCCGTCGAGGAGCAGACGGATCATCCCGAAATCGCGTTTGTGCGGCACGAGCACGAGCCGCGGCAGATCGACAATCTTCGTTTCGTCGTGTTCCTCGGGAAGCGCCTCCGTCTGGACGATGCGATCGGCCGCGAGCAGCGTGTCGAATTTGGCATTGAGCAGCTCGAGCGCGGCGCGCGTGAGGCGTTTGTTGATGCGGATGACCATGCGCTCTCGCACCCAGCGGTAGGAGTGAAAGACGCGGTAGAACCTAAGCACCTCCGCGACCGCCGTCTCCACGTTCCGCACGACCTTGAAAAGATGGAAGTCGCTTTGCGACACCAGGCCCGCTCCGAGAAGATCCTTCTCGAGGAAGCGATGCCACGTCTCCCAATAGCTGCCGTCCGGCGTGTCGAGCAGCACGACCGGCACGATTTGGGACTTGCCGGTTTGCATGAGCGTGAGCGCCTCGAAGCCTTCGTCCTGCGTGCCGAAGCCGCCCGGGCATAGCACGAAGGCGTGCGTCTCCTTCATGAAGTTCAACTTCCGCGTGAAGAAATAATTAAAGTTGATGAGCTTCTGGTCGCCATAAATGGTCTCGTTCGCCCGCTGCTCGAACGGCAGACGGATGTTCAGCCCGAAGCTGTTTTCCGCGCCGGCGCCCTGCTGCGCCGCTCCCATGATGCCGTCGCCGCCGCCGGTGATGACCATGAAGCCTTCCTGCACGATGCGGCGGGCAAACTCGCGGGCCTGGATGAATTCATCCACGTCCGAGCGCGTCCGGGCCGATCCGAAGATGGCGACCTTCCGGCGACCCGGGAATTTTGAAAAAACGTTCGCCGCGTAGCGCATCTCGCGCATCGCGCGGTTGAATAATTTCATGTCCGCGATGCTCGCTTTGTCACGGCCCAGCCGCAGCGCTGTCTCGATGAGCTCCCCGACCAGCTCGGCTTGACGGCCCTCGGCCACCTCGTCGGCCAGCTCCTTGATTTTGCCTGCGATTTCCTTGTCTTTCATCTTCAAATTCTTCTTCGGAGCACGGATTCGATAGCCTGCGCGCTCCGGGGTTGTTTATACTTTTCCCGGTCCGGTTGGTAGTCATCTCCGGCCCGATTCCACCATGATTATCGTTCTCCGCCCCGGCGCATCTCCCGCACAAATCGACGAAGTCATCGCCGAGGTAAAAATCCTCGGCTACGAGCCGTCCCCGATCATCGGCGTCGCCCAGACCGTGATCGCCGCCATCGGCGACGAGCGCACGCACCAGAATCTCGAATCGCTCACCGCGCTGCCGCAGGTCGAGAGCGTGCTGCGCGTGCAGAAGCGCTACAAGCTCGCGAGCCGCGAGTCCCACCCCGCGAACTCGGTGATCGACGTGGCCGGCGTGCCGGTGGGCGGACCGCAGTTCACCTTCATGGCCGGCCCGTGCTCGGTCGAGAGCGCCGATCAGCTCTTTGCGACCGCGGAGGCTGTGAAAGCGGCGGGCGCGACCATTCTGCGTGGCGGCGCCTACAAGCCGCGGACTTCGCCATACGAATTCCAGGGTCTCGGCAAGGAAGGCCTGCGTCTCCTGCGCGAAGCTCGCGAGCGCACGGGACTCAAGATCATCACCGAGGTATTGAGCGAACGCGACGTCGAACACGTCGCCGAGACCGCGGACATCCTGCAAATCGGCGCGCGCAATTCGCAGAATTTCCAACTCCTCATCGAATGCGCGCGCACGCAAAAACCCGTCCTGCTCAAACGCGGCCTGAGCGAGCGCATCGAGGAGTGGCTGCTCGCTTCCGAGTATCTGCTCGCGCATGGAAATCCGAACGTGATGCTTTGCGAGCGCGGCATTCGCACGTTCGAGACCTACACGCGCAACACGCTCGATCTCTCCGCGGTCGCCATTGCCAAAAAAGAATCGCACCTGCCCGTGATCGTCGATCCCAGCCAGGGCTGCGGACGCGCGGATCTCGTGATCGCGCTTTGTTGCGGTGCGATCGCCATGGGCGCGGACGGCTTGCTCGTCGAGGTGCATCCGACTCCCGCCGAGGCATGGAGCGATGGCCAGCAGCAGATCACGTTCGACGGTTTTCGCGATCTCGTCGCGGCGGTCCAGCCCTTCCTGACCGCGGTGAACCGCACGGCTTGAGGGGAGCCGATCCTAAGGCGATTTCGGGAGCGGCACCGGACGATCGGAAATCGACGCAGGCGGCTTGGCGGCTTGCTGGGCGGCCAGCGCATTGGGATCCACAAAGATGCCGCCGACGACCTGAAACCCGCCACTGGTATCGCGGCGCAAGCTCGGTCGCGTGGTCTGCGTGCTTTCGAACTGCTTACTTTCGAGGACTTTTCCGTCGAGATTCGTATGCGTGTAGAGGAAGAGCTTCGGCGCGATATTTTGCACGATGTGAATGTCGTTGCTCGTGTCGATCTGGACATCGGGTTTGGAAAACGAAACGTAGCGCCCCAGCTGGGCGGTGCAGTAAATCATCCCCCGCTCTTTGTCCTCGATGCGCAGGTAGAGCTGCGTGGTATCCGGCAGTCGCTGGGAGAGCAGCGTGATGGTGCGCGTGCCCGCCTTCCCGTCGGATGATCCCGCCTCGGGCGTGCCGACGGTCTGCGTCCACAACGTCGTGCCCTCGGTGATCGTGACATTCAAGGGCGCGGAGCTGTAGTAGCGGCCGGTCTTCGAGTCGTAAACGGTGGCGCGAACCCGATAAATGCCAAACTCGGTGATCGGATAGAGCGGCGTGATATTGACTCCGCGCTTGATGCTGCGCCCGGGCTCGATGACCACGGGGGAAAGCGAGTAATCGGGGTTGTAAGGCGGAATGATCGCGTCGCCTTCCGCGTCGTCGGAAGGATGCTCGATATGAAAGCTGAACCATTTGTGATTTCCCTCGTCCGCGAGTTCCAGTTCGCCGCCCGACAGATTCGTGATCGTCACGATGGCGATGACCGGTTCGTAGCGAATGAAAAGGGCGCGGCGCAATGAGATATCCACGCGGACTTGCGCGGCGGCGTCGCCGATGGCCGCGAGCGCGATAAATCCCAGCGCGAGAAGGAGGAGGGGGCGACGGACGGAAATCATGGTTGGGGAGGTTTGTCGGAAACGGTGCGGAAGCCCACGATAGGCGCATTTTCCGAAGCATCAAGATTGTGTAAGCGGCGGCGGATGTTCAGCTCGGTATCCGACCAATTCCCTCCCCGGACGATCGGCTTCATTCCCCCGCCCGCCTCATCGGGAATGATGCTCTGCGTCCATTCCGAGACGTTCCCCCCCATGCCGATCACCCCAAAGGGGCTGCGGTCGCCGGGAACGGCATTCACCGCGGACCATTTTTCGAATCCGTCCGGGCCCGCGATATTTGCGTTCTCGGATTTCCACGCGTCGCCCCAGGGATATTTTTTTCCCGAGGTGCCGAGCGCGGCCTTTTCCCATTCTTCGTCGGTCGGCAAACGACGATCCTTCCACGTGGCGTAGACGATCGCCGAGAACCAATCGACCCCGAACACCGGCGAGTCGAGCGTGAGCTTCACTCCGTCGTAGATGCCTCCCATGCCGGCCAGGGAATGGTAGCCGGCCTTCACGCCGCCGGCGGTTTTCTCGTCGGCCCAGCCCGAGGGCACGTAGGAATGCCGCGCCGGCAGGCCGGGCGGAGCCAGGGCATCCGCAGCGTCGGGATGAGCCAAGGCCCAGCGAAGGAAGTCGGCATACTGGCCGATCGTCACCTCGTGGGTGTCGATCCAAAAGGCCGGCAGGTTGATTTTTCGGCCATCCTGAAAAACGAATTCACCCGCCGGGATCTCGACCATCGTTGCCAGGGCGGGATTTGCTTCCGAGCCAAATCCCAGCTCGTATTTAAGAATGGGCCAGCCCCAAAAACCGCCGGCGCCGAGGAGCAGGAGAATCGCGCCCAGCACCATCGCCAGCCGCGCGGCGCGCTGCCGCTTTCGCGCGGCGCCGACGGCCTCGATCGCCGCGCGGCCGCTGGCATCGAGCCTGACCGAATGCGGCGAGGGAGCTCCGGACACGCACCGCTTCACTTCGTAAAGCAGCGCGTTCCACGAGCGCAGCGTCACGGCCTCGGATTCCATTTCGAAGAGAAGCTGCTGGAGAGCGGCGGAGGTTCCGGAAATCGCAACCACCGGCTCGATCATCGCCGCCAGCGCACGCATCTCCTGCACTGCCGCGATGCCGGACGGCTCCGAGATCGCGGTATTCACCAGACGCGTGCGCTGGCGGGCATCGACGAGCACATGCTCCGGCCGCAACGGTTCGTGCGGGATTTTTTCATGCGCGAGGTGGATCATCACCTCGGCGATCGAGTGCAGGAGCTGCAGAATGGGGAGCGGCGCGAGCTGCATGCCTTGAGCCGCCAGCTCCGCGAGCGAAGATCCGCCGCGGGGCTCCGAGGTGTAGAAATAGACGCCGTCCAGCTCTCCGGCCTCGAAGACCGAGAGCAAGGCCGGGTGGTGGACATTGGCCTTCGTCCGCGCATCGGCCAGAAAACGGGCGACCTCCGTCGCATCGGCGGCCCGATCCGGATCCAACGCGTGCAACTCCACCAGGCGCTCGATGTTCGTCTGGACGGCGCGATAAAATTTCCCATCGCCATCGGAGCCGAGCAGGGCATCGATGCGGTAATTTCCAAGCATCACGCCCACCATCGGATCGGGATCCGGCAAGGGAGCCGCCTCGGGCGGGCCTTGCGGCGGAGCCAGGTGCTGAATGGCGAAGGCGAGCGCTCCGGGCTCGATGGCGGGAGGCAGGACGGGCCAGCCCCCGGCGCGATTTTCGGTCGCGGGAATCTCGTGCTCGGACAGAAAAATCGTCCGCAGCGCCGGCAGGTGCGGACGGATGGTCTCGTGCAACGTGAAGCCATCGATGCCCTCCATGAAGACTTGCACGACGAGGACGTCCACGCCGCCTTCGTGGTTCACCACTTCGACAGCCTGCTCGGCGCTCTCCGCGACGAAGCAGTCTCCGCAGCCGGTCGCAGCCACGCCCTCAGCCAGTCGTCGCGCGGCCCCGGGCTCGTCGTCGACGAAGAGGATTTTCATTCCGCGGGAACGTCCTTGTGGAGGGGGGGAGCGAATTGATTCAGCAGCGCGGGCGGATCCGCGCGCTGGTCCTGGAGTTCGCCGTCGTAATAGATGGCGACCACGTAGCCGTAATATTGCAGGGGCGGGAGATCGCCGCGGTCCTCGAGCGGCATGCGGTATTTGACCTGGAAAATCTCGGGATCGGCATTCGCCCAATCGATCGCGGGACCGGACATCCATTCGGTGGGGCGCGGCGTATCATTGTGCACGATCTGGCTGTGATCGTCCTGCTCGTAAAAATCGACGGTCGCCGCGAACTTCATCGGATCGATTTTTTGACTGGATGCGCCCTTCGTCGCGACGCGCAGATTTTTCTGCCCGGGCTCTCCATTCAGCAGATTCACATCGACGATGCCCATGACGGATCCGATCGGAATGCCGACGTCGTCGCGCGTGCCGGCCGATGCCTTGGCGACCGGCGGGGACATTGCGGAAGTCGCCCCGCCGTTGCTCACCTGCGCGAGCACTTTCTGCGCGATGGCTCGCGTGCTCGCCTCGATCGGGTCCGCACTCGCCGGAAGCGCGAGGATTTTCTTGAGCACCGGGATGGCTTCCTGATTTCTCCCGAGCTGGAGATAGGCATCGACCATCTGGCCGAGGATGCCCGGCTTGTCCGGCGTCAGCCGATCGGCCTCGATCACGGCTTCCAGCGCGCCCTGAAAATTGCCCGCCTCGCGAAACTTCTGGGCCTCGTCGAGCAGCTCGTTGGCCTTTTCGGAATTATCGGCGGCGGGCGGCGCGGGAGCCGTGGAAGCGGCGTCGGCAACCGCGGCATGCGGCGCCATGGAGCGGCCCATTTTTTCGAAATCGATGCGCGGCGCAAGCGCGATGCCCGCCGCCACGATCTGCACGACCGCCACGACGATCAAGACGGCGACGGCCACCCGGAGCGTGCGCTCGGGGGGAGTTTTCGGAATCGGCTGGGCGTGGGAGGAGGACATGGGAGTGATAGTGGTTAAAACTCGGCCCGGCTTGTGTCAAACCGCAAGCGGCAGCGAATCAGAGCCCCGACGGCTGCCGCTCGACGACGATCGGCACCCGCAGGCTCCGGCCGTCGCGCCAGACGGTGACATTCACGCGGTCGCCTTCCTTCATCTCGGAAAGACGGTTGATGATATCGACCGTGTCGCGCACCGGGCTGTCGTCGAACTCCTGCAGCACATCGCCGGCCACGATGCCGGCGCGCGCCGCGGGCGAGTTCGGCACCACGGAGATGACGTAGTTTCCCGTCGCCACGCCGAGACGAAGATCGGTGGCGATCTGCTGATTGAGCGGACTCGTAATCGCGCCGAACCAGGGCCGCGAAATGCGCCCTCGCTTCACCACGTCGTCGAAGGTGCGCAACGCCACGTTCGAGGGAATGGCAAAACTGATGCCCATCGCAAAGTTTGTTCCGGAGCTGTTGAGCAGGCTGGCGTTGTTGATGCCGATAATCTCGCCCTTCACATTGATGAGCGGCCCGCCGGAGTTTCCGGGGTTGATGGCGGCGTCGGTCTGGAAGAACTCGGTCGCCAGCCCGCTCACCGCGCGGCGGCCCTTGCCGCTGATGATTCCTTGCGTGACTGTCTCCTGCAGGCCGAGCGGATTGCCGATGGCAAAGACGATTTCGCCGACCCGCACGGCATTCGAGTCGGCAAACTTCAGCGGCGGCAGATTCGTGGCATCGATTTTGAGCACCGCGATGTCGGATTGCTGATCCGCGCCGAGGAAGATGGCGGGAAACACGCGCCCGTCGCTGAGTTGCACGTCCACGCGATTGGCTCCGGAGATGACATGGAAATTCGTCAGCACGTGACCAGCCGCCGAAACAATGGCGCCGGAGCCGAGCTCGGGCTGCGGGCCGCCGGCCTCGCCGAATCCCGCCATCTGCCGCAGGCGCATGAGCGTGTCGAGGGCGGGATTTTCCCGGCGCGCGGAAATGCTCACGACCGACGGCAGCACGCGGCCCACGAGCGAGGTGATCTCGCCGTCGAGCGCGGTGAGCATCGGCAGCCTGGCGCGAATTTCCGGGTGCGCGGCGGCGGTCTGCTTTTCAGCGCCGCGCCGGCCCAGATAGAAAATGCCGACGCCGAGCGCGACGGCGCCCACGAAAATCAAAAAACGCAGCAGGCTGCGCATGCCGGAACTGGGAGGAGACGGCTCGTCGTTCATTGTTCAGCCTTTGGCGCGGCGTCATTTTTTTTCGCCGCGCCTTTGGGATAGCGCTGCTC
This sequence comes from Chthoniobacterales bacterium, assembly GCA_015655545.1. GTDB lineage: Bacteria > Verrucomicrobiota > Verrucomicrobiia > Chthoniobacterales > JAATET01 > JAATET01. The sequence continues at coordinate 656 of JAATET010000059.1, read as the reverse complement.
GCGCTCCGCCCTCGCCTTTGCGGCCTCGCCGTCGTTGCCCGATTTTTCGTAAGCGGCGGCGGCGCGATCGAGCGCCTTCGGGGTGAGCACGGGATCGTCGTAGAGCACGCTGATCGTCATGAACGCCCGGGCGGCGCCGGCGTAGTCGCCGCGCTGCATGAGCACTTCTCCGGAAAGGAGGCGCGCCTCGGCGTTGTAATGCCCCTCGGGCTGGAGCAGTTGCGCTTCCTCGACGAGCTTGTTGGCGTCCTCGTAGTTGCCCGTGCCGAGGGAGACCTCCGCGGAAGCGAGCAGCCCCCTCGCACGGCTTACGGGATCGCGGGCGAGGGAGAGATATTTTTGGATCGGATCGCGGGCGGCTTCGTATTTTTTCTGCGCGAGCCGGGCTCGGGCAAGATTGAGCAGCAGATCGGGATTCGCCGCTCCGCGGGCCGCGATGGGAGCGAGAAATTCCTCGGTTTTTTTGAAGTCTCCCTCTTCGTAATATTTCGACACGAGCCAGATCAGCAAATCCGCGGGCATCAGCTCGACCTTGGTCTTCGCGACTTCCGACGCCACGGCCTCGCGATTTTCCTGATAGTAATAAACGAGCGCGAGGCGCAGGGTCGCCCGGTCGCCGAAGGCCTTGGCATCGAGCTCGCGCGCCTTTTTGAGAT